>JBMOHT010000432.1:0-1505 GCA_049317705.1 Bacteroidota bacterium | reverse complement strand
ATGCGGACATTCTCCGTGAGAGGACCGCCGAAATTTGCATCGAGTGTGTAATCCACCAGATCGTCATAACTGTCGCCGAAGGTCCGGTGCGCCTGCATCAGCCAGTTCGTGTGCAGCAATGCCGCGCGGGAAAGGGCCGTCGATGCATATCCTCCGAAACGTCCGGAGACTGTTCCTTCCGAACCTTTCCACTGAGCCAGTGAAAGACGGTTCGCCATGTAAGGATTGTTCACTGTATCCCACAGACTCGGACCGAAATGTTTCAATCCGGGAAGACGGGTCCTGACCTCGCCGCGTGCGACCCATTTATCCGAACGTCCCTCCTTCATTGTGATATTGACGATTCCCGATTGTGCGTTCCCGTATTGTGCGCCGAAACCCGAGGTGATCACTTCCACTTCTTCCACGGCACTCATGATGGGATTGAAGGCCGAACCGGATGTGAGAGGATTCATGATACCCATTCCGTGAAGATTGTATAATTCCTCATTCTCACGGCCGCCACGGAAATGACCGTCGCTGACATCGGCATTCAGTGTGAGGATATTCGAGATATCCTGGATACCGGGAACATTCACGACATCCTCGCCGCGTCGGATCTCACTCGTGGAGGTCTTTTCCTTTTCCACATCGGGACGGACCGCAGTGATGATCACTTCTTCCCCTTGCACCACCGATTCCGACAGTGAAAAATTCACGGCTGTCGTTCTGTCCACATTCACAATGACATCCTTCTGTACCACTCCGCGGTATCCGATCATTGAGACCGATACTTCATAAACTCCGGGAGGAACGTTGAGAATGAAATAATTCCCGTCGATATCACTCGACGCCCCCATTGTCGTCCCGCGTACGACCACATTGACCGACGGAAGATGTTCTCCGGACTTTGCATCGGAGATCCGTCCGGAGATCTTGCCGGAGTTCTGCGCATTGACGAGAGCCGTTAAGAGGAAAAGGAATACGATTGTAGTTCTCATAATGATGTACCTTTATTGCACGATAAAATTGACCGTTTGACGCATAGAACACTGTTTCAGTTGATGGACCCTTGCAGCGATCTACAAAGGATGAACATCTGCAAAATTCGACTGAGCTTGTTTAAACCGCATGAGCGCTTCGATAAAATAGTAGTCACCATAGATCAATGATGTTTCGACCTCTCGTCCCGCCGGTTTATTTCCCACGCCATATTGTAAGATGCATGATTCTTTCGATGTTCCGGAGAAGTACGGTGTGCGCATCATCGCATTCAGCAAGGAAACCGCTGTTGTATAATATTTTGTCCGTTGGGTTTCATCCTTCACAAATCCGCTCAACTCCAGCAAACCGGAAGCAGCGATGGCAGCCGCTGAAACATCGCGCGGTTCATTCGGGATATTAGGTGCTTGAAATCCCAATACGGTATCATATCTGCCGGCAAATGAGCAATGAAATAGTCCGCCGCATGCTGAGCCGTGGCAAGGAACCGTTCATCGTTCGTGAAACGATATGACATGGTAAAT
>JBMOHT010000431.1:0-1505 GCA_049317705.1 Bacteroidota bacterium | reverse complement strand
GGACGACATCATCCTTCGCTCCATGGAAGATCCAGACCGGCATCTGTTTCAGTTTCTCCACATCCTCAAGATGTCCCCAGCCGCAGACGGGAGCGATCGCCGCGAACCATTGAGGGTAGGCGATGGCAAATTTCCACACTCCGTATCCGCCCATGCTCAATCCTGTCAGATAGATCCTGTTCGTATCCACCGGAAGTTGTTTCAGGACCTCTTTCAGCATCGCATTGAGCGATTCGGCATTCCATCGCTCTCCTTCGGGGCACTGAGGTGAAACGACGATGAACGGAAAGTTCTCATCATGCTCGACCACTTTGGGAAGACTGTGCACTTTCAGTTTATTGGGATCATTTCCCCGTTCACCGGAACCGTGCAGAAAGATGATGAGCGGCCAGTTCTTTTTCTCTTCACCGAATGTCTTCGGCGTATAGACCAGCAGATCGTACGCGATCGTTTTGACGAGTTGTGTTTCGATATGCTGAGCATGCTGTCCGTTTGTCACTGTCCAATCCTTCATGGAACCGCATCCGTTCATAAGCACTGCAAAAATTATCAAAGAGGACGATATTTTCATGATGGTCATCGTGAATTATTTGAACGCTCGCCGTATTCGATCAGATTCATCAACAACTGCTGCGCGACAGGATCGACGCGTCGAGCAAAGAGTGAATCCGGCTGACCGGAGTCGATGAGGCGTCCGCGAAGCTGTAGACGGAACAGGATGATCTTCCCTTTCCCTACAGTCAGTTCGGACGCAGCGGTGACCCCGAGGTCCATTCCGCAGCTTGCCAGACGCACGGACGGCACAGAAAGTTCGACATCATACTGGGAAACGATCTCACCGCCGTATGCGCCATTGAACAGTTTCAGATACTCTTTCGGGACATTCCTCCATATCGGATGCGACGGCGATTCGGCGAACACATAGGAATCATATCCGCCTTTATCCGGATCAGCCCGCTGTGTGATGGACAGTTCAACACCGTCGATGACAGGATATTTTGCACTCCCCACAACGCGGAACTCCGGTTCGTTCAATACGAGCGTTCCGCCGTTCTTCACGAATTCCGTCAGCCGGTCCTTCCATTGTAAATACATTCTGTTCCCGAGAACATTTCCGTTCACGATCACCGTTGATGAACGGGAAAGGTCCCATTCTTTCAACGTATTGAACAATATCCCCTCCTCGGCAAAATATGACTCGATCTCCTGCGACGGATCGAAGAGCGCAATCGGGTCCTTCAGTGCGGGAACCGCCGGCGGATGGATTGCGTGCGTGACCTTCTTACTGGTAGAGACAACGGAATTACTCTCGGACAATTGCGCCGTAACGCTCCATTCATCCAGTGCATTCGGAAGGACGAATGTCTCCGTAAAGACACGATCGGAAGTCGGCTCAAGCGTGACGGGAATATCCTTCTCAGCGATCCACTGATTATCCGATGAGAGCACTCCGAATTTCAACACACCGGTCCGTGAGAATTGGGAATCGTTAAAGACGAAGATCC
>JBMOHT010000430.1:0-1511 GCA_049317705.1 Bacteroidota bacterium | reverse complement strand
AGCGATACGTCTCCCCAGATCCCCGGCGTAAAGATCTCCTTCTCCTGATCCCTGCCAACGGCACTCTCCGGCGGAAGTGTCGAACGAACGCCCACTCGGACGATCAATTCATTCGGTCCCTCAGAATGAAGGAATGGGTTCAGAAGATATTCCTGCGATGTATAACAGCTGATGGAGCCGCCGACATGTTCGCCGTTCAGCCACACGTCGGTGCCGAACATGCTTTGTGCGATCTTTACATGAACGAATGTTAACGGAGTGAGCTGGTCGAGTGTGAAGATCGTTCTATAATAGTGGAAATCGAAGGACAGCCACTCATACGGCGGTTCGGCCATGTCTACGACCGCGGGGACCGCAACGGCAGATCGGAACTCTGTTGGGATGACATCTTCAGTACCGCCGGTAACGTCCCATTGTCCGTTCAGCGAAAAGATGTTCCGGGATATCGTTCTGTCAAGCGTGTATCGATTGTTCATCTCTTTTGTTGCTTCCCGTGTGATTGTTGTTGTAACCAGCCGCCGGTGAATCCTGCGCGCTTGAGACCGTTCACAATGTACGGGTTCTTTTTCATCACTTCCCAGATAAAATCATTGCGGTAATTCTCGATCATCAGTACGATCGGTCCTTGATCGATACCGAGATAATCAGTGTCGAACCACCCGTTCGGCGTTGACGGTGTGATATAGGTGGGATTGAACGAATCGACGAATCCGTATTTCGTCCATACGTTACTGCCGTATTTGTTCCGGATCGCTTTCAATGCCGGAATGACGATCTCCGGTGCAAATGCTACCGATCCGCCTGCCGCTGTCGGTGCGATCGTTCCATCATCAAGATGCTCCTCGGCACCGGTCCCCCGAGCTGAGTATGAACGGAAATCCCGTTTGATGCCGTTCACTGTGAAGATCGTATCCTTAGGACCATCGCACGCCGTCATTCCCCAAATGGTGTCGGAATAATCGTTCCACTTATTCGGATTCAGCGTTGCATAGGTGCGGTGGATGTATGTTGCTCTGCGTGAATTCTCAAAATAATCGATCCCTTTGTTCTTCATATAACCGTCCTGGATCCCGCGGAAATCGATCCACACATGCGAGTATTGATGACCGAACAACGCCATGAAACTCAGATAATCCTGCCCATAATGGTTCGCCCAGAGATATTTCTCGTTGAATGCTCCCCATGCCTCTTCCCCGACCGGATGTGTCGGTGAACCAAGCGCAAGAGTGTAGAGCAGCATCGCTTCCGTATAACCGAACCATATCCATTTGTGGAACCCCTCTTCGGGTTTCCATGCCATTGGGATCCCTTTGCGTCCGTCCGTCATCCATTTCCAATCCACCCGACGATAGAGTGAATCCGCCAGAGAGCGAATCTCTTTCTCCGCCGGTGTGTTCTTATCATAATAGGATTGTGCGAAGAGAACGCCGCACATCAGCAAACCGGTATCGATGGAGGATAATTCACAGTTCCATTCGCGGAGTCCATTCTTCTTTTTTAGAAAATGGTAA
>JBMOHT010000429.1:0-1513 GCA_049317705.1 Bacteroidota bacterium | reverse complement strand
ACATGTTCATACGGAGCTTCGAATTTGTTCACGCGGAAAGTGTTCACTTCGAGCGTTTTTCCTTTGCGCTCGAATGTGACCCCCATTGTCTGCAGAAGTTTGGACATGGTGACCACGTCGCGCAGATCGGGAGTATTCTGCAGTTCATATTTTCCGCTTGCGAGCAGAGTTGCCGGCATCAATGCTAACGTGGCATTCTTTGCTCCGCTGATGGAGACGGTTCCGCTCAGCTTTTTTCCGCCTTTGATGACAAATTTATCCATAGAACGTGTTCCGACCTTTCAGAATTAATGCGTGGAATGTTGCTAAAAATTGGTCAAAAAACAAATAGGACATTCAGACTCAATTCAGAAAGAACCGGGATGAGTTACTGCTTTTTTGATCTTGCCAGAACACGAAGTACAGGAATTTCGATGAGTGTAACAATGACACCGACGGTCGTTGAACCGACGAATCCTGTGATGATCTGAACGGGAAGAGAGTTCATCGTCCTTGACGATTCCATGAACCGGCCGATCTCATCATCGGAAGCGCCGCCGAGGATGAGTTTCTTCCGCTGCCATTCGATGGTTGCCTCAAGCCAGTCGGGATTGATATAGAGCCGATAGATGACCATGAACATGGTGAAGAGAAGAGCAGAATAGAACGCGATCCGGAATCCTGAATCGATCCCGACCGTCCACGAGAGAAGAGAACCGGACTGTTTCTGCCGTTCCTGAAGTGCTGAGAAGATGAGGATGATCGGGATGAGGATGGAGAAAAATCCGGAGTATTGTCCGATCTCGAGCGATGTGGTATGGAATCCGAGGGCGAATTCAATAAGCACCCACAGACTGAGTGCTGTACCGCAAAGAAGAGCATATTTCAATTCGTTGTTCATCGTTTCGTAAAGAGTGTACTGAGATTACCGACAATAATGGTTGCCGTGCATCCGATGAGTGTATGCCAGGTAAAGTCGATCTTCGTAAATGTAAGAACGATGACCATGGACAAGATTCCTGCGATGAATCCCGCGAACGCATCGATCTGGTTCGTTCGTTTGAAGAGCAGACCGAGGAAGAATGTGCCGAGCAGTCCGCCGTAGGTGAAGGACGCGATCTTCAAACCGATCTCAACGACCGGATTCTTCGTGTCCGTAAAGAGCATCGCTCCGCCGATCAGGATGAATCCCCACAACAAAGTGAAGCGTTTGGACCATTTCACTTCCGTGGCAGAATCAAGATCACGGCCGCGCGCCGTCAGTTTGAACAGATCAAGGAATGTGGATGAAGCAAGTGAACTGATGGAAGAAGAGAGTGTTCCCATGGCAGACGCAAGTACCCCGGCAACGACAAGACCGGCGAGTCCGACGGGAAGCTGTTCCACAATGAATTTCGGGAATATCTCATCGGATGATTTCAATCCTAGCTGCTGGAACGGAACACTGTGATAGAATGCAAATAAACAGAGACCCAGCAGCAGAAAGAATGCGAACTGAAGGATGATGACCGATGCATCCAGGATGAGTGCTTTC
>JBMOHT010000428.1:0-1520 GCA_049317705.1 Bacteroidota bacterium | reverse complement strand
TGCATCTCATCGGTCGAAGAAGCGGCTGCGGCGATCCGGTGCGGCGCATCGGCGCTCGGACTCGTCTCCGCAATGCCGAGCGGTCCCGGGCCGATCTCTGAAGAGCTGATCGCAGAGATCATTGCAACGGAGCCTCCACACATTGCGACTTTCCTGCTGACGAGCAGGCAGGATGCTGAATCGATCATTGCTCAGCAGCGGAAGACAAAAGCAAATACGCTTCAGCTGGTCGATGCTGTCTCTGTTGATGTATACCGAGCACTACGGAATGAACTTCCGGGAGTGTCCATCGTGCAGGTGATCCATGTGATCGATCAATCATCGGTTGAAGAAGCGGTGAATGTCTCGCAGTATGTGGATCTCATCCTTCTTGATTCAGGGAATCCGAAGCTTGCTGTGAAAGAACTGGGTGGAACCGGGCGAAGACATGATTGGAGTTTGAGCCGGAAGATCGTCGAATCCGTTACGGTGCCGGTGTTCCTTGCGGGCGGACTGAAGGAAGAGAATGTACGGGAAGCGATCGAGACGGTCCGTCCTTACGGAGTGGACCTGTGCAGCGGAGTGCGGACGAACGGAAGATTGGATGAAGGGAAATTGGAGCGTTTCTTTCATGCCGTGAACATGCAATAAAACTTACTTTAATCTTTTCGTATTGTAATAAGAATTAAGAACATTATCCCATAGATGCCCGACGGAAACATTCGGGCATGACACTTTCTCACTTCGCATGCCGCATAGTGTTACCCATTCCCGATAGGAATCTCTGACAGATCCGTAAAGATCCTTTTTCCTTTTCGTTTCCCTGTTGCCACCATCTCATCTGCGCCTTGTGACGGACCGCCGATCCTCAAAACCGCATCGCAATGATCGATAAGCTGTACAGCGATCGGATGGAAGATCTCGTTGAATACTTCGTCGCCGATCTGTTTCGATCCTGCCGCTTCGATGAGCGGAAGCGCGAACCATTCCCCCATCACAGGCATATGACCCAATCGAAATACCGCGAGAGAGCTCTCCGTCATTGCGTTCACGTTCGCCGCGATCAGTTTCGGATCGTCATTCGTTCCCGACCGGTACGGTCCGGCAACAAGGATCATCATTTGTTCAGTGTTCATAGTATCCCGTGTATTTGAATGTATTGAAGAAGCATAATGGTCTTTCCATCCCGGATCTCACCCGACTTCATCATTTCGAGCGCAGCATTGAAGGTCACTTCCATTACTTCGATATTTTCCTCTTCATGTTCGAGTCCGCCGCCGCTGCCGACCTTCATGGAGTCATCATATTCAGCGATGAAAAAGTAGAGGATCTCCGTGACGGAACCGGGGGACATGTATGCTTCGAAGATCTTTTGAACGTGAGAGATCTTGAATCCCGTCTCTTCTTCCGTTTCCCGTTTGATGCATTCTTCAGCATTGTCCTTATCCAATAATCCAGCGCATGATTCAATCAGCATTCCCGTTGAATTCCCGTTCACGAATGTGGGGAGTCTGAACTGACGGGTGAGTATGACCGTCCTT
>JBMOHT010000427.1:0-1534 GCA_049317705.1 Bacteroidota bacterium | reverse complement strand
GTCCTTCGGAGAAGTACCCGTTATTCTTGAAATGCTGCTGCAACGTGACGATATCAGGATTCGCTTTCCGCACGTGCGTCTTCAGATCGTAGACCTTCGTGGTATCGGGACGTTTTCCGGTAAGAAGACTCGCTCTCGTCGGTCCGCAGACCGCCTGCTGGCAATACGTCCGTTCGAACAGGACACCGACCTTTGCAAGGGCATCGATGTTCGGGGACTTGACCATCGGATGACCGTAGCATCCTAATTCCGGACGGAGATCGTCGACGGCGATGAAAAGGATATTCTTTCTCCGTGCCGCAATGGATTTGAATTCTGATGCATTCATTCCGAATAGTTCCTGCAGCGGAGAGAAACTGATCATTCCCCCGATACCGATCACCGCACTGCTGGATAAGAATTCACGACGAGATTGATTCATTTCATATTCCTTTTATGATATTCAAAGACATTGGTGTAGATATTCTAAAATTGTTCTCCGGTCTTCCTTCTTAACTTGATCCAGTCAGGACCGACATCGTCTGCATTCAATGGACGACGATGTTCTTTATTTACAGAGAACTCTTCGGCTCCGACATCCGGCCGGCTGTCGCGGACTTGTCCATTCAGATCGGTCTTCACATCGGATTTGGTCCCGCTAATCACCGCGGGACTCTCGTTTTTCAAACGGTATATTCCATCATTATCCTTTGCAAGCAATGGGTCGGTCCATTGAATACCGGCAGGAAGAGCAGATGAATAATTCTTTTCTCCAAAGATGATATTCCCACTGAAATTGTTCGGCGCAAATTTTAGGAAATCAAAAGAAAGGGATCCATCCGGAGTGGTGATATTGACCGCATTCTTTTTTGTCTGATAGATCAGATTGTTCATGATGGTATTCTGTTCAGGCAAAAGGACCATCTGAGTCTCAGGCCATTGGTTCTTATAGCTGAATCCGATGTCGATTCCGTAGCCGCCTGTATTCACAACAGTGTTGTGTGCAAAAAGACTGTTCTTTACTTGACTGTATTTCGGAACTCTGCCGGATGCTCCCTTTTCCTTGAACGGTTTATAATGATCCGTCAAAGCAGATTCCACATATTCTCCTGCAATGAGTCTCAGCCCATCCTCGGTAACGTCACTGATATAGTTGTTGATCACTCTCAGGAATTGACCTGCAACTCTGATCCCCGTTGAACCTTCCTGATTCTCTCCAAGAATGAAATTTCCATCAAACGTATTATCGTGTCCTCTCCGATTGGTCATTCCGCCGCGAGTGGCTCTGACAGTATTATAGCGGACGATATTATAGTTTGATTTCAGTGAAATGATCTCCGTTCCCTCGCCGTGTGCGCGTTCAAAGAGGTTATACTCCACGGTAAAGAATGCACCGTCATCACCCATTTCATCGCTATGTCCGTACCCCCAGATCCTCAGGATCTCTCTCCCGTTCGCATTCGCCACATATGGGATATCTTTGATATAATTGTGGTCCATCGAATTGTGTCTTGAATTCTCATTATCGTTCCCGACAACAGGATTCAAATTGTTT
>JBMOHT010000426.1:0-1550 GCA_049317705.1 Bacteroidota bacterium | reverse complement strand
CCGCACACCGGAGGGAGTCTCGACCTTCTCCAATCTGCTCAGCTCCGCATTCGGACTGATGAGCTTTTTCTTCCTGACGCGTTCTTTCTCCCCGAATGAATTGGGGCAATGGTTCATCTTCCTCTCCGGCGCGACACTCGTTGATATGCTCCGCATCGGTCTGGTGAACAAAGGATTCATCTATTTATATGCAGGGAAAGAGACGAAAACACAACGCATCGTCACCGGCAGCGGATTGGCGCTCTTTACACTCTTTAGTGCAGCGATAGCGCTCGTCCTGTTGTCAGCATCGACGGTAGGGTCGGTATTGACCTCAAACGATTCTTCCTGGAGACTCTTCTTCCTCTGGTATCCGTGGTTCGCGATCGCGTCCGTACCGCATAATGTGTCTGAATGGATCGCACAGGCGGAATTGAAATTCACACGGTCCATCGTCACGCGGTTGATCGTCCGTGGAGGATTTCTCTGCATGACCGGATATAATTTCCTTTCGCATTCATTCTCCATCGATCAGCTGGTACTGATGTTTGTCCTTCTCAATGCCGCGGCATCAGTTTGGGCGCTCATCGCGTCATGGACCCCTCTGTCGTCGCTCAGATATGTCACAAAAGAAATGGTAAAAGAGTTATTCCGGTTCGGAAAATTCAATTCGCTCACTCAGGTCGGTGCAAATCTTCTGCGGAGTTCCGATTCATTCTTTTTGGGTAGCGTGCTCGGTCCCGCCGCTGTAGCATTGTACGGTGTACCGGCGAAACTGCTCGAAGTGGTCGAACTTCCGCTGAGGAGTTTCGGCGCGGCCGCGTATCCCGAATTCTCGAAACTGCATCACAACGGCGACATCGAAGGAATGAAACGTTCGTTCGTGAAGAATACATTCCGGCTTTCGCTGTTCGTCCTTCCGTTCCTAATACTCTGCGGCATCTTCGCAGAACAGGTGACGGTCTTCTTCGGCGGCGAACAGTACCGGCACGCAACGACCGTTCTTTATTTCTTCCTTGCATACTGCATGCTCATCCCGTTCGACCGGTTCAGCGGCATCTTCATCGACAGTCTCAACAAACCGCAATACAACACAGTGAAAGTATGGATGATGCTTATTGTGAATGTTGTTTCGGATGCGGCGGCTCTCTATTTCTTCGGCACTGTTGAGAGCGTCGCAGCAGCATCGCTCATCACATTCGGAGTCGGATCTGTCGTCAATATTGTCATGATCCGTTCACTGACAGGATGGAATCCCGTCAACAAAACGGTATTCGTTGATTCATTCCGTATGCTAGCCATTTCAATCAGAGGGAATCGCTGATGCTCAACTCGTCCGCTATTTCCGCCGTCGGTGCTGATAAGATCTCGAACCGAGAAATGCGCGCCGTTCTTGTCGGATTCTTCCTTATAGTCGGACTCCTGATAGCAAAACTTCAGCTGATCGGTCTCGGGCTGATGGCGGTGCTGCCGTTCATTATCTATTATCTCATTAAACTCTTCACGTCGCAGCAAATAGGATTCCTTTCGCTGCTCGTCTATGCATTCCTCGGCATCGGCTCAGGAAAATA
>JBMOHT010000425.1:0-1562 GCA_049317705.1 Bacteroidota bacterium | reverse complement strand
CATTAAACAGGTCGCGATCGATCTGAACAGATTCAAACGGACATCGAGCAGAACAAGAATGAGCCGGACCTTTACGACCGGTTCAACGCCCAATGTTTCGCAGCAAACCGGTGCCGTATCACCTGTGAAGGCTATGTTCAGCACTAAGAACCTTCCGTGGATGGTCACGTCCATAGTTGTTGCGGTATCCATAGTTCTTGTGATATTTTTATCGATGAGCGGCGGACATTCAACAGACACTCATCGGTTCAATATTTCGGTGATCAATACATCCGACCAGCAAATTGCGCGTTCCGATATTCCAAGCATCGCGCTCTCGCCGGACGGATCAATGCTCGCGTATACAATGTTCGAATCGGGAATAACGAAGATCTACGTTCGGTCATTGACGAATTATCTTGGGATACCGTTGAAAGGAACAGAGAACGGCACGGCGCCGTTCTTCTCGCCGGACGGACAATGGATCGGGTTTGCCGCTGACGGGAAGATCAAGAAAATCCCTGTTCAGGGGGGGGCGGTCGAGATCGTGACCGATGCTGTCGGATTCCGGGGGGCATCGTGGGGTTCTGATGACCGGATCTATTTCTCACCTTCATTTGCTTCGGGCATCATGTCGGTCAATTCCAAAGGGGGAGATCTGAAAGTGATCTCAACACTCGATACCATTCGGCATGAACGGTCTCATCGTTGGGTGCAAGTGCTTCCCGGATGTCAATATGTTCTCTATACGCTCGGCGATGTGAATAATCCGAATTCGTATTCTGATGCACCGATCATTATACAATCGATCGAGTCCGGTGAGCGTCATGTTCTGGATGTCCGCGGAGAAATGGCAAAATATGTTGAACCCGGATATTTGATCGTCGGCCGTAACAGCACTCTTCTTGCTGCGCCGTTCAATCTGAGCGATTTCCGGCTGAAAAAACCATTGACCACAGTGATCAGTGAAGTGAGCAGCGATCCCGGCAGCGGAGTGGTCGATTATGACGTCTCAAACAAAGGACATCTCGTCTATCTTCCCGGTGCATTGAACAAAGATCTTGAATTGGTGTGGGCTGATCTGGAAGGGAAGATCACACCTGTCACTTCTCAATTGCAGCCGTATAATGCTCCGCGCGTATCGCCGGATGGATCAAAAATGGCAGTGACATTTGGAGTGGTGCGGGGAAGTGATAACGATATTTGGATCTACGACATCAAAAAAAGTTCTTTCAGCAGGCTGACATTCGGAAAGAAAATGTTCGCTCCAGCCTGGAGTGCGGACAGCAAGACGATCTATTATGCCAATGCTGTTGCCAGTGAGGAAGGAATATGGGAAATATCGGCGGACGGAGGCTCGGAGGGGAAATTGCTTCAAAGGATGACAGTTCCGACATATCCGGTCTCTGTTTCGCGGGATGGTAAGTTCCTCATCCTTAACACGGAAGGGGGACCGTCCGACGGCGACATTCCGATGATCGATCTTCAAAAAAAGAACGGTTCAACGATGCTGTTGAATTCGGCGCCGTATGAATCCGGCGGACAAATATCACCGGACGGAAAATATTTTCTCTTCTTCACCA
>JBMOHT010000424.1:0-1587 GCA_049317705.1 Bacteroidota bacterium | reverse complement strand
TTCAGCAGCAGGTCGAGATCGATGCAAAGTACGAAGGATACATCAAGCGGCAGACGGAACAGATCCATCGCTTCGCGAAACTTGAAGAGTATCTCATCCCGGAACATTTCGATTACAAAATTATTTCTTCGCTGAGCGCGGAAGGAAAAGAAAAACTTCAGCGCATTCGTCCTCGCTCCATCGGACAAGCGTCGCGTATCGCCGGGGTGACGAACTCCGATGTCTCCGTACTCAGCATTTTTTTGAAACAACACGAATCATCTACTACGTAGGCCGGGATGACGTCCCGACCTACACAATGTTTCACGTGAAACTATGAACGACGAAGAACTCTGGCTCTATACGCTCTGCAAGAAGAACGGTATTGTTATAACGGATATACAAATCCGCCAACTAACACAGTTCAAACTGCTGTTATTGGATTGGAATAAAAAGATCAATCTTGTTTCGCGAAAGAATGAAGAGAACATCTGGAGGGGACACATTGCACTTTCGCTTTCGATGTTGTTCAAAATTCATTTTCGCGGAGGCATGAAGGTCTTAGATCTGGGAACGGGCGGAGGTTTTCCCGGAATTCCTTTAAGCATCATGCTGCCGGAGTGTTCATTCCTGCTTCTTGATTCTACGCAAAAGAAGATCAACGCCGTGCAATCGATGATCGACTCTCTCGAACTGAAGAATGCCAAGACCGTTTGGGGAAGAGCGGAGGAGATTCAGAAGAATCCGAAGCTGTCCAAATCGTTCGATGCCGTTGTTGCACGGTCCGTCAGCAGTCTCAGCAATCTCATCGAATGGGGCGGTCCGTTCTTAAAAACATTCAAAGGGACAAATATTTCGTCAGATAAGATCTCTCTTTCTGTGCCATCGTTAGTTACATTTAAGGGAATGGAGATCGACGAAGAAGAAAAAGATGCAAAGAAAGCATTTCCTTCGATACTATTACAAAGTGTTCCGCTCTCATATCCGGGAAGCGAAGAATTTGAGAATCTCGATAAGAAACTGACCATCGTCACACAACAATAACGGAGTTATCGTGTCCACACAGGAATTATTCTCTCAGCTTCAAAAATTATCCACCGAACAGCGCAATCCGAACTCTATGGACATCGACGCGCGTTCCACAGTAGAGATCCTCACTATTATCAACAGCGAAGATAAAAAGGTCGCGCTCGCCGTGGAGTCTCAGATCCCCTACATCGCGCAGGCGGTGGAACTTGTTGTTCAAGCGTTCCTCATTGGCGGACGATTGATCTATGTCGGCGCCGGAACGAGCGGGAGAGTGGGCGTTGTTGATGCGAGCGAGTGTCCCCCGACGTTCGGCGTTCCGTTCGACATGGTGCAGGGAATGATCGCCGGAGGCGAAGGAGCAATGTTCCGCGCGGTGGAAGGTGCGGAGGATAAACCGGAAGCGGGTGCAGCAGATATTGATGCAAAGCATGTCGGACCGAACGATGTTGTCTGCGGCATCGCCGCAAGCATGAGAACACCATATGTGATCGGAGCGGTGCGACGCGCAAAAGAATTAGGCGCACGCACGTTGTACGTTACAACCAATCCACGGACAAATCTTTCTCTACCCGAATATCA
>JBMOHT010000423.1:0-1596 GCA_049317705.1 Bacteroidota bacterium | reverse complement strand
TCATGCAACGATCGCCGCACTGAATAAAGGGGATATGCTGTTCCAGCAGGGGGAGATCGCGTCGACATTCTATATCGTGAAATCCGGAAAGATCAAAATGTCCAACTACAGCGATGACGGACGGGAATTTGTGCAGGGATATTTTACGGACGGACAAAGTTTCGGCGAGCCGCCGTTCTTTTCAAAGGCACCGTATCCCGCATCGGCGATCGCAACGGAACGTAGCGATATCTGGAAGATCCCTTACGACGATTTTCTTCGTCTGCTGAAGAATAATTTTGAGATCCATCTTGAAGTGATGAACTCTCTCTGTAGCCGACTTGTCTACAAGTCCACCATGCTCTCCGAACTCGCCATTGAAGAAGCTCAGCACCGCCTGCTCACCCTCCTGAAGTATCTTGCTGAACACGCTTCTATCCACACGGACGGGCCGGTGAAGATCGTTTTGACCCGTCAGCAGCTGGCGGATATGACCGGTCTGCGCGTGGAGACCGTCATACGTTCCATTAAATCGCTGGAACAGAAACATCAACTGGAGATTGATGATGACGGTAAGATCCTTTGGAAAAAGATTCCCCGATGACAATCTCCGTTGTATATTGACACATTGTTGATTTCCCACCCTTTGTCACTGCTCTGCTGAACTTCCCTACGGCAGTATATTTCTTTCTTATGATATAAGTCATAAGTCCTTCATACCATCTTCAGTCTATATTGCCACCGTCAGTTTCACCATCAAACCGGAGGCAGTCGTGACCGACAACGCTATTCACACTCTCAGCATCAAGGATATTGTTGTGCAGAATTTTCACGCTGCCGCAGTCTTTGAAAAATATTCTTTAGATTTTTGCTGCCGCGGCGGGAAGACCGTACACAAAGCGTGCGAAGAAAAAAAGATCGATCCTCAAGTTGTATTCGCCGAATTATCCGTCCTGGAGAGTGAACAAGATGCAAGCGGTATGCGGTATACGGAATGGGAACCGGACTTTCTCGTAAACTATATCATTCAAAATCATCATGCATACGTCCGAAAAATGATCCCCGTGCTGTATGCGCACACGCAGAAGATTGCAGCCGTGCACGGATCGAACCATCCTGAATTGAATAAGATCGCCCTCCATTTTGAGAATGTTGCCGTCGAGATGCAGCAGCACATGATAAAAGAGGAACAAATGCTCTTCCCGTTTATCACTGCGCTCCACAAAGCACAAACGACCAACCAGCCTGCTCCGGTCCCGCATTTTGGGTCAGTGCAGAATCCGATACGAATGATGGAGCAGGAACATGAACATGCGGGTGATGAGATGTATGCCATCCGTGAATTGAGCAATAACTATTCCGTGCCGGAGGACGGCTGCACTACATACCGTGTTACATTTCAGGAATTGCGGGATTTTGAAATGGACCTGCACCGGCATGTGCATTTGGAAAACAATGTCCTGTTCCCCAAAGCGGTGAAAATGGAAAACGATATCATTACTGCGCATTGAACGATCGGTATCACTAATCAAGAGAGCGTATGGCTGATAAGTACACATTGAAAATTCCGGACATAGAGTTCTGGAAGAACCTCGTTCCGTGCCAGATCGGCTGTCC
>JBMOHT010000422.1:0-1610 GCA_049317705.1 Bacteroidota bacterium | reverse complement strand
AATGTTCACGATCTTCAGCATGACTCTGCCTGTTGACGGCACCGTGAATTCAATGAGTGTGGAGGGATTGAACGGATTGGGATAATTCTGTTCCAATCGGAAGAGTGTCGGAACAGAACCGACCGTTGCTTCCGTCTCGGCAACATAGGAGAATCTGCCGTCGTGATCGATCTGCTTAAGCCGAGAGTGATAATGAGCTGGAGTAACTTTGTGTTCTGTGAATGAATATTCTCTTTCAGAATTCGTTGTACCGTTCCCGGGAATAAATCCTGCATTCTGCCAAGGTCCCGCGACGCCGGTCCTGCGTTCGATATCGAAACCATGGTTCATCGTCTCCGTCGCCGTATTCCAGCGCAGAACAACATCCGATCCTCGGACCGACGCAGTGAAGGAGATCAATTCAACCGGAAGCGGCGATGAACCGAATTCATACGGACCGATGTCAACGGTACCGTTCGCGATGCGAGTGTTTCCAATAATGTCTGCTGTCGGTACGCCGGCATTCTCCCCCGCATTCACGGCCGGTGATAACGCCTGCAGTCGTACTCCGTCGTCGCTTGTCATCCATAGGCCATCCGTACCGATACCTGATGCGATATTCACGAACAATGGATCCGATGATTGATTTCCTGTCACACTTCCTGAAAGAAGATGCGGTGAGGATTGACCACTCATATCGATGATCGAATATGTGGCGGAAACCGTTCCTGTCCCTGCCGTCGCAAATTGAGGTCCGCCTGACGATGCCGTATTTCCCCACAGAATAGAATTCCGGAGAACGACCTGGCTCGAGCCCGAATTGCCGTCATACTGATTCAGATTGTCTGCAATGATGCCGCCGGCGACATCACTTGCAGCGGAATTATTCACGAATGCGGAATTCAGTACCGTCGGATTCGCATTCCCGTAATCGCCTCCCCAGCAATACATCCCTCCCGCTTTCGGTGCGGTGTTATTATAGATGAGACAATTCGTTATTACCGGACTCGCATTTCCTGTGACACCAAAATTATCGATGCCTCCTCCGGCGCTTGTTGCTGTATTTCCTGTGATGATACAATTCGATATCACAGGACTGGAAGTCTTTCCGTTGAATCCGTTATTAAAAATTCCGGCACCGAATGTTGCACGGTTATTGACGATAACGCAGTTCCTGATGGTCGGACTCGAATTACCGGATGTGGAACCTGCGTTGTATATCCCGCCGCCGAGTCCTTCCGATGCGGTCGGAGTCCTGTCATCGTTCCCGTCCCTGATCACAAATCCATCCAGGACCGATGCCGTTGTCAGGTTCCCATTAACGATCACACGATAACTGTTATCCGAAATTCCTGCTGCTCCGATCTCACCGCTGAGTATGCTGGTCAGCCCGCCCGTCAGCGACCGCTGCGAGAGTGCCGACTCCGTCCCGACGAAACTTCCATAGATGAGAACTCCATCGTTCATGCTGAACGAGATGCTTCGATCGGTACCGGTCGTGGTGCGATATGTTCCCGCGGCGACCCACACTTCATCGCCGGAGGATGAGAGATCGATCACACTTTGTAATGACGTGCCCGGATACGCGTTCGCCCAGGAAGAACCATTCTGAATCCCGGCACCCGCAGAAG
>JBMOHT010000421.1:0-1612 GCA_049317705.1 Bacteroidota bacterium | reverse complement strand
CCCGGAACGAAACCGATATACTCCCACTCCTGGTTTGAAGTTTCAGGATTCATGGATACCGAGAGATCTGAAACCTCTCTCCGTTCAACTTGAAACCCATAATTGTCTGTTTCTGTGGCGGTTCTCCAGTTCAGGTGAACGGATTTGCCGCCGACCATTCCTGTAAAATTCACCAGCTCCACCGGAAGCGGTGAAGATGAATTCCTGCTCACGTCATCAATATAGACGGTCCAATCGGACGCATCATTCGCTGCATACAGCATTACAGCATCGATCGTAGCCGTCGGTCCGTTCAATTGTGTGTCACTGCCGACCAGCAGCGTCCATGTTGTGGAGGAAAGATTCCATTCGTACAGATGCCATGCATTGTCCGCTGTGATCGTCTGTTTTGAAGAGATCAGCGATCCGCCCGCACCGTCATCAACGGCGATCGCCGTCTGCAGACCGGATTTTGAGGAAGAGGTCTTCAGCCAAAATCCGATATAGCCCGACGTGCTGAAAGAGATATTGTTTGCAGGAGTTCCGCCACCGGAAAGGATGCGCACGGTCCAATTCGTTGATATTTCTGTGCTGTCCTTCATCACCACTTCCATGGATTGCGCACCATTGTTTGCGAAATCGTTGAAGAGTGCTTGTGTCGAGGCGGATTTTATTCCTACCGTCGTTCCGCTGTATCTCGGATACTTGTCGAAGTGACCGACGCTTGTTTCAAAATCATCGAACGATGTGTGAGCTGCATTCGGAGAGGAAGCGAATGCCGTCTTCAGCGCTCCCCACATCTCCGGCTCCGCACCGTCATATCCTAGCGCCCACATCCCTGTTCCCGCCACATTCTTCACTTTGATGGAATCGAATTTTCGTGCCCAGCTGAGTGAATCATCATACCATACCTGACGCCATGTACCGCCGCTGACATACCGGTACCACGGGGTGCTGAATGTTGCATCGAAGAATTGATTGGAGGCGGCGATAGTATCGATGTAATTGTTTTTGACCACCGTGTAGGTCCGCGATGTACTGCTTGCCGTGGTCGCAGCCTGACGTGCACTTCCCGAGGTCGGCCAGTCGTTGCCGTAACTGGGGAATCCGGCGATGATCTTATCGGCGGGACAGCCGACCGTTGTGTAGGCCTTGATGCTCCGCAGGACGTGATAATACGATGTGCTGTTGGTGGCCATCAGCGGTGCGCTCGGTCCAGCCGTTGTACTGCCGGAATACCAGTAATCATAGAGCATGATGAAATAGTAATCCACCACGGAGTCGAGCGTGGAGAAGAATGCTGCGGGAAAGATCGTGTTCCAATCAACTGCATACAGTTCCACCACGAATTCCTTATTGTGCGCTTTCAATGTATCACCGAGCTGTTTCAGGAAGGTACGGAACGCCGTTGCCTGCGAGGAACCGACCGCTTCAAAGTCCACGTTGCATCCGTCCGCATTGCGCAGATCGATCTGCGTCATGATGTTGTTGATGAGATTGTTCTTCTTGGTTGTGCTGTTGAAGAGCGCAGAATGACCGCCGAAGAGGGTCACCGAAAAATGGACCTTCACACCGAATGATTTAGCCGTTGCCACGACCGCTGCCGAGGACCAGGAATGCGTTGAGGAGAATC
>JBMOHT010000420.1:0-1633 GCA_049317705.1 Bacteroidota bacterium | reverse complement strand
GGAAGGAGATTCGTCCTCTGCTTCTTCCCTTTTTTATTCCGGACGATTTCCCCGTTCTCCATTAAGAACGCATTGTCATGGTTCCCGGGCGCAAGGATGCTCGGAGTAGTTCGGAAAATGAATCCGCCGGCATAATAGAAACCATCAATCTGTTTATCTTCTGGTTCGGAAGTGATGTCGCCGGAAAAGAGCCAGAACTTTGCCTCTCCGGCGGTCTTGAATGCCTGACGGAACACACGCGAACATTGATCCTTCAATTCATCCTGCGGATCGCCGAAGAAGATAAAGGAGAATGGTGAGTTCTTGTCATCCGCCGTAGTGAATTGATTCCACTCGCTCCAGACGGAATCGCCGCCGACACGGTAGCAGTACAGAGTGTTAGGCTTCAGACTGTCAATGATCGCATTATAATACCTCGCTGATGATTTTTTCTCATACACGATCCGTTCGGATGTTGCGGGAATCGTCCGCGCTTTACCGGCGAACTGGATCCATTCTTCAGACACGGCGACCTGCACCTGCGGAACAGCCGCATCTCCAATGGTCCTCCATGCAACACCGATGCTGTTGTACGGTGTCGCTGTCAAGTTCAGGATGATGCGCTCAGGAGTGATAGGCGTTGTATACAGTTGTCCGAAGAGTTGCGAAATGCCGAGAACAATGAATAGAAGAAAGGCCCGTAAATATCTCATGAATGATTACCTTAAAATTAGATATTGTGAAATTATTTTCGTTCTTTCATGAGCGTAAATGAATCATACACTTTTCCATTCGCCATAAATGCGGTGAACGTGAGCGTTCGCTGGTGCAAAGCAATCACTTGATATAACTGCACGTTCGTTCCGTATTTTTCCATCAAGTCCGCATACAGCAGATTCAAACGATACGCATCAGAACCTGCATCGGAAGTGACATAGACTGTCCCTTCCGCTGAAACAATCCCGTTCTTGAGTCTTTTGCTCCGCGCGTAGACGTGGTCGTGTCCCTGCAGCACCAGATCGACGGAATACTTATCGAACACCGGCAGGAATGCATTCCGCGTCTTCCGCTGGTCCCGCTCTTTGCTCATGGAATAGAGCGGCTGATGCACCGTTACGATCGTCCATGCCAACCTGTTCTTTGAGAGAAGTTTTTCCAGCCATGCCGCCTGCTCCGATAATTGGTCGTTCCCGTTCAGCATCACAAAGAGCACTCCCTGATACACGAATGAATATGACGTCTCTTCCAATCCTGGAACACCGTTCTTTGGTAATCTAAAATGGACCCGCCACGCACCGGTCAATGAACCCCTCTCATCCTTCGATCCGCCGCTGTTCTTTTTGCCGTATTCGTGATTGCCCGGGACCATCACCGAAGGAAGCGTGCGGTGGACAATATCTCCTGCATCGAAGAATTCATACCACAACGAATCGTATTGCGGACGGTCGATCAGATCGCCTGAGAACAATGCAAATGACGCTCCTCCGTTCCGCTTATAAGCTTCCCTGATCACTCTGGGATAGAACGTTCGCAACCCATGCTGTGCATCTGCGAAATAGAGGAACGAAAAATCGTGTGTCCCTGCCGCCGCAGTCGTAAAATAATCCCATTCGCTCCAGACCGAATCTCCGCCGACCCGGTAGAGATACTGCGT
>JBMOHT010000419.1:0-1637 GCA_049317705.1 Bacteroidota bacterium | reverse complement strand
TCGATCCTTCCGACAGCGTGAAAGTGGATATCTCTCCTGCATCCATCGGAAATGTCTCTCAGCTTCCGAAGACCGCAGCTGAGATGAAAGCGTTCTACAATATGAAAGGGGGAGGAGATATCGGAAAAGGGAGAACGGTCAATCCGAAGACTGGACTTCCGTACCAGACGCAGATCGTTCCGCGGGGGGATTTCACAAGAGTGCTCGCAGAATTTTGGGCTGATGGTCCGACCTCCGAAACACCGCCGGGACATTGGTTCACGATACTGAATTATGTCGGTGATCATCCGGCATTCGTAAAACGGTTCGGCGGGACCGGACCGGTGATCGAAGATCTTGAGTGGGATGTGAAGACATATTTCATCCTCGGCGGAGCGATGCACGATGCCGCGATAACCGCATGGGGGATCAAAGGATGGTATGATTATGTCCGTCCCATTTCCGCGATCCGATACATGGCAGGGAAAGGTCAGTGTTCTGATTCGACTCTCCCGAATTATTCGAAAGCGGGAATTCCGTTGGTGCCGGGATTGGTAGAGTTGGTAAAAGCAGGAGATTCACTGGCCGGAGCAGGAAATAAGAATGTCGGGAAAATAAAATTATACACATGGCGCGGACATTACTATATCAAAGATCCGAAGATCAACACCGCCGGTGTCGGTTGGATCCTCGCCGGTGACTGGTGGCCGTATCAGCGTCCTTCGTTCGTCACGCCTCCGTTCGCGGGTTACATTTCCGGTCACTCGACTTATTCCCGGACCGCTGCCGAGATCATGACGCTGCTGACGGGAGATGAATATTTTCCGGGCGGTATGGGGGAATTCCATGCAAAGAAAAATGAATATCTTGTTTTTGAGGAAGGTCCAAGCGTCGATGTCACTCTCCAATGGGCGACCTACCGCGATGCATCGGATCAGTGCAGTCTTTCCAGAATTTGGGGAGGTATCCATCCGCCGATCGATGATATTCCCGGAAGATTTATCGGAATGAAGATCGGTCCAGCCTCGTTCAATCTTGCGAATAAATATTTTACAGGACAAGTGATGAGCGCACAGTCCGATCATCATGAAGCAGTCCCGGGTGATTGGAAACTGGAACAGAACTATCCGAATCCATTCAATCCATCGACAACCATTGCCTTCAGGGTGAAAGAACCATCGCTTGTTTCGATCAAGATCTATGATCTTGTCGGAAGAGAGGTCGCATCTATCCTGAATGAACAGATGCCCGCCGGTTCGTATCATAAAGAATGGAATGCTGCAGGATTCACCAGCGGTGTGTATTTCTACCGCATCCATACATCGGCATTCACAGAGACGAAACGGATGACCCTGATCAAATAGAACACGGTTAAGAATATTTCACACAAAGTCACAAAGAAAAGATTCGAATACGGATAAGAAATGTAGTTCCGGACTCCTGTCCGGAACAGCGTTTGAGTGGCATTAACCGCATATCCCTAAGGGGGCAGGTCGCTGAGGCGCAAAGAAGAGCAAGAAGAGCATAGACCAAGTCAGCAGGAGGCGAACCGGGATTTGCACGGAGTAATATTGGACCTCCCAGGTTTTAAAAACCTGGGAGGTCTTTATTTAAATCGTTCAGCAGTTCCCGCCGTGTGCGGGAATTGTTTTTTTGGT
>JBMOHT010000418.1:0-1661 GCA_049317705.1 Bacteroidota bacterium | reverse complement strand
CATTCTGAGGCGTCTGTCCTTTCAAAACGTATCGCAAAAAAATAATTGTCATGCCCGAATGCTCCTATCGGGCATCCACTAAATGGATTCCCGCCAAAAACGTGTCCCGAAGGGATCCCTTTGGGACGGGAATGACAGTGTTAAGAGTATGGAAAAATAAACAGTCACCCTGAGCAAGTCCCGATGCCTTCTATCGGGACGAGTCGAAGGGCCCATGTAAAGAGTTTCATTATGAAATTATTCTTCGTATTGATCGTTCTAATTAATCCGTCATTACTCCGCGCACAGACGGACACCGTTACGCTCACACTGAACGACTGCATCCGTATGGGACAGGAGAACGGACCGCTCGCCGCAATGGCGCGCGCCGCATACAGCGGAAAACAGCACCGGTATCGATCCTTCACATCACGTTTCTATCCGCAGCTCTCGCTCTCCGGCGATGCACCGCAGTTCATCCGTACCATCAACAGCATCACGCAGCCGGACGGAAGCAGTTCGTTCCTGCTGCAGAGACAAGCGCAATCATCACTCTCTCTTGCACTGTCACAGCAGATACCGTGGACGGGAACGGAGATCTCCATCTATTCTTCGCTGAACAGACTCGACAATCTCGAAACAAAAGCGTATCTCTACCGCTCCACTCCGCTTTCGCTGTCGTTCCGCCAGCCGATCTTCAGTATCAATACACTTGCATGGAATTACGAACTGGAAGATCTTAATTATCAGTCCTCGCACCGCGAATTCGTGGAGCAGATGGAAGAATCCGCCATCGACATCACGAACAAATTCTTCGCGTACTATCTTGCGTTGATGAACGTGAGCAATGCGCAGCTGAATCTGACGGTGAACGATACGCTCTTTCAGGTATCGAAAGGACGTTTCAATGTTGGAAAGATCGCGGAGAACGATCTGCTGCAGAGCGAACTTGCCGCGCTGAATGCGCGCACGCAGTATGAGAATGCGGTGATCGAATATGACCGCGCACTGCAGAACTTCCGGTACTCGATCGGATCCACATCATCATCACCCATCCATGTTGTGCCGGACGAATCCATCTACATGTTCGCCGTCGACCCGGCCGCCGCGCTGGATCTTGCGCAGCAGAACCGGAGCGATATGGTGAATTACCGTGTGCAGAAATTGAATGCCGAGCGGAGCGTCCGTCAGGCGGAATCGAACAATTCCATCTCCATGTCCGTCTCGGCGAACATCGGACTCAACCAAAAAGCGAACAAGATCGATGATGCCTATGCCGATCTTCTGGACCAACAGCAGTTCTCCGTGCAGCTCCAGGTTCCGCTCATCGGCTGGGGGACCGGAGGCCACGCCATTGAAGCGGCCGAAGCGGAACTTTCCCGCGTTGAGACCAGCGTAAAATCGCAGCAATTCAATCTTCAGCAGGATGTGAAATATCAGGTGCAGCGGTTCCGTCAGCTGCAGCAGCAGGTGCTCCTTTCCGCCAAAGCGGATACGGTCGCCCAGCGCCGTTTCGATGTTGCCCGCGAGCGTTTCGTGATCGGCAAGATCGACGTGACCAATCTCTTCCTCGCCCAATCCGAAAAGGATAACGCCTACCGCACACGTATCCAAACATTGTGGGATTACTGGGCAACCTATTACCGTCTGCGGCGTCTTACCTTATATGACTTCGCCCTGCA
>JBMOHT010000417.1:0-1668 GCA_049317705.1 Bacteroidota bacterium | reverse complement strand
AGTCGATCGTTTTCGGAGCAAGTGCCAGTTCCATTACTTTCTTCAGGAATTGGATCGTCTGAAGCCCGTTGAATTTCTTTAACTGCATCCGTACATCCAGCTGTGTGTCGAATTCCTCCCGCATAATGAACAGGATCGTATCGAGGAATTGATCGTTCACGAAGAAGAGCTGCTCACCCTTTTTCGCCTTTACACGGTGGATATCCGTGAAGAACGAAAAATCATTCTGGAATTCACGGATGAATAATTCCTGACCATGTGTGATGACCCCGTTCTTAACGGCAACGCCTCGTTGAAGCAGTCCGAATAGTCTCTGCTGCAGTTCATAGATATCCGATATCCCTCGCGTCACCTGAGAGGATTGGAATTTGCCATTGTCCAATATCTCCCAAATTATGCGTGAAGAGACCTGGTCGATCTCTTTCCCTTCGTCATCTTTCGTCCGCGCATGCTGAAATTCATCAAAGGCGAGGATGACCGGTTTGCCGTTCTCCCGATCATAGATCTCCGTGAGATTCTTCTTTACCACCCACTCACTATATGACTTTTCACCAATATCGAATCGATAATATCTGTTGCTGAATCCGATCAATTGTGTTAATCTCTTCACGAGGGATGATTTCCCGACGCCGGTCATTCCCCAGAGGTTTACTATCACCGGTCTATCTTGTAAATTGGGAAAAAGGAACCATGGTCCTATTGATTCCATCACGTTATCGATCACGGAATCAAGACCGATGAATTCGTCCTTGAGGGTTTGGGTTGCACGAGCCAAAATTGCTCTTCGTTCGATCAGCTGCCGGTGTATATTCATATAGTATTCTCCTGGTTTGATGCTATATAGATACGAAAGGAATCTGTCGTTCGGGTGTAATTGAAATACACTAATTGAAAATGAGGAGCCGAATGAGTAAGACAATCGAACAGCTGCAGCGCAGAATTGAGATCGTCGGACTGGTCTCGTTGAGTCCGGCACGATTGACGGTCGGAGACCTTGCTGGGATCTTCGGCAAGGATGAAGAGATGATCAAAAAGGATCTGAAGGCGCTCCGCGAGGAAGGGATCGCAATACACCAGATCCGAAAAGAGGGGATCTCGATCCTGTATGATGTCCGGTCGGAACTTCTGGACAATTATATGCACCAGTATATGATCATTTGCAGATCGGATTCCAGAAAGGACCGTTTGCTGACACAGATCGTAAAGAAAAAGGGCTTGTCCGCAGTCGGCCTCATTGTGACGCTTCAAAGAGCCATTCGTGAAAAGGTTAAAGTGCAATTCTCCTATATCCCCAATAAAGGTGATGAGACTGCGACGTACACGGTCGATCCATTGATGCTGTTCCAGCGTGACGGATTTTGGAGATTATTGGCGCAGTTAGACGGATCGATATTTCAATTTCATATCGCGAAGATCACTTCCGTTACTTCCACAACAAAGAAATTCAGTCGTCCGGAACAGAATTTCATCGAAGAGCAGTTCAAATATTCATGGGATACGTGGATCAGCGGTGATAAATATCCGATCCGATTGAGGATAAATGACTTCTGGGCGGAGCGGCTGAGTAACCGGCCGATGGTTGATGATCAACGGATCAGCACGAACGGGAAGAACGACCATCTTTTTGAAGGAACGGTGAACTCCATCGATGAGGTGGCACGGTGGATC
>JBMOHT010000416.1:0-1668 GCA_049317705.1 Bacteroidota bacterium | reverse complement strand
CGCACGATGGTAAAATAAAAAAACGCGGATCACGGTCCGCGTTTTGCATTTTAAATATCGATAGGATGTTCACGGCAGCCACGGATTTAAATCCGTGGCTGCCGATTTACGATCACGTCTCGGAAACAATTGAGGATTCGTTCGTGGGTGTTTTCTCAACCTTCGCCTCTTTCGAGAAGAACGTATACATCGCGGGAATGACGAACAGAGTCAGAATGAGGGAGAAGAACAATCCGCCGATGACGACGATACCCATGGAAACACGGCTCTTCGCGCCATTGCCAAGCGCCAGGGCGATGGGAAGCGCACCGAGCATGGTTGCAAGACTCGTCATGAGAATAGGACGGAACCGGGCAACGGCTGAGATCTGCGCCGCTTCCATCAGCTTCATTCCTTTTTCTTTCTGCTGATTTGCGAATTCCACGATCAAAATTCCATTCTTCGTTACGAGTCCCACAAGCATGATAATGCCGATCTCACTGAAGATGTTCAGCGTCTTCCCGAAGATCCAGAGGGAGATCAGCGCGCCGGCGAGTGCCAGCGGAACGGTGAGCATGATCGTGAACGGATCGACGAAGCTTTCGAACTGCGCCGCAAGCACGAGATAGATCAGCACCAATGCAAGGATGAACGCGAAGAAGATGTTGGACGAACTTTCCGAGTAATCACGCGACGGACCGCTCAGCGCGGTGGTGAACGATTCATCCAGCACAAGTTTTGCGATCCTGTTCATTTCCGCGATGCCGTCACCGATCGTTTTGCCGGGAGCGAGTCCCGCGGAGACCGTTGCCGCTTTGAATCTGTTGAAGTGATACAGCTGCGGAGGAGCGCTCTGTTCTTTCAGTGTAACGAGATTGTCCAATTGGATCAATTGTCCTGCGTTGTTCCGCACGTAGAGCGACGTCAGATCGAGCGGTTCATCGCGGTCCGTCCGGTTCACCTGACCGATCACCTGATACTGGAATCCATTCATCTCGAAGTACGAGAACCGCTGTCCGCTGAAGGCGAGCTGCAGTGTCTGTGCGATATCGATCACCGAAACGCCGAGACTGCGCGCTCTATCGCGGTCGATGGAGAGGTCCAACTACGGTTTGTTGAATTTCAGATTCACATCCGACGTAATGAACACGCTGCTCTTGTTCACCTCTTCCTGGAATTTCGGGACGAACTCGCGGAGCTTGTTGAAATCCTGATTCTGTAAGACATACTGTACGGGAAGTCCGACACGAGAGCCGCCGCCGCCGGCGGAGACTGTCTGTTCCTGAAGGACGAACACCCGGGCTTCGGTCATTCTGCGTGTCTTTGCGGTAAGATAATCCGCGATCTCCTGTTGTGACCGTTTGCGCTGGCTTCCGTCCACCAGCATCAATCGTCCCGATCCGGTATTCACTGCGCCCGAACCGCTGAATCCCGGCGCGGTAACGGAAAGGAAGATCCTTTTCTCGGGGATGGAATCGTTCACAAGGGCGGAGATCTTTTCCATTACCGCATCGGTGTATTCGAAGGATGCGCCTTCAGGTGCCGTTGCCGAGATGCGGATGAAGGAACGATCATCCAGC
Organism: Bacteroidota bacterium; assembly: GCA_049317705.1. Lineage (GTDB taxonomy): Bacteria > Bacteroidota > Ignavibacteria > UBA10030 > UBA8401 > UBA8401. Next base: position 109 of record JBMOHT010000416.1, on the reverse strand, counting down.
GGTGAGAGTTCGGACTGAAGGATCGCACCGATGCCGGCGATCGCACCCACCGCCGCAAGAATGATGGCTGCTGCTGCCCATCGGTGGTGCATGAATCTGCCGAGCAGAC
>JBMOHT010000415.1:0-1671 GCA_049317705.1 Bacteroidota bacterium | reverse complement strand
CGGTGATCGGAAGGACAACGGCCTGCACGGGTGCCAACCATAACGGGAAATCGCCGGCATAATGCTCAATGAGAAGGCCGACGAAACGTTCCATAGAACCGAACGGAGCACGGTGAATGATAACAGGACGATGTTTCAGTCCGTCAGCACCGGTATATTCCAACTCAAAGCGTTCAGGCATCACATAATCCACCTGGACCGTTCCGAGCTGCCATGTTCTGCCGATAGCATCTTTCACCATGAAGTCGATCTTCGGACCGTAGAACGATGCTTCACCGATACCGATGAAGTAGTTCAGACCCATTTCATCCGCAACTTCTTTGATCTCGCGCTGCGCCTGTTCCCAGAATTTCGCGTCGCCGCCGTATTTTTCGGTATTCTTCTCGTCGCGGTACGATAAACGTGTTGAGACCTGCATGCCGAACGTTGTAAAGACAAGCTGCGTCAATTCAACAACATTCTTGATCTCCTGCTTCAGCTGATCATGCGCGCAATAGATATGCGCATCATCCTGAGTAAAGCCGCGAACGCGCGTTAAACCGTTCAACTCACCCGACTGTTCGTATCGGTACACTGTTCCAAATTCCGCCAGCCGCACCGGAAGATCACGGTATGATCTCGGCTTGGATGAATAGATCTGATGATGGTGCGGACAATTCATCGGTTTCAGAAGGAACTGTTCACCATCAGGATTAGTGATGGGAGCGAACTGACTTTCCTTGTAGTACGGATAATGTCCTGACGTCTTGTAGAGATCCAAATTTGCGATATGCGGAGTGATCACCTGCTGGTACCCGCGTTTGCGCTGTTCTTCACGAAGGAACTTTTCCAGATTCTCGCGGACGATGGTCCCTTTCGGAAGCCAAATAGGAAGTCCGCCGCCGATCTTCTGAGAGATCATGAACAGTTCAAGTTCAGCACCGAGTTTTCGGTGGTCGCGTCGTTTCGCTTCTTCCAAACGGAAGAGATGATCATCCAATTCCTGTTTCGTCGGGAAGGTGATACCATAGATGCGCTGAAGCATCTTGTTCTTCTCGCTGCCGCGCCAGTATGCACCGGCAATGCTCAGCAGTTTGACGAATTTGATCTTTCCTGTCGACGGAACGTGCGGACCGTAACAAAGGTCCGTAAAATTTCCTTGAAAGTACATGCTGATCTGCTGACCTTTGAAATCGTTCAGCAGTTCCAACTTGTACGGATCACCCTTCTTGGTAAAATACTCGACCGCTTCTTCCCAACTCACTTCTTTACGGACGAACGGAACATCCCGTTTGGAAAGTTCCATCATCTTCTCTTCAAGCGTTTTCAGATCTTCCTGTGTGAGGGAATGATCCCCCATATCAATGTCGTAGTAATATCCATTATCGATCGGAGGTCCGATACCGAATTTTGTTCCGGGAAATACCGCTTCGATCGCTTCCGCCATCAAGTGAGCAGAACTGTGCCAGTACGTCGTTTTCCCTTGTTCGTTATCCCATGTAAGGATCTTAATGGATGCATCAATTGAAATAGGACGACTAAGATCCCACACTGCATCATTGACAGAGATCGCCAATGCTTTCTTTGCGAGGGAGTTGCTGATACTTTCGGTGATCTGCAAACCGGTAATTCCCTGAGGAAATTCCTTTACAGCACCGTCCGGAAATGTAATTTTTACTGAGGACATTGTTT
>JBMOHT010000414.1:0-1673 GCA_049317705.1 Bacteroidota bacterium | reverse complement strand
ATGTCAAATAAAATGTTGCGCCTGTTCCGATACCGCCGGATTCCGCCCAGATCTTCCCTCCGTGGATCTCAATGATGCGGCGAACGACAGCAAGACCAATACCCGAACCGCTGGAAGCAGTATCGAGTTTGTTGAACAGCCCAAAGATGGTCTCAAGATACCGAGAGTCGATGCCGCGGCCATTGTCACGGATGAAGAGCACGTGTTCGCCGTTTGGATGGATCTGATGACCGATCTCGATCACCGGATCCTTTTCGCCGGGCACAAATTTGAGCGCATTTTCTACGAGGTTTTGGAGCACCTCCTGAATACGGCCGCGGTCCGCATTCACCGCCGGCAGATCATGAACGATCACCGATGCATTCCGTTCTTTGACGGGACCCGCAAGCAATGCCAGCATATCGTTCACTGCATCATTCAATTTGAATTCCACAGGTGGGTGGACAACGCGGCCAATTCTTGAGAGCGCAAGCAGGTCTTCAAGCAGTCCTGCCATTTTATCTGCAGCGGATGAGATCCTTTTCAGGTCCGTTTCAAAACGATCGGTCCTTCCGTTAGCAATATCCTTCATCAGTCCGCCGGCATATCCTTTGATAGTGATGAGCGGACTCTTCAGGTCGTGCGACACGGTATAGGTAAAGCGTTCAAGTTCAGTATTCTTTTCGCGAAGATCATTCTCTGCTAATTTCAGATCGTTCAATGCGCCTTGTAATTTTTTTACTGCCTGTTCACGTTCAGTAACATCGATGGTAAATCCGCCAAGCAGTTTTTTCTCTGCGATCATAAACGGGAACTTGATAGTGTGATAGTCCCGTCCGTTCAAGTGTTCTGCGAATATCAACTCTTTGCTTTCGGAAAAAACTTTCCAGTCATCTGCAACGATCTTTTCTGCGAATACAATCGGAAATAACTCGGACATCGTTTTACCGATCATTTCGCCCGCGGAGATACCGGACATATCCCGGAAATTCTCACTGACCCGCAACACTCTGCTCTGCACGGAATTGACCTCCTTGATGAAGATATATATCGGAGAGTACTTCATCAGAGAGTTCAGTAATTCGTTGCTTTCCGCAAGAGCTTTCTGCACGGCAATGCGATTGGTGATATCATATCCCTGTGCGATGGTCGCCGACACTTTGTCGCGCGTCTTCGCCATCACATTAGCGGAGTTCCAAAGAAGGGTCTTGACCTGACCGCTCTTACATTGGATAGGGATCTCCACCGTCTCCCATCGTTCACCGGTCGAAGTATTTCTGATCTTATCGAGTGACTCCGCAACAGAAATATTCGGGAAGAGGATATCGATCTTCTGACCGCACACCTCCACCGACGTATATCCCGTGAGTTGCTCGAATGCAGTGTTAAACTGTGTGATCTTCAATGACTGATCCCACACCACGATGGGAACGTTGGCGTAGGTGAACAGGTTGGTCAGGTATTCATTCGTCTCGATCAATTTTTCCTGCGTGGAATCCGCCATCTGCCGATTCTCTTCCGAACGGACGAATAATTCCATCATGGGACCTTTTGCAAAAATATAGACAACAGGGATCGTCAGCAGCGCATGAAGGATAATATCGATCAAGTCAGACATCCCCGACATCGGCAGCGCTATGATCGACAAGATGAACTTGGTCATATAATCGCTCACGATAATGGACGCAAGAAGG
>JBMOHT010000413.1:0-1676 GCA_049317705.1 Bacteroidota bacterium | reverse complement strand
CCTTCTTGCGTCCATTATCGTGAGCGATTATATGACCAAGTTCATCTTGTCGATCGTAGCGCTGCCGATGTCGGGGATGTCTGACTTGATCGATATTTCCCTTCATGCGCTGCTGACGATCCCTGTTGTCTTCGTCTTCGCGAAACGGCCGATGACGGAACTGTTCATCCGCTCTGAGGAGAATCTGCAGATGGCGGATACCACCTACGACAGATTGGTCGAAACGAATGAGTATCTGACCAGCTTGTTCACGTATGCCAATGTTCCTATTGTGGTTTGGGATCCGTCATTGAAGATCACACAGTTCAATAATGCATTCGAGAAACTCACGGGATATTCATCGGTGGAAGTGCGCGGCCAGAAGATCGATATCCTTTTCCCTCATTACTCCGCCAATGAATCTCTCACTAAGATCCGGAATACATCCACCACCGAGGACCGCTGGGAGACCGTGGAGATCCCGATCCAATGTAAGAGCGGCCAGATCAGGACCATCCTTTGGAATTCCGCCAATGTCATGACAAAATCGCGTGATGCTGTGGCGGCGACCATCGCGCAGGGATATGATATCACAAACCGTATCGCAGCTCAGAAGGCCCTTGCGGAAAGCAACGAATTGCTGAACTCACTGATGAAGTATTCTCCGATTTATATCTTCATCAAAGAAGTGAATCCTGTGCAAAGCAGAGTGCTGCGTGTCAGCGAGAATTTTCATCATATGACCGGTATTCCCGCCGGCGATATGATCGGGAAAACGATGTCGGAATTATTCCCTCAGGCATTTGCAGAAAAGATCATTTCGGATGACTGGGAGTCTTTTTCGGAAGGAAAGAGTCTTCAGCTCGCCGAACATTTGAACGGCCGGGATTATCACACGGTCAAATTCCCATTCATGATCGGCGAGAGGAAAGTGCTCGGCGGATTCACTATCGATGTTACCGAACGGGAACAGGCAGCGAAACAATTACAGGGAGCAATGAACAGTCTCCGGTCTGTGGAGAAGGACCTTCGTGAAAAGAATACCGAGCTCGAGCGGTTCACCTATACGGTGTCACACGATCTGAAGAGTCCGCTCATCACTATTAAAGGATATGCCGGTGGATTGATGAAAGATATTGCGAAGGGAAGGACCGATCGGTTTGAAACAGACCTGATGCGGATCTCCTCAGCAGCGGATAAGATGACCGGTCTGCTTGAGGATCTGCTCCAGCTCTCCAGGATCGGCCGTGTTGCCAATCCGCCGACGGAGTTCTCGCTGAACGATGCCGTGAACGATGTGCTTGGGCTGCTTGCCGGTCCCATCGAAGAACGGAATGCTTCAGTGATCGTCCATGATCTTCCGTCGGTCAATGCGGACCGTGGACGCATTCAGGAGGTGTTCCAGAATCTTGTGGAGAATGCTCTCAAGTTTGTCGCCGATCAAAAGGAACCGAAGATCGAGATCGGACAAAGCGTGCATGCCAACGGTGAACGTGTTGTCTGCATCCGTGACAACGGCCGCGGGATCGATCGTCGCTATCTTGAGACTATTTTCGGGCTGTTCAATAAACTCGATACCGCATCAGTCGGTTCGGGTATCGGTCTGGCTGTTGTCCGGCGGATCATCGAGGTCCACGGCGGAAAGATCTGGGCGGAATCCGGCGGTATCGGAACAGGCGCAACATTTTATTTGACAT
>JBMOHT010000412.1:0-1688 GCA_049317705.1 Bacteroidota bacterium | reverse complement strand
GCAAGAATGATGGCTGCTGCTGCCCATCGGTGGTGCATGAATCTGCCGAGCAGACGTTCATACATCTCGTTCATCTTCACGAAGAACGGTTCGGTGAGTTCATAGAATCTTCCGTGTTTCTGTTCTTTGCGGATGAGACGCGCATTGAGCATCGGCGTGAGCGAAAGCGAAACAAATGCGGAGATGAGCACGGCACCGGCGATCACCACACCGAATTCACGGAACAACCGCCCGACGAATCCCTGCAGGAAAATAACGGGAAGGAACACTGCCGCGAGTGTGATGGAAGTAGAGATGACCGCAAAGAAGATCTCTTTGGAACCGGCATATGCCGCCTGAAGCGGCGGGAGCCCCTGTTCAACTTTCTTGAAGATATTCTCTGTGACCACAATACCGTCATCCACCACAAGCCCTGTTGCAAGCACGATCGCCAGCAGCGTCAGCACGTTGATGGAATATCCCATGATGTACATAATGAAGAACGCGCCGATGAGCGAAACGGGAATGTCGATGAGCGGACGGAATGCGATGAGCCAGTCGCGGAAGAAAAGATAGATGATCAGAATAACGAGAAGGATCGCGATAAAGATGGTCTCTTTCACTTCGCCGATGGACTGCTTGATGAACAGTGTGTTGTCCATCGCAATGTCGAGTGTGTAATCCGCCGGAAGGTCCTTTTTGATCTGCTCCACCCGCTTGAAGAACGCATCGGCGATCTCCACGTAATTGCTTCCCGGCTGCGGGATGATCGCAACGCCGACCATCGGTATTCCATTGATCTTCAGCACGGTCTCTTCGTTTTCAGGACCAAGATTCGCGTAGCCGATGTCGCTCAGGCGGATCACTTTCGTCCCGTCGGATTTGATGATGAGATTGTTGAAATCCTCGACCGTCTTCATCTTCCCCTTGGTGTTCACGATCAATTCGGTCTGATTTCCCGCGATCTTGCCGGAGGGAAGTTCGATATTCTCTTTGGCAAGCGCTGTCTTCACGTCGAGCGGAGTCAGTCCGTACGCTGCGAATTTGGACGGATCCATCCAGATGCGCATCGCGTACCGTTTCTGTCCCCAGATCTGCGTGGAACTGACGCCGGGGATGGTCTGAAGATTCTGCGCGATCACATTCTCCGCAAAGTCACTCAATTCCAGGATATTCTTCGTCTCGCTTTGCACGGTCAATGATATGATGGCATCGGAATTCGCATCGCTTTTGGAGACTACCGGCGGAGAATCGATATCCTGCGGAAGCTGGCGCGTTGCTCCCGATACTTTGTCGCGCACGTCATTCGCCGCCGCTTCGAGATTCGCATCGAGATTGAACTCCACAGTGATGTTGCTTGTGCCTTGACTGCTGCTGGAAGAGATGTTGCGCACGCCGGAGATGCCGTTGATCGCTTTCTCCAGCGGTTCGGTGATCTGCGATTCGATCACATCGGCATTCGCGCCGATGTAACTGGTGCGGACGGAGATGATCGGCGGATCGATGGCGGGATATTCGCGCACGCCGAGGAACTGGAAACTGATGATCCCGAACAATATGATCACCAGCGACATGACGATCGCAAGGACGGGACGCTGTATGCTGACGGAGGCTAAGCTCATAGAAAAAGTTCGGGTATCAAGGTTCAGGTTTCAAAAAAAACACTGTCATGCCCGCATGATCTTGGCGGGCATCCATTCATAGATTCC
>JBMOHT010000411.1:0-1715 GCA_049317705.1 Bacteroidota bacterium | reverse complement strand
CTCGCCGCTGCGGGCGGAGCGGTGAAGAAGAGATTCGCATCGCTGAACGATGGTGAAGTGATCATCATCGTCCGCATTGATGAGGGAACATTCAGCGCTTTCGCGGCGCAATGCACGCATTGGGGCGCCGAAGTGAATACGCCGAAGAATGGAGTATTGGTCTGCCCGTTCCACGGCTCGCGGTTTGCGGAAGAGAACGGAGAAGTGATCGAAGGTCCCGCCGGAAGTCCGCTGAAAAAGTTCGCGGTGAATTGGGACCGGCAGCAGGAGAAACTATTCCTGTCAAAGATTTGATCAACGATTTGTTACTGCCCGAAGAATCCTGTCAGCAGTTCTGATACGGTCAACGAAATGACCCAGTCGGTCGGCGGACTCATCCTTCTCGTCAGGTCCACTCTGAACAGATCCAGGATGTTCGACACACCCACGCTCGCTTCGTAATACCATCCTCCCGAATCACGGACCGGAAAGAGCGGAACGCGAACGGCATTTCCGGTAAGCCAGCTGCGGGCCGCATTCGCTTCCAGAATAAGATCGAGGTTCGATTCCATCAGCCATTGTATCCCCAGCGGCGCGAACAACACTCTCCGGAAATTATGGTCCACAGTGAAGGAAACATATCGGTCGCCGTAGAATTGCCGCCGCTTCAATCCTTTCAGCGAACCGTAACCGGCGAATGTTTCAAATCGGGAATACAGCTCATTGTACCGCTGCGGCGGAAGATGACCGAACGTATATCCTCCCGCGATCTGGAATCCTAATGCAGGCGGAAAGGCGCTTTCCTCACGGACCATGGTGGCATACTTCCCGCGGATCTTGCCGGACCAATGCAGAAAATCGAAATCGCTTCCCAATGACGGTGCGGAATATTCCGCTTTCAGCGACGTGATCAGCGCATCGTTGGTCAGTGCGATGAATCCCGTTGAAGCATAATTATATGTTCCTCCGATACTGGTCATTCGTCCGTCAGCGATGGAGGGCTGAAGTGCATACTTCTTTTTTGTATTCATTATTGAATAGTCAGTATGCTGGAAGACGGAATATTGTCGCTCGCTCAGAAGGGCGAGTGATGCTGTGGTATGCGCATCCATGATATATTCCAGCGATGACGTGACACCGACCGCACGGTAATAATCATGGATATCCTCTTTTTCAAAGAGTGCCGACAATGAGTTCAACAACAATCCGGGAACAAGCGGCTCGGGGAAGAATTTATGTCTATCATAGAGATCCGCGCTGAATGTGAACTCTTTCTTCTTGAACAGCAGACCGGCAAATCCGGCATTCGCTGCAGAGGACAGGTTCTTTCCGAATGTGACCGTCGCTCCGGTTCCGTATTTCCATTGCTTGTCCGAGAATCCGTATCCGACATTCCCGCGCAGCTCTACATCCGGCAGCACATCCTTGAATGAGTGGGTAAGCCCCAGATGCAAACCTTCTACACGGTTGAACCAGACCTCTGCAAAACCTGCACTGCTCGCCATGAACTCCAGCACTTTCAGTCCGGCTCCTTTCGGTGCGAATTTCTTTTCGAGGGTCTGCGTACTGTCGAGCGCTTTATACGCGCTGTCCTGCTCCTGTGTCAGCGGAAGAACATCGTGTGCGGACCAGAATGTGGAATCGAACACCGTCGATGAAGAATCGACCGTGAACTTGTTCATCTGTTTTATGGTGTCGGCGAAGACGGGATTGATGGCATAATCATACAGCACAAC
>JBMOHT010000410.1:0-1730 GCA_049317705.1 Bacteroidota bacterium | reverse complement strand
GTCCGCGCCGCGATCGAAGGAAAAGAATATTCCATTCTATAGATATGCCGCTTGTTGCCGCAGGGATCACAGAGGATATACTTTTCGCTTCTGTGGCTCTGCGGTAATTGCATCAAGTGTTCCCGCCGCCTCACCGGACAACATATTTCCCTCCCGCGATATTCGATAATTTAATACTGTGCACTCCTGCCTGCGAAGTCAATGCTTCTTTGTTGACTACCACACTCTCCATTAATTATTATTGCCACATCGCAACTCTATAATCCATGCGGTGTTTTTTCTTTAACAATACAGGAGGCAGTATGAACGTTGTAAACATGAAACAATTCTCGGGGTCGAACGGCTTGAAGGCGTTCTTCGATCTTGAAACATCCGAAGGGATCACGATCAAAGGATTCAAGATCGCGGATGGAAAGAACGGTCTGTTCATCGGTGTCCCGTCCGATCAGGACAAGAATGACAAGGGGAAGTATTGGGACAAGGTGCTGATGTCCAAAGAAGTGAAAGAGAAAGTGACAAAGATCGCGCTGGAAGAATATTCCAAGTTCTCGTAGAAACGCTTTACGGTTTACCTTTATGTTTTGATTGGTATTGTGGTCAGTAAAACAGAAACGTCCCTCGCGAGGGACGTTTCTGTTTTAAAGAGAGCATTGCTGTCGTGATCAATGTGCGGCAGGAGCGGCGTTCTCGTAATCGATCCCTTGTGCCTTCAACACGGATTTTGCTTTCATGGCAAAGAATGCAAGGTAGCCGAACAGGAAGATGGTGATGATATACGATAAATGGATATTGTTCAACACATCGCTGAGCCACCCCTGGAACGGAGGAATGAGTGCGCCGCCGAGGATCATCATAATGAGGAACGTGGAACCCTGACTGGTGTATTTCCCGAGTCCTGCCACCGACAGCGAGAAGATGCAGGGCCACATCACCGAACAGAAGAGTCCGCCGCTGATGAACGCAAAGATGGCGATCTTGCCGGTGGTCAGCATTCCAATGGACATTGCCGCCATGCCAAGGAGTGAGAAGATCATCAGTGTCTTCGCCGGTTTTTCCTGTCCGATAAAGAATCCGACAACCTGGATCGCGATAACAAATGCATATGGAAAGAGATCGCTCACGTCTGTTCCGTTCAGCATATTGGCGCCGAGCACAACCGCAAATGCAACATAGGGAACGACGACTGTCAGGATGTTCTTCCACATCTTTGAAAGATTGAACACGGTGATCGCACCCGTCCAGCGTCCGATCATCAAACTTCCCCAATATAATGAGATGAAGTGGGCGATCTCGGACTCCTGAAAACCGCCGAACTCCGGCAGCTTCAGCAGCGCACCCATATTGCTCTGGATAGTAACTTCAACGCCGACATAGACGAAAATGGCGGCCATTCCGTACACAAGCTGGGGATATTTCAGTGCACCTTTTCCCGCTTCGATATGCTCATCCTGCGTGACCTTGGGTAAATTGGAGAAGATAAAGAAGAGAGCAACGGCAATGAATAAGCCCGCAAGCATCATATACATCTGATTGACCGAACCGATCTCTACCTGAACATTCTTGGTCAATCCTCCGAACAGGAAATAACTGACGATCAGCGGTCCGATAGTAGTTCCGAACGAATTGATGCCTCCGGCAAGATTAAGGCGATGCGCGCCCGTTTCCGGATCTCCGAGTGCTATCGCAAACGGCTGTGCGCAGGTCTGCTGAAGCGAGAATCCGACGGCGAT
>JBMOHT010000409.1:0-1782 GCA_049317705.1 Bacteroidota bacterium | reverse complement strand
CAACAACTCTCCGAACACGAATTCTCATCCCGGCTCACACCGGAAACGGTACGAACATTCCAGATCATCCACGGCGCGTTGATGGCGGGCGCAACGATGTTCCTTCTCGTTATTCTGATGCTGCACTTCCAATCGCATCCATCCGAAACAACGGACCTCGAGACCGTGAACATGCTCAGCATCGTCCATGCCGTGTTTGCATTATCTGCATTCGGCGCATCTCGGCTGATCTTCGGCAGAATGTTCAGCGAACAGACGATCATCAATTCACCGGAGCCGTATTCCGCAGTACTCGGCATGATGCGCGGTGCGCTGCTGGTGCGGATGGCGGTACTGGAAGGAGCGGCATTCTTCGGACTGGTCGTGTGCATTGTTGCGGTGACCGGAGGAATTACACAGACCGAGCCGGTCTATTTTCTGAACACTGCTTCGTACATTCTCTTCATTTTTACCGGATTGATGACCTACCCCACGAAAGATTCTCTCACTGATTTGTTCCGGACGCAGATCTTAAAACAATAAATCCGTAGGACATCCTGGCAGGATGTCCTACACTATTCACAGATTGAATTTACCAAGATGTGGAAAACATAATTTCATGGAACCATGAGCATCGAAAAGATCAATATCGCGGAAAAACTTCAACTCATAACCGAGCACTGGCGTCCGAAGGTTGTCGGTGAATTGAACGGGCAGGAAGTGAAGCTCGTGAAGTTCAAAGGAGAATTCCCGTGGCATCATCACGACCGTGAGGATGAACTCTTTCTCTGCATCAAAGGAACAATGAGCGTCGAATTCCGTGACCGCCGGATCGATCTGCATCCCGGCGAATTCGTGATCGTCCCGCACTTGATGGAACACCGCACACTCGCCGAAGAGGAAGCAGAAGTGCTGCTCTTTGAACCGGCGCAGACGAAGAATACCGGGAATGTCACCGACGCCGTTTTTACTGCCCCGAACGGGGTCAAGTTGTAACGCTGCACTTCAAATCCTCCGTTTCATTTTGCCGTTCCCGTTTTCCTTCTTATATTGTTCTTCATTTTATCCGAGGGAACAATGCATCGAGAGATCCACCAGTGGCACAGTCCGAGTCTGAACAAGAATATGGAGATCGCCGTCTATGGACATTACGGTCCCGCACTCCTCATGTTCCCCACCGCTGCGGCGGACTATCTTGAATATGAACGATTCCAATTGATCGACGCGATCGCTCCTTTCATCAACGAAGGAAAACTGAAAGCGTTCTCCATCAACAGCATCAATAATGAGAGCTGGATGAACAATTCGATGGAGCCGCATCATAAGGCCATACGTCATCAGCAGTACAACGATTACGTGGTCAACGAGGTTGTGCCGTTCATTCACAATCACAGCAAAGGATTGACGCCGATCGTCACCACGGGAGCGTCTCTCGGCGCACTGCACGCATTGAATATCTTCTTCCGCCGTCCCGATATCTTCGCCGGCACCATCGCCATGAGCGGTGATTACAATCTGCAGTCCTACACCAAAGGACATTACGACGAGAACGTCTTCTTTAACTCACCGGAACAGTATCTTCCCGGCATCACTGATCATGCGTATTTGGAACAGATGCGAAGAGGAAGGATCATTATTGCGGCGGGACAGGGAAAATTTGAGAGTCCGGATGCATCACGGCGTCTATCGGGGATCCTTCACGCAAAATCGATACCGCATTGGCTCGATCTCTGGGGATACGATATGCCGCATGATTGGCCGACCTGGCGGTCGATGTTGCCCTATTTTTTGAGCAAGATGTAA
>JBMOHT010000408.1:0-1808 GCA_049317705.1 Bacteroidota bacterium | reverse complement strand
GACGTGTTGTGGACGGCATCGGCGGCGGCGGCAAATACGCGAAGATCTCCGATGCGGTCACTGCAGCTCTCGCCGGTGATACGATCGACGTGCTGAACGGTACATACAATGAAACCGCCACCATCAGTATCTCAAAACGGGTGGTCCTGAAAGGAGCCGGATACACGACCGGCGGGACGATCCTGACCACTTCAGTGACGATCGATCCTGCTGCGGATAATGCGAAGGTCTTCGGATTCCGGTTCAACGGCGCGGCAGTGCTGATCGAAGCGGGAGCGGAAAATATCCTGATCGCCGATAATTATTTCAGCGGACTCAGCGGCAGTGTTACGATCAATTCATCGGCCGGAGATACGATCAGAAATAATATCTTCAAAGTGCCGTTGAACGGAGTCGGGATCGCTACACAGTATAATATCACTCTTTCCAATATCACCATCAATAATAACATCTTCGACGGTGAAGGAAGCACGAGCAATTCCAATGGATTATATCTGCAGGCACAACTCGCAAATTCATCGAACATCCGGATCTATAATAATTTCTTCGGTGACCTGACTCGGGCATTCAACAATGATTGGTCTGCATTCGGTTCATGGATCATCACCGGTAACATGTTCGTCCGTCTCAGTGCCGTTTCCGTCTCGGCGGTCCCGGCGATGCTCTACTCGGGAAACTGGACCTACAATATGCCGGTTTCCTATACCGATCTCACCAATGGGTCCGCCAATGGAACAGGGAATCCGGGATTCAAACGCTTCGATCAAACGAAAGGATTCGTTTATGCGGAATCCCTCGCGACGGACAGCGATTTACGACTGGCGGATGCATCGACACCATTCCCGTCCTCTCCAGTGGATGGAAGTTATCAGCCGATCTCGCCGATGTTTTCGTCATATGTGGATGTTCAGCAGCAGCCGGGTTCAGGTAACACCAACCGACCGGATATCGGGATCTTCGGAGGTCCGTACCCGTTCAAGAGTCCGTTCGTCGCATCGACTATTCCGATCGTGAGTTCGGTTACCGTTAAATCGAAGAAGACCGGCGCGTCATCCGTAGGACCGAAAGATATCATTCAAGTGAATGTTACCGGTTCATTCGGCGGCGGTCAACAGGAACAGAAGACCGATCATTGAGAAATTTAAAAAAACATCATTCTATCAAGGGAGCACAGCAATGAGAACAGCATTTCTTTTATTTGTGGTATTCACGACGGCCGCCTTTTCGACCATCCGTATCGTCGATGGAACGGGAGCCGGTCTTGCGACAAATCGTTTCGCAAAACTCTCCGAAGCGGTGACTGCCGCGTCTGCCGGTGATACAGTGCTCTTCCTTCCGGGAGTCTATAAAGAAGGTGAGTCCGTCTCGATCGATAAAAAGCTTATTATCCTCGGTTCCGGATACAGGAACGTTGAGAACGGAGGTACGCATCTCTACACATCGCTGGCGTTAGGACCGAATGCGGACAACAGTAAGATCTCCGGTATCCGTTTTGTAGGTTATGGTATCTCGAAGAATGCAACAGACTATGTGACGGTATCGAACAATCTTTTCATGTCTTCCGGCACCATCTCATCGGACGGAGCAGTAGGGGATACGATCCGAAACAATATCTTCCTCGGTGGTTGGATCTCCTATACCTATAATGTCGGTATCATCAACTGTGTCATTGCGAACAATATCTTCCGCGGTCCCGGGGGAGCCACCTATGCGATAACGGTCAATTCTGTCTCCAGCATATCGAACCTTCAGGTACTGAATAATATCGTCACGAGCTACAGTACTCTTATATATAATGCCTGGGAAAA
>JBMOHT010000407.1:0-1817 GCA_049317705.1 Bacteroidota bacterium | reverse complement strand
CTGCTGATCGCGAAGTCCCCATTCAGATCCATCTACGAACAATTTCCCGGCCAATTGAAAGCGGGAGAGATACCGCATGAAGGACAAGGACTGAATCCGCTGCTGCAGAATTTCTGGATGGTGATCCATCCGCCGGTATTGTTCATCGGCTTTGCAGCGATGGCGATCCCGTTCAGCTTTGCGATCGCAGCGTTATGGAGAAAAGAGTTTCATTCATGGCTTTCGAATGCATTTCCCTGGGTGCTCTTCTCCGGATTCTCGCTCGGCGCAGGATTGATGCTCGGTGCGTATTGGGCATACGGTGTTCTCGGATGGGGCGGATACTGGGGATGGGATCCCGTTGAGAATTCTTCGCTCATTCCGTGGATCATCTCCATGGCACTGCTGCACACGATGCTGGCGCAGGCGCGGACCGCGAATCTTGTCCGGACGAATTTCATCTTTGCGATCCTGTCATTTGTTCTGGTGATCTACTCCACATTCCTCACCCGGAGCGGTATTCTCGGAGAATCATCGGTCCACTCCTTCACGGATCCCGGAACGATCGTCTATGGACTGCTGATCATTTTTCTCGGTGCTTCGATCGTGCTTGGTCTCGGTTTCTTCGCTCTCCGCTACAAGGAAATGAAGGCGATCGCGAAACCGATGCATTGGCTCACGCGTGAGTTCGCGTTGTCGCTCGGTTCGTTCGTGCTGATGGGAAGCGCGGTGATCGTATTCTTCGGAACGAGCATGCCGCTGGTCTCTTCGTCGCAGGTCGATCCTTCCTTCTATAACAAGATGCATCTGCCGATCGGCATCGTCATATCGCTTCTGATCGGATACAGTCTGCTCGTCCGCTGGGAGCAGGAGGACGGTATGTTCCTGAAGGAGAAATCATGGAAGTCGCTCCTTGCCTCGCTCGTTGGTACGATCGTGATCGGATTCTTCAGCATGTGGAATGTTCTGTACCTGCTCTTTATTTTCGGAGCGTTGTTCGCGCTGTTCGTCAATCTCGAGATCACAGTGATGACGATCCGCGGGGATTTCCGCATGCTCGGCGGAAAGATCACGCATATCGGACTTGCCGTTTTTCTGATCGGTGTGATCGTCTCAGGATTCTTCGATCAAAAGAAGACGGTAATGCTGGAGCTCGGAAAACCACAGGATGTCTTCGGATATACGGTCACCTATTCGGGGAAGAATACCATTGAAGGGAACAAGACCGCATTTTCGGTGATGGTGCAGCAGCAAGGGGTGTCGGAAGTGCTTGTGCCGACAATGTTCGAGACACAAAGCTCAGGGATGATGCGGAACCCGGACATCAAATCGTTCCTTACGCACGATTTCTACATCACGCCGAACGGAACGGAAGAGAACGCGATAGATGAACACGGTCATGTGACCCTGACAAAGGAACAGACCGTAAAGGTCGGTCCGGCCACGATGACGTTCACTGCGTTCGAAATGGCGGGTCACAACGCGCAGAATACGACCGGGGGAACAAGGATTGGTGCAGCCATCGAGATCACCGTCGGCAATGAAAAGGAGACAGTTGTACCGTATGTTGTCTATAACGGGAAAGAACAGAAATATTTCGGCGTGGAATCGAAGCTTCTCGGAACGAAGATCGAATTCCTGGCAATGAGCATCGGCGGCATGGGGGACGGCAGTTCGGCGATCCAGATCGCACTGAAGAATGCAGGCGGTATACCGCTCTCCGGAAAGAGTGAAGCGTTGGTAGCGGAAGCGAGCGTGAAGCCGTTCATCAGTTTCGTCTGGGTCGGCACATTGCTGATGCTGACGGGATTCGTTATCGCGATCATGCGCCGCAAACG
>JBMOHT010000406.1:0-1841 GCA_049317705.1 Bacteroidota bacterium | reverse complement strand
GCGTCCGCGAAACTCCGATGTCCACGCTCGCTCTTGAACAGTGTGCTAAATTATCAGCCTACGGAGCCATCATCATGCCGATATCACCGCCGCTCTATTTCGTCCCCGAAACAGTGGATGAATACATCGGCGCATTCACGGACAAAGTGCTGCAGGCAGTCGGCGAGAAACGCGGTAAGGGCTGGCGTTCTGAGGAACTTGAATGAAATGAGCCATAAGAGATTTTTCCGAATACTTTATTTATCAATCACGTTGACGGTATGTTGTACAACCACGACGATCTCAGGTATCTCCTCCTTTAAAAAAAGTGTCGAATATAAAAGGAGCGCACTCGATACCAATGGAACTGCGGAAACGATAGCACGATATCGATTGCATTCCCTTCTGACGAAGGAAATAATCGATTCGTTATATACCTTGAAGGTTCCTCAGCACATCAAAGGATCATTCATGGGTTCTGATTCAGTCAGCAGATTCTCGATCATTGGGGCTCGGTTCACAGATTCGGTTACGTTCATCGGATCCGGGAAGAAACGAATGGTTCACAACTCGGTTGCTGTAGATCTGATGAAAGAAATTTCCAAGGTCAATTTCTTTATCAGAGCTGAATCATTGAAGGTTTCCCATCTTGTTCATGTCCGTAAAAAAGCAGATTCGTGTTCAGCAGCATTGGATGGTATTGTCAACACATATCAAAAAACAAGGTCTCCAAAACTACGCCGAGAACTACAACGTCGCTATTTGAATTCGGTGAATACCATGGAGATCAGTTATCGGTATCACCGGACACTGATATCGAATTTTACACACAGACCTTCGGACCGTCAATATGTCCAAAATCTCCTGTCGTGTTATGCTGTTGAGAAGTATGACACATTAGTGCTCAGTGAATTGGCAGGAATGTACAGGACGCAAGAGCAATACGATTCATCGCTGTATTTTTTCGAACAATGTCTTTCAGTAGCACCGAATAATTATCACTACGTGTGGGAGAATGGTATCACTTCCATTATGGCACATCGGTATAATAATGCGGTCTCTTATTTTATTCGTATGAAGGAGCTTCGTCCTGATCTCGCGGAAAGCTGGGAAAAATTAGGGACTTCCTATACATATCTGAAAGATTACCCTTCGGCAAAGGACTGTTTTTCAAAAGCTTTATCTTTGGACTCGACTCATCAAAACTCATATATCAATTATTTCTCCGTTCTCTTTCGGGAGAAAGAATATCTCTCCGCTTTAACGTTGTTGTCTAAGGCGCCGGAGAAGGTCATGCGCTCGCAGGTCTATGGTTTAAGGAAAGCTGGTGTTTTACAAAAACTCGGACGTGTCGATGAGTCGCTCGGGATATATTCTACGATCATTTCACTATCTCCATACTGCTATGAAGCATATGTGGGTCTCGGGGAGATCCTGGCAGATCGACAGATGAACGATAGTGCAATTTCTCTCTTTCAGAAAGCAATTTCGATAGATTCAACGCGCCCTCATGCTTATTTCAATCTTGGGAAGGTCTATTTCCGATTGCAGCAAAAAGAAATGGCTGAACAGTGCTATCATCGCAGTATTTCCGTGGATTCATCAATGCCATGTTCATATTATCGTCTAGCTGTTGTTCATACCGATCGGGGAGAATCTTCCACTGCAGTTAAATTCATCGAATTGGCATTTCAGAATGGCTATGATGATATGGAAGAGATCGAATCCGACCCGGACCTGAATGCACTACGGAAGGATGAATCATTTCGATCACTGATACTCAAATACAAAGAAAAGAATTATGTTCGATAATCTTCAGGACTTTGTAAAACATCTCGAAAAGAACGGTGAACTCCACCGCG
>JBMOHT010000405.1:0-1850 GCA_049317705.1 Bacteroidota bacterium | reverse complement strand
CTGCTGATCTCGAATGATATCTATACCGGAACGACTGTGAAGGAAGGGAAACTTATGCTGAGTGATAATCCGGGAATTGGAATAAAGAAAAGTTAGTCCAACAGCATTGAAATATTACCGAAAGAAGACCAATGAGATCATTCTTCATTTTACTTCTGATCTGTTCAGCACTCTCTGCCGGAACACCCGATTGGGTAAAGAATCAAGGGAAAAGCAAAGCGTATCCCGATGCACTATACCTTACGGGCTACGGCATAGCTGCGGTCGTGTCCGCAGGGGATACAGAACCGGCTAAAGAAGCTGCGGTATCGAATGCCCGGAAAAATCTTATTGAAAAGATCCGGGTGAATATCCAATCGACCGTTGCTGCGAAAACGGAAGAGACCGGGGAAAAATTCTCATCGATCTTTTCAAGTGCAACACAATCAACATCGAATCTTGAAATTCAGGGACTTGAAACTGAAACATTCTTTGAAGATGATATGATGTATGCCTTTGTGTTCGTGAAGAGGGAAAACATCGTTTCCCTGTATTCATCGAAGGTCGGTTCGCTGAAAAAAGAGATCGAAGCGAAGGTCCGTCTTGCAAAAACATTGGAGCAGCAGAACAAGTCAACGCAGGCATTGAATGAATACCTTTCGGGATATCCGTTGTGCCGCCAATTGGAAGAAGCACAGTCAGTGCTTGCATTCGTTAAGATATCGAACTCACTTAACGATCTGACGCAGAGTGCTGCCGCCAATGAGATCACCATCGGTCAGATTCGTGAAGCAGTTGTTAAATTAGTGCTGCGTCCAATCAACACGGTGGATGATCTTGCCTGGTTCCTGGTCTATCAGTTAAAAGAGCAGGCAGAGAAAAACGGGTCAGGCAAGCTTCAGGTAACAGTGACTCCGCTGATCTATCAGGATACAAAAATGGGTAGTTCGTTCTCCCGATATTTCAATCAGGTGCTCGAACAAAAGCTTCCGGAAGTGGCGCAATGGGATGCGGTGCAGCAGTCTGCAGCGTCATATCTTCTCACCGGTTCATACTGGGAACAAAATAATACGGTAAAATTTATTGTGAACGTCCGCAGCATTAAAGAAGGTAGGATCATTGCCAGCGCTGAGGCGACGGTTCCTTCTTCCGTTCCATCCGCAACGGAAAAAAGTCTGAAGCCGGAGAATTATAAGAGTGCGCTGATCGATCAGAAGATCTTCGCTGCAGGAGAAACCGTCGGTGGAGGATTGATCGTTGAAGGGTGGACGAACAAAGAAGCGCAAGGGAATCTCTTCAGCGATGGAGAGAAGATGAACGTGATCGTTCGTGTGAATATGCCTTGTTATATTCGTTTGATCTATCACATGGCGGATGGAAAAAGAGTTCTTCTTTATAACGAATACTTCCTCGATGCGTCAAAAGTGAATGTTGCGTATGAAATCCCGCAGGAGTTCGAATGTTCGGGACCATTCGGAAGTGAAGTGTTGCAGATCTTTGCACGGACAGATAAGTTTAACTCTGTAAATGTGCAACGTGTAAATGGATATGACTATCTACAGGAGGATCTGAAATCCTTTATAGTGCAGACACGAGGCATGAAAGCGGTCAAACCGGCTACGATGCAGTCAGAGACGCGGATAAACATTACAACGATGAAAGAGTAATAGTTCTTCCTGCAGGATTGAATTTCAATCGACCGGTCGGTAAGAGGGAAAATAATTTGAGTTTGTTTTTAAGCTATAGTTTTACCATTTCCGATTGACAGACACCATTTTTGATCGTAAACATGTTGATAGAGAAATCTGATCAGCGTTTCCGCATCTCCCACAGCATCACCGCACTGGCACTCGCAACATTCAGAGAGTCAA
>JBMOHT010000404.1:0-1855 GCA_049317705.1 Bacteroidota bacterium | reverse complement strand
GAACGGCGTGGACGATTGGAAATGATCTGACGATCGTCAATGGTTCTTCGCTGACAATGAACGGCGACGGCCACGAGATGACGGCACCGCTGATTGTCGGGGGAAAAGTGCTCAATGGAGGCACGCTTGAACTTTCTTCTGTCGCCGGCGGATACCTTGATGTAAAAAAGGATTTCGAACAGAACGGCACACTCACACCGAACCTCTCAGCAGTACGTTTTTCAGGGACATCTCCTCAAACGATTCTTAAGTCCGGCGGCGGATATATCTATTTCGACAGTCTGGTGATCGCGAGTACGGATTCGGTCGTGCTTCGGTTTTCGAACTCCAATAATCTCAGCATCAATAAGGTGCTGCGGCTCGAGTCCGGTATCTTTTATCCAGAAGGAGCAAGCGTCAATTTTGCGAACAACGGTGTTCTGGAATCGAACGGCGGAAACCTGGTTCCATTGAATAACGTGCTCAATTTCAACGGCAACGGAAGTATCACCGGATATGTTGATGCGTGGAACATAGAGACTAGCGGAGCACTTGATCCCGGTACTGACCTGTTAGTGGTGAATCAGTTGAGCCTCAACAGCGGCGGGTCCATCATCAATAATTCCCCCTGGTATGATATTGCATCCACACTCATCTATGCCTCCGGCGGGAATTTCAACAGGAGTTTTGAATGGGACGCGTTGACGGGTGCCGGCCATCCGGCCAACGTTACGATCCAGAACAATACTACACTAAAACTCGGTGCGAACTTAGGAATGAATACACCGCGCTCAATGACAGGGTCATTGTCCATCGAATCCGGCTCTACATTGACGATGAACGCCATTGAGACGGGGATGGCTGCTTCGCTGACGGTCGCCGGAAACATCACGAACAACGGTTCGCTCATCCTATCGCTTGATGCCGACGGTGACCTGTATGTCGGCGGAAATTGGTCCGGCACAGGTTCCTTTAATTCAAACAATAGAATCGTCACGTTCAACGGATCAGGTCAGACGCTGACAGGACCAACGATGTTCACCGATGTGACGATCGGAGGGAGCGGGAACACACTGACGCTCAACAACAGCGTTACGGTGAACGGTCTGCTCGACCTTGCGGATGGTTATATAGTGACCGGTGCTGATACATTGACCGTCAGTTCCACCGGTTCAGTCAGTCACAATTCCGGCTATGTGAAAGGGAATCTGCGGAAAGGGATCCCTGTATCGGATGGAACGACAACGTTCGAAGTTGGTGAAGGTGCAAATTATTCTCCGGTGGATATTCTGCTCACATTTGTCACAACACCGGGATTTCTGACAGTCTCAACTTCGACGACCGGACCCGATCTGACGGGAAGCAATATCGATCCGGCAAAGAATCTGAATCGTTTCTGGACCATCGGGAATGAGGGAGTGACATTTTCACAGTCCATGGCCTCATTCTATTATAGTCCTGCCGAGGTGGACGGCGGAGCGGATCACAATTCGTTCGTGATCAGACGGCACGATGGTGTGCTGTGGAATCCTGAATCCCGCACCGGATGGAGCAGCTCATCATTCGATGCAAATTTCTTGAGCACCTTCGGCACCTTCGCATACGGCGCACTTGTCACGAATGATATCACCTCTTCGGTGATGACTTCGGGAGGATCGATCTATCCGGCGGGAACGACCGCTGTTTCGTATGACGGAAGTCAATCGTATTCCATCAATCCTGATGTAGGATACAATATCGATCATGTGAACGTGGATGGGATGGATCAAGGTCAGATATCGACCTATAATTTCACGAATGTCACTGCGCCGCACTCGATCGAAGCATATTTTACGCCGGTGGTCTGCACGTTGGACGTCTATATCGCCGGATTTGG
>JBMOHT010000403.1:0-1864 GCA_049317705.1 Bacteroidota bacterium | reverse complement strand
TTCAAACTTCCTTCAAATTTCCTCTTCAAAGTTCACTAACGACAGCTCCGCTGCATCCTTATGCAAAAACCCACATTGTACAGCTCGCATAGTTTTAAGTATTGTGCCGTGATTATCCTTCTCTGCGTTTCAGTTGGGATCATCTCTGCTCAAACGTCCCTGCGGGGAATGTCTAAAGTGATCGATCCCCGTTCTGCCCGTAGATCATTCGACAGGACATGGGCCTTGATCATCGGTGTGGACCAGTATGGGAATGCCTCACCGCTGAAATTTGCCGTGAACGATTCAAAAGCGATGCGCGATGTTCTGGTAAAGAATTACGGTGTGAATCCGAAGAACCTTATAGAATTGTATGATGAAGATGCGACGAAAGAGAAGATCATCGGAAGTTTTGAACGGCTGGTGAATGAAACAAAACCCGATGACCGTGTGATCATCTTTTATGCTGGTCACGGTATTACCACACCGCTCCCGGAAAATAAGGAACGGGGATACATTCTTCCTATCGATGCCGATCCAATCAGACCGATCACCACTGCAATATCCACCGACCAACTGAGCGAAATGGCGGAAGGTATGCCCGCAAAACATCTCTATGCGATCATGGATGCATGTTACGGTGGACTCATTTTCGCTCGTTCACAGCCGATCTCTTCTGAAACCGAGGATTTCATTGAGACCGTATCCATCAGGAGAACTCGGCAGGCACTTACAGCCGGAGGAAGAGACCAACCCGTGTTCGATACCGGTCCAGGCGGTCACAGTGTGTTCACATTCCATCTTCTGGAAGGATTGAAGAATCGTTCAGCAGATCTGGATAAGAACGGCATCATCACCGCCAGTGAACTCGCCGCGTATATCATGCCGAGAGTGACGACAGAATCTCACAAACAGCAAACTCCGCAATACGGTATTCTTATCGGCGACAGAGGCGGAGAATTTGTTTTTGTTCCTCAGCAGAAAGTTTCATCCCTCACCGTTACTTCGAATGTCACGGGCGCTGCGGTGTATGTGAACGGAGACCGTGCCGGGCTAACTCCAGCGGAAGTGGATATTTCGGAGTTCGGTCCCACTTCGGTGACGGTGAGAGCGGACGGATATTTCGATAACAGTACATCGGTAAATATCCTGAGTGAATCCGAATCGGTATCGCTTGATCTTCAAAAAGCATCGAAGCTGATTATCAATTCAAATCCTGAAGGTGCTTTTGTTTATATGAACGATTCTCTTGTCGGATATACACCGTTGATCATCCCCAAAATTCAACAATCACAATATCAACTAACGTTAAAGAAACCGGATTACAACGATTATCGGACCAGGATCGATCTATCACAAAATGATCAGATGACAGTGGAACATTCACTCGAAAAGAAAAAAAGTTCAGTATCATTGGTCGGTGCCGCCGGAACAGCGGACGTAACGGTCAAGAGCAGTTCCAACCTCTATCATTTTGCCGGACTTCCTGTCCGTGAACAATCGTTGGACTTTGATACATACATGGTCGAGATCAATAAACCGGGATATCATTCGTATTCGGGTTCGCATACAATCCGGTCGGATGAATTCAATGTTCCGATATACCTTGAACCGAAATCAGTCACTAATTCGCGCATCATGTCTTCCATCATTCCCGGTGCCGGTCAGATCTATATGGACAGGCCGGTATCAGGATGGACAATGCTCGGCGGAAGTGTGATCGGTGCAGTGCTGTTGGTCGATGCTTTATCGCAATATCAGCAGCATAAGGATTCGTATAATACATACAACGAAAAGTATAACAGCGCCAGAACACTTGCGGATCTGGATAAATATTATTCGCTGCTTTCAACAGAAAACTCTGCTATGCAGAAGACGGCATACG
>JBMOHT010000402.1:0-1867 GCA_049317705.1 Bacteroidota bacterium | reverse complement strand
GAATATCCGGATCGTGCGGATGAGCATCGAGCGGATCGGTGATGAAGATGACCGCATGGACCTTCTTATTCGCGACCTGCGCCGCGATCTCAGCGTCCCCTCCCATCGGTCCGGACATGTAACACTTCACCTTCAAGCCGAGTTTTTCCTTCATCAGCTTTCCTGTCGTGCGCGTTGCGATCAGGTTGCACTTCGACAGTGCCGCCCGATTGTCGTTGGCAAATTGCAGGATGTCCGCCTTCTTTCCGTCATGGGCGATGAGTGCGACGGTCTTTTTTCGTGATGCCATAATTTTATTTATCAGTATAGAGAAATGATCTGTATCGTAATTTATTGAACTCGTCCAATTCATCGCGCCACAGTGCAACGATCTCGCCCGCATTCTTCCCTTCAATGATCGATTGACGGATGACCGGTGTCCCCGCCAGACGATCGAATCCCCGTTCGCGGAATCTCAATGAGTCCTTATACAAGCTATGAATTCCTGAAACAACTGCAATACCGCATTTCACCGCATCGAATTTCTTCCGGTCGGTCACATTCACAACAACACCGCCGCAGAGTTGTCCGGCATATTTTGGATGGGATGCAACATTCGGGATCTCCTGCGGAGTGAATTCTGTCGGTTCGAACCGCACACCGGCAAGTCCCTGCATGTTCAGCTGCTTCGCAAGATCCTTCCCATCGATCCAGGGCGCACCGATATTCTCGAACGGAAGTTCTGTTCCCCGTCCTTCGGAAACATTCGTTCCTTCCAGCAGACACATTCCCGGATAGATCGTTGCAGTCTGAAGTGTCTTCATATTCGGCGACGGTTTGATCCAGTCAAGTTTTGTCTCATCATACCATTGGGAACGTCGCCAGTTCTCCATTTTCACAACGGTCAATTTTGCCGTCTTGCGGTCCTTCAGCCATCCTTGAAGATTCGCCATCACGGCCAGTTCACCGACGGTCATGCCGTGCATGATGGGGATCGGCGCCCATCCGACGAATGTCTTGAGCGAATCGAGTCGGATCGGTCCGGCAGATTTCACGCCGCCGATGGGATTGGGTCTGTCCAGAACCACGAACGGAATACGCTGCTCAGCCGCCGCTTCCATACAGAGGAACATCGTACTGATGAACGTATAGAATCGAGCACCGACATCCTGAATGTCATAGACGAGCACATCGACATTTTTCAGCATCTCGGGAGTCGGTTTATTCACTTTGCCGTACAGCGAATAGACCGGGACTCCTGTCTTTGCATCGATCGTATCATTCACCGTGCTGCCGTCCGATGCATCACCGCGGATTCCGTGTTCCGGACCAAAGAGTGCAACGAGTTTTGCATCAGGATAATCGTGCAGTGCATCTGCGAGATGTGTTCCATCCGCGAGCAATGCCGTATGATTGGTGATGAGTCCGACGCGCTTTCCGTCGATCAGATCCGTTCGGGACTCGAACAACATATCCGCTCCAACGATCACTTTCTGCGGACCTTTCGCCAACAGGATTGATACTGCGATGAGCAGGAACAGGATCATTTTTTTCATACTTCGGCCTTTGTAATTCTTGAACGGGCAATTCCCCACGCTGCGATCGTCATCCCATCCCAAATGATATTGGATTCGATCATAGCATCTATCTCACCAGGTGTCTTGAACATAAGTTCGAATTCTTCCGTAGCATCCGGTACGGATTTGGATTGGATCAGTTCCGTTGCCAGGAATACCTCGCAGATCTCATTCGTCACACCGTTATACGGATTGAACTCACCGACTTTTTTCAATTGTTCTGAGCGGAATCCCGTTTCCTCTTCCAGTTCGATGTGCGCCATCTCTTCGTAAGACTTTCCTTCCTTCACTCCGCCGCACGGCAGTTCGAT
>JBMOHT010000401.1:0-1870 GCA_049317705.1 Bacteroidota bacterium | reverse complement strand
GAGGATGTACGGATCGAAGATCGAATGCGCAGTTTCGCTGAAGAGTGCTTCGCCGCCGGGAATACAGTTCATCGCTTCTTCCCAGGTCTGGACCTCGCCGAACGCTTCGCTGTAATTCCTGTCATAACTGAAGCTGTATGTATTGTTCGGATCCAGGATCGACTGCAGTTTTTTCCACGCATTCGTTTTCGGATCCTTCGCTTTAGTACTCACCGGCTGCACGTATGCCCAGGAGACTTCAAGAATGAACGGCAGCAAACGTTGTGCACTCCGCTCCGATAATCCCTGCAGCCGAGTGATATGAGCGGCCGCTTCTTCGGATCGTATCGGCGCGATCTCAATAGTTCCATCCAGCAAAACGATGGAGGTCGTGATACGACGTTCGATATTCAGGAACAGGTGGATCATCCACAATTTCAGACGCCGCTTTGTCGACTTCTTCCCAAGGTCAATGATGACCGCAGTGTCACCAATGATCGAAATGCGTTCTGTTTCCATCATATACCGGACGCCGTCCACTGTTACATCGACGCGGTATGAATGGAACTCCGGATGTTCCTGGATCAATCTGAGCCGTTCGATCCTGTTCTGCACGGTCCGGCGGTGTTCTTCCACGATCATTGCACCGGGTGCGTAAGATGGGATCGATGCATTCGCAATGAGCTTATCGACCACATCGGGTTCGTTCAGCAGCCGTTCATTCAGGATCGCTTCACGCACGGTCCAGTCCTGCAGACCGTCGAGTGCGAACGGTTCACTGTCCTCGATCAACTCTTCCTCTCTCGTCTGCTCGATCCTGCAGGCAGAAAGGAATGTTCTCATCGGATCGGATAGCGAATTATAAATTCGGTTCCCGTCGATCAGTTTTTCAGGCGCCGGAACAGGTGCGGCAAGTTCCCATTCGAACATCGGTCTTTTTTGAACGTGAGCATCGGCGCGTCGGAACCACGCTTTGTTCCATGTATTTAAACGGAAATTTTCCGGCTGCGATGAAAGATACCGCGCAGAGAACGGATGCAGGGGATATCTCACAAGAACAGCATCACCGGCGTTCGATGTCGCTCCATGCTCATCCGTCAGGGAATATTCCCGTTGTAGATGGGAAACGAATTCATCTACAAGATTGGATGGCGGGATCGCCGCTCCATCCCCCGGATCGAATCCGCTCCAGGTGATGATCAATCGGTCCTTCGCGGAAAGCAGCAGTTCAAGGAAAAGATACCGGTCCCCTTTCAGAGTATCGCGGTCACCGATCCTCGACTTACCGTGACGGATGAGATTGAACTCGGGCTGTCCTGTTCTGCGAGGGAACAGACCGTGATTCATGCCGAGCATCGCGATCACTCGGAACGGGATCGACCGCATCGGAAGCATTGCGGCAAGCGTTGCTTTTCCGTTGTGGAATCCTTGTGTTCCGGATGCCTGCTCGATCTCGTCCAGCACACTTTGGATGTACACGGAGAACGGAATATTCCTCTTCTGCGCTCCGGAGATCTCCGCCCGTTCACGCACAGCGGTCAGCGACCGGCGGACGGTATCTGCTGTCTCATTATCTTCATCCTGATCATCGCCGGTTCCCATCAATCCGTTCACGACAGAAGAGAGGATCGTATTCCACGCGGAAATGGTATGCGATTCTCCCGTCCGTGCAGCGAGGAAGCCGAGCGAGTGGACGAACTCCGCAAGACGGCCGAGCAGCACCTGTCCTCCTCCTGCCACTTCCGCCGAGGGGAACAGTCCGTCGGACATTTTCGTATCATCATCCGTCATCATTCCGGCGATCAAACGGTCGATGCCGTGGCGCCATGTATAGAGTTCATCATCCGGCAGCTGATGCTTTTTCTTTGAGTTCCTGTCGTATCCCCAGCGG
>JBMOHT010000400.1:0-1893 GCA_049317705.1 Bacteroidota bacterium | reverse complement strand
CCCGTGAAGAGATGCAAACATCGCAGGAAGAACTAAAATCGACCAACGAAGAGCTTCAGTCAACCAACGAGGAACTGCAGTCGACCAACGAAGAACTTACCACATCGAAGGAGGAGATGCAGAGCCTGAACGAAGAGATGCAGACCATAAACGTTGAACTGCAGAGCAAGGTGAACGATTTTGTGCAGGCGAACAACGATATGAAGAATCTTCTGAACAGCACCGAGATTGCAACGCTGTTTCTGGACAAAGAGCTGAATATCCGCCGGTTTACCGATGCCACCACCAACATCATTAAACTGCGCAGCGCGGATATCGGCCGCCCGTTTACCGATCTGGTGAGCGATCTGCGGTATCCCGAAATTGATGCGCATGCACGGCAGGTGATTCGAACGCTTACCACGATCGAAACGCCGATTGAAACAAATGACCAGCGCTGGTTCACCGTACGGATCATGCCGTACCGCACGCTCGACGACCGCATTGACGGACTGGTGATTACCTTTACCAACATTACGGAAGCCAAAAGGATCGATATCGCTTTGAAAAAAGCAAACGAGGCAATGACCATTTCGGAAACCCGGTACCGCCGCCTCTTTGAATCATCAAAGGACGGAATCCTTATTCTGGATGCGGTGTCAGGGATGATCACCGATGTGAATCCGCTGATGATCGAGATGCTGGGATATTCGCGGGAACAATTTTTTGAAAAAGCGATCTGGGAAATAGGATTCCTGAAAGATATCGTTGCCAACAAGGATAAATATTTGGAACTGCAGCAGAAGGAATTTGTCCGTTACGAAGACCTGCCGCTGGAAACATCCGACGGAAAAAAGATCAATGTTGAATTCATCAGTAATGTGTATTCGGTGAACGATCTTAAGGTGATCCAGTGCCAGATCCGCGACATCACCGCGCGGTAACAGGCGGAAGAAATTCTTCGAAGAAACCGGGGAGGGAAATAAAGCGTACGGGTGACGAATGCTGTTTCAATGAATAAAAGTTCCCTTGTTACGAAAGCCGAGATGCTTCGACGCGGTAGCGATTGTATGTCATCGGAACTTGCAACAAATGACTTCAAAATAATGTACCACTTAATGCATTATATTGTTAACGATTGGCATAAGTCATCTCCGAAGGCCCGAAGGGCCGTGGAGTCCTTTCCCAAAGGGACCACTTTGTGGTGGACCTGAGCAAGCGAGTCCGTTTTGTGGACGAGCGCGTCGAAGGATGATTTCTGCACATACTTTGACTTGCTCACCCTTCGACTCACCCCGAAATAAAAAAACCGAGGTTCGCTCAGGGTGACGAATCAAGTGATGTCAATTTTATGATGATTCTTGACGCCGCGCCTTCGGCAGGCAGGAAGTCAAGATGAGAGCCTCAGCATGACTTACCTTGTTTAATTTTTACAATCTTATTATATTGAAATGGCACTAGTCATGCTGCCGAGATCCGGCACAGGAACGTAACAATAAAGCAGCAGTATTCAATAAAATTGCAAAGTCTGTTCGGTAATAATAAATGACGATAGTAAAATAATTTTTTTTGAGGTTCTTATGGCAAAAATAATGGTCGTTGATGATGATGATGTTGTCCGGTATTCCATTGCATCAGCATTGCAATTAAACGGTCACGAAACAATTGAAGCGGACAACGGAGCCTCGGCGCTCGAGATGATCAAAGCAACTTTTCCCAAACTTATCATCAGCGATGTTGAGATGGCGAACATGAACGGCTTTATGCTTCGTGAGTTCCTGCAGCAGGATCCTCTCACAGCGCGGATCCCCATGATCATCATGTCCGGTGTGGCGTATAACGCCGGCGCATGGGAATCGTGACCTAGCCCCCAAAAGATGATCCAATTTGATATATTGGAAATCATCAAGAAAG
>JBMOHT010000399.1:0-1897 GCA_049317705.1 Bacteroidota bacterium | reverse complement strand
TCGAAGATCTTTCCGAACTCGATCTCGCGTATGCTCCGCCGTTCAATACAGCGAATGATCTCGTGAATATGGCATCGTTCGTCGGACTCAATCATATCAGCGGATATAGTCCTCTCAAATCCCCGTCTGAAGTCCTGAATGAAATCGCAGGGAACAACGGACTGATCCTTGATGTTCGAACAATGGGAGAGCATGGGAAAGCACCGCTGGCAGACGTTCTGCATATTCCCGCCGATGAGATACGCGACAGACTGGACGAGATCCCGAGGGACAGAACGCTCTATCTGTTGAGCAAGGACGGATTCCTCGGACATACCGTTCTGCAGATCCTGAAAGCATCAGGGATTCGATCAGTCTATAATATCGCAGGCGGTTATTCCGCCGCACGCTGGTTCCCAGGTTGGAACTTCGATGCATAAAAGAAAAAGAATAGTCATCCTGAGCGACGACGTTTTTTGTCGGAGTCGAAGGATCCACGAATGACCTTAAAAAAACAATAACAGTCAATTAATACCAAGGAGCACCACATGGCAACAATCGCAGATAAGATCAACGCAGGAGCAAAGATTTTCGACGTTCGCACACCGGAAGAATTCAGCGAAGAAGCATATCCGAACGCAGTGAACATTCCCGTGGATTCAATGATGGCTCGCATCGATGAGTTCGGCGACAAGAATGCTCCGATCATCCTCTATTGTGCATCAGGAGCCCGCAGTGCGTATGGAGCACGTTTGCTGAAGAATGCCGGGTATGCCGATGTGGTCAACGCCGGCGGTCTGTACGATATGCCGTAATGAATCATTGTATTTTGTCATTATCCGCACCGTATTGGCGGATTGTTCGTCTGATCAGAAGATTCCATTACTACAATAATACTCATTACCGCTCCGTTAGGAGCGGACTGTAATTTGGCTTTATAATATGATTATTTTTCCCGCCCCCTAGGGGCGGACTGTGCTCTTGAATTTGTTTCTCTCACATTCGAAAAAGGATGGCTCCAATGAAAAAAAGCATTTTGATAGTGTTGATCTTGGTGATGGGGAATCTCGTCTCAGCAAAAGACCTTCAATGGAAAAAATATAACGACGGCATCGCCGAAGCGAAGAAATCCGGTAAAAAAGTCCTGGTTGATGTCTATACGGACTGGTGCAAATGGTGCAAAACAATGGATACCGTCACCTATAAAGATAAAAAAGTGAAAGAGTACCTTGAGAAGAACTTCGTCATCATTAAACTGAATGCCGAAGGGAATGAGCAGGTGACGTATGAAGGACAAAAGATGAATCCCGCCGAATTCGCCCAGGGAATGAGGATCGATGGATATCCCGCCACACTCTTTATGACCTCAAAAGGGGAAGCGATCACCGTCCTCCCCGGCTATTCCGAACCGAAGATGTTCATGCATGTATTGTCGTACATCCATGAGGATCAGTATTCCAAAAAGAATTTCGACCAGTATCTCAAAGAAAAAGGAGTAAAGTAATATTGGCTTGATCGTATCGTTGAAGATTCTTACTGTTATGCCGATAATACTTGCTGAACGGTACATTGATCTTTGGTCAAGCTCTTTCGATACGTTCAATTCCGTAGAAAAATCGCTAATTTCTTTGTAAATCTTTGCATTGTCTTTTAAGGAAGTACGTAAATACGTTATTGCAAAATTCGTGATGAAATCGTTTATTGGTTTCAATCATTATGACACTAAAAGATGTTGTGCCGTATTTAGAAGCGATCATGAATGCACCGAAAGATCCGGATGCGCAAGTGGATGCTTATCTAAAATTCTTCTACGGAAATTCCCTCCAAAAGCGGGCCAAAGGGGATAATGTCTGGAGCGAATTAGAGCGGCTGGCGCATGAATTGGAACGGTACGATCCGAATATCAATTTCGAAGCCA
>JBMOHT010000398.1:0-1910 GCA_049317705.1 Bacteroidota bacterium | reverse complement strand
AGTTCGTCGGACTTAACTGAACGTCCCTTGATGAGCGGCAGTGCATATTTTGTGCAGATCTGTCCGATCTCATTCTGCGAAAGGAAACCGGACTGATAATTATTGCCCGCCGGCTTCAGAGCAATCATCGTTCGGTATTCGTCCCGATTCGTGTTCAGTGTTTGCTGTCGGACGGAATGGAAATACATATTGGAAAGTATCTCAGCAGGATCTTCCGGATTCTTGAACAACGGAGTTCTTTTCGGCGAGCTCCTGCGATACGAATCCCAAAATTCGGGCAGCGGCATCACCACCTGAAGGATCGGTTTTCCGCATTGTATGGAATTGACACCCTCCACAACATCGAACGGAGGCACCATTACCGGTTCAACAAAGATCGAGATCACCGCATCGACATTCTCGTCCGCTGCAACGATCTCGTTCACTTTCTTATACATTTCTGCGGTACCGCCGGGCAATAGATCTACGGGATTGTCAACGCTCCCTTCGGCATGAACGATACTACGAAGCTGCTCTTTCGTCTTAGCGCTCAATACGGCGAGCGATAGTCCTTCGGTTTCCAATGAATCGACACATAAAATGGCAGGTCCGCCGGCATTGGTCACTACGGCAATGCGGTTCCCTTTCGGTGTGATGAAATTCTCGAATCCTTTTGCCGTATTGAACAACTCATTCATCGTCTTCGCGCGGATGATTCCGAATTGACGGAGAAGCGCATCGACGATCTTGTCCTTACCGCTGAGTGCACCTGTGTGCGAAGAGGCGGCCTTCATTCCGCTTTCGGTCCTGCCGGCTTTCAGAACGATCGTCGGCTTAGTTACCGCTCCGGTCATGAACGGACGGATGAATTCAAGTCCATTCACAAAACTTTCAAGATAAAAAGTAAGTGTACGAATGTTCTGATCACCCTGCCAGAAATGAAGGATGTCATTCTCGTTCACATCGGCCTTGTTGCCGACGCTGATGAAATGGGAGAATTTGATATCTGTTTCCCGTAACGAATTGAGCACCGCTGCACCGAGTGCGCCGCTTTGCGACAGGAATCCCGTCGCGCCGGTCTCTGGCCGCTCGGCTACGAATGTCGCATTGAGTTTGATATCATCGAGTGTGCTGATGACTCCCATACAATTCGGTCCGACCATCCTCGCACCCGCCTGTTGGATCTTCTGCACGATCCTCCGTTCGGTCTCTTCCCCTGCTTTGCCCGTCTCTTTGAATCCTGCCGTAATAAGAATGATCGACGGTACTTTTTTCTTCAGCAACGAATCGACCGTGGCTTCGGCGAATTGTTTGGGGACGACAATGACCGCAAGATCGATCCGTTCATCGATCTCTTCGATGGAATGAAAGCATTTGTAGCCGAGCACATCATCGGCGTTCGGATTCACGGGAAACACCTTCCCGGTATAACCGTACGTTTTGATGGTCTTCAACAGTTCATAACCGATGCTTTTTTCCTTCGTCGACGCCCCGGCTACGCAGATCGACCGAGGATAGAAGAAATGTTTCAGAGGATCCATTGATATACCTTATCGTAAGATGTAAGTACCGGTTGGCGCCTATGCAGCGCTTGTTTCAAACGGAATCGTTGAACCGGTAAACGAAGCGCAGTAATGTACCGATTTGAATATCGGCAAGAAAGGACCGAAAATACAGACAGAATTGAACAATACACCACATATGCAGTGGTGCCAAAATAGAACATCCCGCACTGAGTTATCAGCGCAGGATGTTTTTATCGGAGCAAGGCGTATTCCTGAACGGGAAAGCAATTATTTCATCAATACCATTTTTCGCATTTGTGTATTCTCACCGCTCTGAAGTTTTGCGAAATAGATCCCGCTCGAGAAAGAAGAAGCATCGAATGTTGAAGAATATGTTCCCGCTTCTTTATACTCCCTCACGAGCAC
>JBMOHT010000397.1:0-1911 GCA_049317705.1 Bacteroidota bacterium | reverse complement strand
GGACCTACATATTCCTTTGCGGCTTAGCGTCGTTGCGAGAGATGATCATGAACAATCGGTTCGGACATGAGTCCGGACCTAGATTTATTCTTTTCGGCTTTGCCCGCCTAAGGCGGGCTTTGTGTGAATTGATCTTTTGATTAATGGTTCAGCAGTTTCTCGGTGAAGATGTCGCAGAGACGGTCTGCGGATTCCAAATGGTAACGATAGGTGGTCCAGCGGACCTTGCGGATGGTGAACTGTTCGTCCACGCGGCGGAAGAAATCGAAATCCTCGCCGAACGGAATGGATGAGAATCCGGAAACTCTCTTCAGGACCTTTTTCCGGAAGAAGAATGTTCCGCCGATGTGACATTTACTGAGGTGGATCTTCTTCGTCGGGTCGGTCATGTCCACCACAAAATGCTTTCGCTTCGGTCCAATGAGCGTCATTCCGCCGTGAAGAAAATCAACACCAGGATGATCTGAAAGGAATTTTACGCGGTGTTCAAGATGCCGCGGAGCGAGTTCATCGTCCGAATCCACAAAGCAAATGAAGGAGCCTTTCGCCATGCGGAGTCCTGCATTCCGCGCAGCGGCGAGTCCTTTATTCGTTTGGAAATGATACCGAATTCGTTTATCCTTTTGCAGGAAGTGCTTCATCACCGCAAGCGTATTGTCAGTGCTCCCGTCGTCGATCACGATCAGTTCCCAATCGTTATAGGATTGAGCAAGAACGGACCGCACCGCTAACGGCAATAGATTTTCCCTGTTATATGTGCAGAGAATGATTGAAACCATAAAAGGATTTTCCGACATTCAGAAGGCCGTTGACAGCGTAAAGTACTTATTATTCATCAATCCACAACCATTGTCCATCATCATTTGTTCCGCAACAGCATGTTCAAACAATTACTGATCGTATCGTTCCTCTGTTCCGCCATCGTGTCCGCTCAAATGCAGACACTCTCCGGCGTAGTGAAGGACCGTGAAACGCAGCTGGCGCTTCCTTCCGCAACGCTCCGCATTCTGGGGACGTCCAAAGGAACGGTGACCAATGCCGACGGTCAGTTCCGTTTCTCGCTTCCCGCGCAGAACTACCGTATCGCCGTCAGTTACCTCGGCTACCGGAGCGACACGATCGATGTGGAATTGAATTCCGCTCAATCGCGGACCATTACGCTTGTGCCCAATTCCATCGAGCTTTCAGGAGTGACGGTTACCGATGAGGATCCGGCGTACGAGATCATCCGCCGGGCGATCGAGAGCAAGAAGAAATGGATGGGTCAGTTACAGACGTTCGAGGGGAAAGCGTTCAGCCGCATGCAGTTCCGAAATGACAGTTCGATCGCCGCCATTTCGGAATCGTATTCCACGATCTATTGGTCCAGCACCGATTCGCTCCGCGAAGTAGTGGTGCAGCAGCGGCAGACCGGGAATCTTATGAAAGGAATTCTGACATCGCGTGTGGGTGATATCGTCAATTTCAATGAGGACAGGATCAAACTGGGTGGCTACACGTTCGTCGGTCCGACCGCGCCGAATGCATTCGAGTATTATGATTATCAGCTGCTCTCCACACGGGATATGGATGATTTCGAGGTCTACACAATCCTATTGAAACCGCGTTCCAAGATCGTTCCGCTGCTCAAAGGGACGATCTCCATCGCTGAACGTTCCTACGCTGTGATGGAAGTGGATGTGACGCCGAATGAAGCGTTCACGCAGATCTTTGTGAAGCTGAAACGTTCGCGGTACCGGCAGACCTTTCAGTTGTTCGACTCAAAATTCTGGCTCCCGTCGAATTTCCGATTCGATGCATCGCTCACCATCAGCATGGCGGGGATAACTTTTCCTGCATTCGGCATCGAGCGCGACGTTGTGCTGTATGATTATGCCATCAATCCCGTCTTCGCCGACACCATAAAACAGA
>JBMOHT010000396.1:0-1912 GCA_049317705.1 Bacteroidota bacterium | reverse complement strand
CGCAATGCACCCAATCATCTTCTCGCTCGGCCCCATAACCATCTACAGCTTCGGTCTGATGATGGGCATCTCTTTCCTCATCGGCAATTACATTCTCGCAAAAGAATTCCAGCGCAAGAAGCTCCATGCGGACCTCGCGTCCAACGTGACGCTCATCGCGCTCATCGCCGGTGTGTCGGGTTCGAAGCTGCTCTATCTTATCGAGAACTGGGGATTCTTTGTGAAGGATCCGTTCGGCATGATCTTCTCTCCGGGCGGACTCACCTTCTACGGCGGATTCATCCTTGCGACCTCCTCGATATATGTCTATGCGAAGAAGAAGAAGATCCGCTTCATGGCCATTGCGGATTCGGTCGCTCCGGCGCTCATTCTCGGTTACGGTCTCGCGCGCATCGGCTGTCATCTTGCGGGGGACGGTGACTACGGTTTCCCTTCCAATCTTCCTTGGGCAACGGATTATTCCAACGGCACCTATCCGCCATCAGCAGCATTCAGAAATTTTCCCGAGGTCACCTCACAGTTCCCCGGCGGCATCGTTCCGGATAATACGCTGTGTCATCCGACTCCTATCTATGAGACCATCATCTGTTCCATCTTCTTCCTCATTCTCTGGAAGAACAGAGAGAAATGGAACGCCGAAGGCCAGATGTTCTCCATATATCTTATCCTTGCAGGCATTGAACGGTTCTCCGTCGAATTCTTCCGACTGAATCCGCGGCTCGCGTTCGGACTGAGCGAAGCACAGCTCATCTCCCTCGCGCTTATCGCTCTTGGAGCGTACGGAGTGAACACAGCTCTCCGTCTGCAGAAAGCATCGGTGAAGTCGAAATGAACATCATCACCGGCAGAAAACCCGTCCTCGATGCGCTGAAAGCGAACACTCCCATCGATAAACTGATGATCGCGCAGAATTCCCACGGCGAGGTCATCGACGAGATCATGAAGATCGCCCGTCAGAAGAATATCCCGTATAAGATGTCCCCGTCGGACCAGATCAACCGCACTGCGCAGACATCGAACAATCAGGGTATCCTCGCTATTGTCGGGACGAAAGAATTCTCCGATATCAGTCACTTATTCGACATCGCAAAAGCAAAGAACGAACAGCCCTTCTTCCTTATCTTCGACGAGATCGAAGATGTGCACAACCTCGGCGCACTCATCCGCACCGCAGTCTGCACCGGTGCTCACGGCGGTATCATCCCCAAACATCATAACGCACCGGTCAACGACACTGTCGTAAAGACCTCCGCCGGCGCGAGTCTCAGCTTCCCCATGGCGCGCGTAACGAACATCGCTCAGACCATCGAGGAATTGAAAGAAGCAGGCGTCTGGATCGTCGGGACGGAAATGACCGCGCAGAAGAGTTTCATCGAAGTGGACTTTACCGTTCCTGTCGCTCTTGTGATCGGAAATGAAGGAAAAGGAATGCGCCGCCTTGTGAAGGACAAATGCGATTTCCTCGTGAAGATCCCGATGAAAGGTGATTTTGAATCGCTCAACGCATCCGTTGCGGGAGCCATTGTGATGTACGAAGTGATGCGAAAGCGCAATTTCAAGTAAATGACTTCGCGGCAAGCCGGATATCATCTTTGTCATGCCCGAATGTTTCTATCGGGCATCCACAGATTAGCATCACATTGAAAACATTTTCCAACGACACCTCTTTGGGACCCTGTCTAGAAAAGTAGATAATCGTTTTTAAGATCTTAAACTCTATGATCACCCGCCACATAAATACCGGCAAGAAGAAATTCGAATGGATCGACATCTTCAATCCCACTGCTGATGAGCTGAATGCCATTGCCGAAGAATACGAACTGCACAACAACGCTGTGCAGGACAGTCTGCAGCCCGAGCATCTTCCGAAATTCGAATGGATCGACGACACCGTTTTCATCATCGTCCGTGT
>JBMOHT010000395.1:0-1913 GCA_049317705.1 Bacteroidota bacterium | reverse complement strand
ATTCGCGCGGAGTTCCTTTCTCACCGCGGACCATCGGTGCAAAACTTTTACCGTCATAGAAATTCTTCTTCGACAGATCTGCTCCGGCAAGCTCGGCGAATGTGGGGAGAAAATCCGTGGAGTCGATCATCTCATCGGAGGTCTTGCCGGCTGGTGTTACGCCGAGCCAGTTGATGATGAGCGGTTCCAAACTTCCCCCTTCCTGCATCGAACCTTTTGCACCGTCAAGACGCCTCCCGCCGATGGTTGCTTTGTCGGCTTTGCCGCCTGCAGTTCCATTATCCCCAAAAAATACGATGAGTGTATTCTCGCGAAGTTTCAAACGGTCAAGTTCGGCGATCAGTTTCCCGATCAGTTTGTCCATGTACGTGATATTCTCAGCGTACAGATTCGAACTTCCCTCGGGACTGTCCGGGGTCGGAAGAATCTCTGAATGGACATGCGACATGGAATAATAAGCGTAGAACGGTTCATCCTTATGTTTGTTGATGAAGTTCACCAAATGAGTATGCATTACATCCGGAAGATATTCATGATCAGCAAGTTTCACATCTTTGCCGTTCACTTCATAGGTTTTTCCTTTATCCTGAGTGTTCCAATACACTCCGCTTCCCTTGAATTTCAGATAATCATCAAATCCAAATTCGGCGGGACCAAGCGGCAGCTGTCCCCATTTACCGACACAGGTAGATACATACCCGGCTTGCTTCAGGACTTTCGGGATCATTATTTCTGCATCCGGAGAGAATTCACCTGTCGCATCCTGATTCGTTGCACCGGTATGGAATGCATATCGACCCGTAAGAATGCACGCTCTGGAAGGTCCACACAACGACGGGGTGTATGCATGCGTGAACCGAACGCCTCCCTGTGCCAGTTTGTCGATATTCGGCGTCTTATAATTATCTGCACCGTAACAGCTGACCTCTCCGACCCCATAATCATCGGCAAGAATGAAAAGGATATTAGGTTTCTTTCCTGATTTGAGTGCATTGCTCAGGAATTCATTTCCGAACGGAAAGCTGTATGCGGCTGCACTTCCTGCGCTTAACACGCCTGCAGTTTTAATAAATTCTCGTCGTTTCATGACGGTTGCTCCTTCATTGATAAATAGTATTTCACTTTTACGTTCCTACAATAGTCCGCCAATATTGCTCAGTTCATTTCACCCAAAGGATCGGTTGACGGATGGGATAATTCCTGATCACTTCTTCATTTGTCGGGTCAGCATTCAGATGTTTCCACAGATCGATATATTGAGATTCATGAAATGCGATTCCTGCAAAAAGCAGTGACGGCTGGCGGACTGGATAATATTCATAGAACATCACATCAGCCGGATATTTCCATGATGATTTATCCGCGATATACGGTCCCATGAATTCGATCCCCTTTTTCATACTTCGTCCATCCGGAAGAGTGAATTGCCACAGATCATCCTTCTCAGTGGAAAGTATCTGACAGATGGCTGACATAGCATCGAGATTGAAGAGTGAATAATTATAAGGCTTCGTTCTTTTCAACTCCAGCGGAAAACTTCCATCCATTGCCATCTGTTCAGGCAGGAGAACCTCTTTGAAACGGTGCCGGCAAAACTCCATCGTCTGTTCATCGTCAAGCAATTTTGCAAAAATAGAAGCCTGCATCACCCAGCATGTACCGTGATTATTCTTCGCATTCATCTCATCCCTGCCGTATTGATGGGTCACCATCCAGTGCAGATATTCTTTGAACCATTCCTTGATCGCCGAGTATTCATTCGGTTCGATCGTTCCTGCTTCATTGAGAATCATGATGGAACGAGCAATCTCAATGAGATGGATCGTATCAATGATGCCGATGCCTCTGCCGGTGGACCTTCCATTGATGGCCTGCGCATATAACAGATTCGGATTCATCTTGGTAGCGTCACT
>JBMOHT010000394.1:0-1931 GCA_049317705.1 Bacteroidota bacterium | reverse complement strand
AGCTTCGCAATATACGTCACATTCGGTGCTACGTTGATCTCATCCAGCACATGATATCCGATCTCGTGATGACGATACTTGTAGATCTCTGAATTCTTGTCGTTCATATTTCCGAATACGATCGCATCGGCAGGACATGCATCCTGACACGCTACCGTGATCCCTGTTCCTGTGAACTCTTTTCCTTCTTCTATCGCGTGCTGGCGTCCGTCCATGATCCTCTGAACGCAGAACGTGCACTTCTCCATCACACCGCGCGACCGGACGGTCACTTCGGGATTGTGGAGCATGTTCAGCGGCTGCTGATACTGATACGCATCGTTGAACTCGTTGCGGAAATCGAAGAAGTTGAAGCGGCGGACCTTATACGGACAGTTGTTGGAGCAGTACTTCGTTCCAACACAGCGGTTGTACGCCATCTGGTTCAAGCCGTCGGGACTGTGTGTTGTTGCAATCACCGGGCAGACGTTCTCGCACGGTGCGTTGTCGCAATGCTGGCAGAGCATCGGCTGATTGCTCACGCTCGGTGCTTCGGATGTTCCGGAGAAATACCGGTCGATCCGGATCCATGTCATTTCACGTCCTTTGCGCAGCTGCTCTTTTCCCACAACGGGAATGTTGTTTTCCACGTTACATGAAACCGTGCAGACTCCGCAGCCGGTGCATTTGTTCAGATCGATCGCCATCGCCCATTTCACGCCGTCATATTTTATGCGCGGAACGATGGTCGATTCATGTTCTTCTTTCTCGAGGAACTTCGGATCTTCAAGATACTGAACGACCGTTCCTTCATGGATGATATCACGTTTCTTGTGAAGGTCCTTCAGGAAGGTATCATCCAGTTGGAAATGTTCCTGCGATGATGCAAGCGTATATTTGTCGTTCGTCTTCGTCACCGTCACTCCGGTATACAGCCACGGTGAGAGCGGTGCAGACTTGGACATGAGAAGATTTGCGTTGAAGCCAACACCTGTTCCGACTGTTCCTGCCACTGTTCGGCCGTATCCGAGCATCACAGCAACGAATTTATCGGCAAGTCCCGGCTGAACATGCACCGGCAGTTTCAATGTGCGTCCGCCGACCGTTACATCGATCATCCCGTTCTCTTCAATTCCCATCTCACGCGATGTCGCGACCGAGAGCGCTGCGTAGTTGTCCCACGCAATTTTCGAAGCGGGATGCGGCATTTCCTGCAGCCATCCGTTGTTGGAATAGCGTCCATCCCCCACAAAATAATTATCGTGCAGGAACAGAACAAAATCATTTGTTGCATTCGATGAACCGACCTGACCCAGTGCGTCTGCTTTTACGGCAGCAACGGACTGTGCCGGCTCGTTGAATGTGACCACACCGTCGTGAAGTGAAGAGAACCAGAATGTTTTGAAATCAACATTGGCCTTCATTGCGGGATACACTTCTTTTTCCCAACGGTTCATCACATATTCATGATACAGTGTCTCTTTATAACTGTCGGCGGGAAGGGTCCATGCAAGAAGCACCGCTTCTTTCTGACGACTATTATAGAGCGGCGAGATCACCGGCTGCTGCAGACTGAGAACGCCTGTGCGGGTCTTGTGATCGCCCCATGATTCAAATTCATGATTGATCGGAAGGACGAATTTACTGACGGAGGATGTTTCGTTCGCCATTTCGGTCAGCGTTACAACCGTTCCGACCTTCTTCAATCCCTCTGCGTAACCGAAATCGGTCGCCAGATGATACACAGGATTCGAATCCACATGCACCACAACGCCCACATTTCCGGCATTCATCGCACCAACCAGCGCTTCCCACTCCTGTTTCGTTGCCAGCGGGGTATATTCGACTGAGGATTGGCTTCTATTATAGAGTGCGGAATTCCCAAGCAGTTCGTTCAACACGTTCACGGCAATGTGAACATCCACTGAAAGACCGTTTCCTGCGTGAACGAT
>JBMOHT010000393.1:0-1945 GCA_049317705.1 Bacteroidota bacterium | reverse complement strand
TTCTTTGCAAAGCGTGAATCGATTGTTCGGCTTCCCGCAACCACCACGGCATTTTCCGGAATGATCAGTGAGCCGCTCGTTCCTTTCCGAATGATCGTGCCGTTCACAAGATCGTAGACGGGTGTGGATGCGTTCAGGATCACTCCGGTACCGATCACTGCTCTTCGTTTGATGATGGTCCCTTCATAGATACCGCAGTTCCCGCCGATCATCACATCATCCTCCACGATCACCGGCATGCCGCCGACCGGCTCGAGCACGCCGCCGATCTGCGATGCGGCGCTCAGATGAACTCGTTCACCGATGAACGCGCAGGACCCAACGAGCGCATGGGAATCGATCATCGTCCCGGCGGAGACATACGCACCGACATTCACATAGGCCGGCGGCATGATGATGACGGAAGGAGCGATGTAAGCGCCTTTTCTCACAGCGGTCCCGCCCGGAACAATTCGCACATTCTCGTCAGCAGAGAATGATTTTACAGGATAGGTATGTTTGTCGAAGAATGAGAACGGCTCTGAATGTTTCACGGAACGAAGTTTCCCGAGACGGAATCCGAGCAAGATCCCTTTCTTCACCCACGTGTTCACCATCCATTCGCTGTCGATCTTCTCTACGGTTCTCACCTCACCGCCGTCAAGCGCTTTGATGAATTTGGCAAAAACCCTCATCCCGTTTGCAGACGATTTATCAAATTCCTTCTCGACGGATGTCCGGAGTGATTCGAGGTCTTTCTGTTTCATGCGTGCTCCACTAATGAGAGTTCTTCCAATGCTCTGCGTAGTGTGAATTTATGTTCAAGTGACATAGGAGTCAACGGTAATCGGTATGCTTCCGTGATCATTCCCATCATTGCCAGTGCTGATTTTGCAGGGATCGGATTGGATTCAATGAAATTCAGATTCATCAGGTCCAGCAATCGCTCGTGGATAAGGCGCGCCTGCGCAAAATCCCCGGCAAGACAATACCGCACCATTTGTGAGAATTCCTGCGGGACCTCATTCGCTACAACCGAAATGACTCCGTCTGCACCGAGCGACATCATCGGAAGCGTGAGCGCATCATCTCCGGAGAGCAGCACAAAATTTTCCGGACGATGACGAAGGATCTCCATCACCTGCGGAATGTTACCGGATGCCTCTTTGATCCCCGCGATACCCGGGAGTTCCGCAAGTTTGAGTGTTGTCTCTGCATTGATGTTGCTGCCGGTCCTGCCGGGAACATTATAGACGAACACGGGAATATCGACCGATTCAACAATGGCGCGGTAATGTTCAAAAAATCCTTTCTGTGTCGGCTTATTATAGTATGGAGCCACGGAAAGGACAGCGTTCGCACCGATAGCGCGCGCATGCTGCGTCAACGAAATTGCTTCACGTGTGGAATTGCTTCCCGCGCCGACAATGATGGGGACCCGTCCATTCGCCTGTTCCGCGACGATATCCATCACATGGTGATGCTCCGGATGAGAGAGCGTAGCGCTTTCGCCGGTCGTGCCGACGGGGACGAGTCCGTTCACACCGGAGGAGATCTGGAATTCCACCAGACGCCGCAATGCTTCGAAATCGATATCGCCGTTCGTCTGCATCGGTGTGACAAGCGCGGTAGCAACACCGCGGAACATGAATGTTGATGACATAATTTATCCTTTATTGATGAGAGATGAGTTGAATACTAATTTGTCGAATGAGCAGATCCCTTTGAATTCTTTCGTCATTTCGGCGGCGAGGACTGCTCCATAGGCGAATCCTGACCGGTTATGCGCGCGGTGAATGAGTTCTATCTCATCGGCATCTGAATGGAACTGGACCGAATGTTCGCCGAACACATTGCCGATGCGAGTGCTGGAAACATGGAGCTCTTCGGGACGAAGCGCAGAGGCATGTAGGTCCGAGATGACCGATTGTTTTCGCCGCACATTCTCAATAACGACCTGCGCGAG
>JBMOHT010000392.1:0-1946 GCA_049317705.1 Bacteroidota bacterium | reverse complement strand
AAAAACTGGACCTTCACGGCAGTAACTCTCTCTATAAGTTCGCCCTCGAAAACAAGCATCTCTTGTAATCCTATTCCATTTCAGCCGCTTAACAACCTTAGGAGTGTTCTACGTACCCCTACGTAGAGCATTACGTACACCTGCGTATTCTTTATCAGACAACTATCTCCGTTATTTGGGAGAAATAACTATCCCTTATACACGACCAGAAGATAATATGCAGATGAGATATATGATCGTTGATGATAATGCCGGAATGCGCGAGATGATCCGCGATACCGTCTGCGGTGAGGATGATTCAGTGCTGGAATGTTCGGACGGAGCGGAAGCGGTTGCCGGATACGCCGGCTTCACACCTGACATCGTGCTGATGGATGTTGAAATGAAAGAGATGGATGGATTCACTGCCACTGAAAATATCTACAAACAAGACCCGGATGCAAAGATCATTTTTATAACAAGTCATAATACATCGGCATTTCGGATCAAAGCAAAAAAATTGAACGCAATGGGTTTTGTCCCGAAAGAGAATTTAACTGAACTGTATAAATTGCTTCACCATTAACCCCCTTATAATGGAGATCCTATGAAATTCTTTTTACGTATTGCTCTGCTGTTTGTGCTTCCCGCACTGCTCTTCGCGCAGACCGATGTGACGATCGGAAATGCCGCGAGCAGCGGCGGTTCCTGGTCCGGAGGAAATCCGGATGTTTGGACGGCGACAACGTACAATTCCAAACTGAACAAAGGCGAGATCGAATCGCGGCTGAATGCCGGAACATCCGTCACTGTTGCAACGACGGATGGTAACATTTATGATTCCGCCGGGGTCGTTATCAGGAAAACCTCCGGCGGTGATGCAACGCTGAAATTATATGCACACGGCACAAGCACGAACCGAAGCACCATCATCTTTAACGGCACTGATACCATTGAATCCACTAGCGGAAAACTGCACCTGATCTTCAATGCGGATGCTGACGGCAACGGGGACGGATACATTTCCGCAACGATCTATAACAACGGCAACACCTCATCGAATTGCTATTTTAACAGCAATAACGGGGATATCATCTATGGCGGCGGTTCTGATCCTGTATCAACGCCTGCCTACGGCGGCACATATGGACTGGCGGGTGTCTGGCTCAACGGTGTAAAGAATATCGCGGGGACCGGACAGATCAGCATTCGCGGCATTGGTAATGGATCCTGGTCGGGAATTCAGGCGTCATATGCATCAACGTTTGTGACGACAACGGGAAATATTACGATGAACGGTACCGGCGGACAAAATTCGTATTCAGCAGGAAATGGTATATCATTGGCTTCCGATGATTCGAAGATCCAAACCGACGATGGAACGATCAGTCTGACCGGTCAGGGCGGATCGGGAACGACATACGGTGGAGGAGGTATCGCTGTCAGCGGCGGATCGAGTATCATTTCTCTGAACGGGAATATCACGCTGAACGGTACCGGCGGGAATTCACCCAATGGATATAATAACGGTATTCAGATCTCAGGATATTATACGAATGATCCATTGATCCAAACCGCCAATGGGACGATCACGTTGAACGGCACGGCTGGGAATAATGGCACATCTTCCGATAATTACGGACTTGAAATGAAGGACGGCGCACGTGTTGATGCAACAGGGTCCGGCGCGATCGTGATCAATGCGTACGGCCGTGCGACGAACTATAACGGGAGGGGACTTAATCTTAACAATGGACAATCGACCCCGGGATATATCCGGACAAATTCGGGGAACATCACGATCATTGCGGTTGGCGGACCGACAACTTCCGCTGGAAGTTCGGGTCTTTACATGAGCAGTTATGGTGCGGGGGCAAATACGTTCATTGCATCGACGAGCGGCACGATCAACATCCATGCGACCTCGAACAAAGGAGGAGATGCCATTTATATGAATGGAGACAATG
>JBMOHT010000391.1:0-1959 GCA_049317705.1 Bacteroidota bacterium | reverse complement strand
GGGGCGACGATGCAGCCCCGGCTGCTGCGGGTTTCCTCCATCCGTTTGAATGGCCGATTCCGTTCTTTGGTCCGCTGAAATGATGGAATATCATTTATCCAATTACCTTCAGGAATAGCAATGAAAATCAAACTCACCATTCTTGCTCTTTTTCTCCTTTCCGTAACTGCCGTATTTTCAGGCGGGAAGGAATTCACCGTTGAGGATATCTTCGGTTCATCGAAATTCGCTTCAAAGTCCATCAGAGGTATTCAGTGGATGAACGACGGAAGATCCTACTGCATACAGGAAATGGACACGCTCAGCAAATCTGTCGGTATCTTTCGTGTGAATGTGAAGGACCGGGCCAAAACGCTCATCGTCTCCGGCAGTCAGCTGAAGATCAACGAATCCGATCCGGCATTCCGTTTCACTTCATATCTATATTCTACGGATGAGAAACAGATACTCTTCGTTTCCGCTCCGCCGGATAAACAG
The DNA here is from genome assembly GCA_049317705.1 of Bacteroidota bacterium. Classification (GTDB taxonomy): domain Bacteria; phylum Bacteroidota; class Ignavibacteria; order UBA10030; family UBA8401; genus UBA8401. The sequence goes on along the minus strand of JBMOHT010000391.1, from coordinate 1,482 downwards.
TATCTTTCACGTCTCACTCCTGCGGGGAATTTCTTCCTGTACGATCTCACCACAAAGAAATTCTCACGCGTGACGAATGTAACTGTTCCGCAATACAATCAAAAGTTCTCGCCGGATGGGAAGAAGATCGGATATGTTCGCGAGAATAATATTTTTGTTTTCGATATCGCTTCCGGTATTGAGACGCAATTGACGAATGACGGCGCGGAACACATCATCAACGGCAGATTCGACTGGGTCTACGAAGAGGAGTTCGGCATTTCGGACGGATGGCGCTGGTCACCTGACGGCTCGAAGATCTCATTCTGGAGACTTGATGAGAACCGCGTTCCTGAATATACGATGACGGAATGGGACTCGACCCATTTGAGTCTCATCAAAATGCGGTATCCTAAACCGGGTGATGCGAATTCCATCGTTGCAATAGGTGTTGTCGATGTCGCTTCAAAAAATACGGATTGGATCGATCTCGGAAAGAATGACGATATCTATATCCCGCGCATGGCATGGAGCACGGATAAGAACATCCTTTCATTCCAGCGTCTGAATCGGGAACAGAACACCATCGAACTGCTTGCATATAATGTTGCAAAAAAATCGGTCTCAACGATACTCACCGAGAAAAGTTCAACCTGGCTCGATGTCACGAACGCTCTCCGTTTTTTGAAGAACGGAAATTTCATCTGGTCATCCGAAAAGGACGGATATTCTCATCTGTATCTTTACAAGAATGACGGAACACTCATCAACCAGATCACGAAAGGTCAGTGGGATATTGATGCGTTCTATGGAGTGGATGAAAAGAACGGACTGATCTACTATACATCATCTGAAACAACGCCGATCGACCGTCAGATCTATTCCATAAAACTCGATGGCTCGAAAAAGAAACAATTATCGAAACTTGCCGGTTCGAACAGCGCGAATTTCTCTCCCACTTTCGAAGTCTACATCGGTTCATTCAATAATGCGTCCACACCGACGAAGATCAAAATGATGAAAAACGACGGAAGTGAGATGTATTCGTTGGAAGAGAATGAGATGGCAGTGTTGAAAGATTATTCCTTAGGCAAGACCGAATACTTCACCTTCACAACGACGGATGGAATTCAATTGTATGCAAGTCTCCTGAAGCCCGCAAATTTTGATTCCACAAAAAAGTATGCTGTGCTCATCAATACCTACGGCGGTCCAGGTTCACAGGTCGTCCGCAATTCATGGGGCGGCGCCAATTACTACTGGTATTCCATGTTGGCGGAAAAAGGTTATTTGGTCTTCATGGTCGATAATCGCGGCACCGGAGCACGGGGAAATGCATTCAAGACCATCACCTATAAGAATCTCGGTAAATGGGAGGTGAACGATCAGGTTGAAGGAGCTAAATACCTTGCATCGCTCCCGTATGTGGACAAGAACCGTATTGGAATCTGGGGATGGAGTTACGGCGGATATATGGCAAGTATGTCCATACTTAACGGTGCG
>JBMOHT010000390.1:0-1971 GCA_049317705.1 Bacteroidota bacterium | reverse complement strand
CCGGCAGGATGAATGATGGGCGGTCGAGCATCAGTTCCCGTCCGGCGGGACGAAGAAAGACAGGTGAATCCTTCCGAGTTTCGTTCTGTTGTTTTGCCTGTGCAGAGACGACAACGCTGCAGCATGAACAGAATAATAAAAGTGTGAATATTCTTCTTCTCATTACCACACCTTTGGGATGAGCCGATACCGTACGGTCCGGCAGTATTCGGAATACCCTTCGAGTTCTTTAGGAAGGATCGCTTCCTCATCTAATAAACGGAGAATGATCACACTTCGTCAAAACTCAGCGTGTCTCGATGCCCGGCGCAATATTCACAGTGAGTTTCTGCGTGTGCTTCAGTTTTCCCGATGAAACATTCACATTATAGATGCCGGGTTTTACGAATACTTGTCCCTGGCCGCCGTAGCTGTTCAATAGATCTGATGTGATCTTCAGATCCCACACAACGCGGTTGATGCCGGGAGAATTTGGTCCTGTAAGATTCGCAACGGTGTGACCGGAAGTATCCGAGATGCTGATGGAAACTCCATCCCCTTTGAACTCTTTCAGATAATAATTGATGTACGCGCCGTCAGCGGGATTTGCACCGCGGAACACGGTCGTACCGTTATTGTCGCTGAATCCGGGAAGAAGGTTCCGTCCGAACGCTGCACGCGGTTTGAACACGTGAAGATCCTTTGCTCGGATGCTGTCAACGAATTCCTGCAGCGGGTGGATATCGTCGATCACGTAGATGCTACGTCCGTGTGTGGCAACAACAAGATCGTTCTCGCGCGGATGAATGACGATATCATCCACGGCTACCGTGGGGATGTCGGCGAGCGTGCTCCACTGTTCGCCGAGATTCGTGCTGACGAAAAGATGGAATTCCGTTCCCGCGAAGAGCAGATTCGGATTGACGAGATCTTCACGCACCACTTTCACCGGACCGTCTGCAGGAAGATTTCCTGTGATGGAGTTCCATGATTTCCCGCCGTCCGTTGTTTTGAACGCGAGCGGTGCGAAATTATTCGAGCGGTGTCCGTCGATGGCGATGAATGCCGTCTTCGCGTCAAAATGCGATGCTTCAATGCGGCTGATCCATAATCCTTTCACATTCTTCGGAAGATTCTCCGACAGATCGCTCCACGTTTCGCCGTCGTTCTCAGTGATCCATAATTTACCGTCATCCGTTCCCGCCCAGAGCATTCCGGCTTTCAGCGGGGACTCGCAGAGGGCAAAGACAACGGCATGATTCTCTGCGCCGCTGCCGGTGGTGAGGATCTTCTTCGGATCCTGACCGGAGAGATCGGGACTGATCACTTTCCATTTCTCGCCGCGCTCCCAGAATTTAAAGACACGGTTTCCGCCGAGATACATCACTCCTTTGGTATGTTTACTCGGAATGAGCGGTGAGTTCCAGTGGAACCGGAACGCCGTTTGTCCTTCGGTCGGTTCGGGACGAAGACCTTTCACTTCGCCGTTCGCAAGATTCATCCGGTGCACATAACCTTGCTGCGATTCGGCGTAGATGATGTTCGATGAATCGGGATCGAAGACGATGTAGAAACCGTCTCCGCCGTCCAGATTTGTCCAATCGTAATTCAGTATTCCTTCTTTGGTGTATGTACGGCTGGGACCGACCCAGTTCAGATTGTCCTGGAGTCCGCCGGCGATGCGGTACGGCGTGCTCATGTCCACAGCAATGCGGTAAAATTCTCCCGCTGCGAAGCGATTCAGGTGGTCCCAATTCTTTCCGGCTGCGTGACTCGCGTAGATTCCGCCATCCGTTCCGAGAAGGATGTGTTTGGGATTATACGGATCGAACGCGAGCGCGTGACAATCAGCATGGACTCCTTTGAAATAATCTTCGCGGAAGGTTTTGCCTCCGTCCAGCGACACGTGAAGCATGAATCCGAGAATGTAGATGCGCGAAGAATCGGACGGATCGATGCGGATCTGACTGAAATAGAACGGGCGCGGATTCA
>JBMOHT010000389.1:0-1976 GCA_049317705.1 Bacteroidota bacterium | reverse complement strand
GGAAGTCCGAAACTTTCCCGATTCGAAGGAAAAAGAAGTGCAAGCGCAGAAGCGTAGACCGCCGGAAGATGTTCATGAGGGATATGATCCGCCGCGTGAATATGTCGTGATAGATGTTCCGCGGAATTCTTACGGAGAAATGTCGAAACGGATGAACGGGAAACTCCCGTCACTACCAGCGGAAATATCTTCTCCGCACCGGATGCATATTCGATGAATGAACGCAGCACCAAAGAAGTATTCTTTTTCGGATCACTGCTGCCGAAATGAAGGAAATAGCTTTTCGGAAGAGAATACCGTTTCCGCACAGCCAGAACATTCTTCTCTGACGTTGTTCGGAACGATTCTTTGTCGACGCCGTTATGGATCACTGATATCTTGTTGGTCAGCGAAGGAAATCGTTCTGCGATCTTCTCTTTCTCCGCGTGAGAGACAGTGATGATCTTCGATGCATTGTGCATGGCAATACGCGAGACCAGTGTGCGGTATGCATTGCCGAATCTCTGATACAGGGACTGACCTTGTTCCCCGAAGAGCGGACGCTCAAAACAGATCACATCATGCACTGTCAGAACTACCGGAACGGAGATGAAGAGCGGCGCAGTGGAACTTGTGCAATGCAAAATGTCGATCTTCTCGCGTTTCACCGCAAGCGGTAATTGGATCTGTTCCCAATCCGCATAGCTGAGTGCGGGCAGGATCACCACGCGGATATTCCTCAGTGTGGAAAGGCAGGCAGCGTCATCGCCGTTCCTGGTGAACAGCACATAGTCGTTCTTCGGATCAGCTGTCGTGATGTTCCGGAGCAGATTCAGAGCGACGATGTCCATGCCGTATTTATTTTTCCGCAGCAGCCGCTGCGCTTCAATGCCGATCCTCATGTTAATTCCCTGTGATGACGGTGACGGATGATAAGGAATGCGGCGTATGAAGGAATCCTTTGTTCGCAGCGCGGATATTCAGAACAGCACCGAACAGCGCTTTCACCGCTTTCGGAAATGACAGGATCGCATCGAGTAATTCTTTTCGATATAGAGTGTTGGGGATCGCAATGAAGAATGCAGCGATGAGCATCAGTTCAAGATGCATCCAGCGCAATGCGGTTGTTCCATCGGCAAATAGAAGAGCGGCAATGCTCAAAACAGTATTTGCAGCCAACAAAAAGACCCGGGGAAGCATGATCATCTGCAGCCATTTATTGAATCCGTCCGTTGTATAATGTTCGCGTAGACTCCGGAATCCTTTGCGGATATTCTTCCACTGCGCAGCGAACCAGCGTGTGCGCTGATGCTGAAGCACGTCGGCGGACTGGACCTTCTCGTCATAGACAAGGATATGGTCCGCATATTCGATCTCGATACGTTTCTTGAACAACGCGAACTCCAGGTCCTTGTCGAACCCGTTCGTTGCGTGAATTGAGGACATGACATATTTAAAGAGCAGGAATTCGAACACCATTCCGGAGCCGATGAGTCCCGACGAGAATCCAAGCGCACGGTGTCCTTTTCGGAGCATGCTGTTCGCGATCTCTTCGCTGAGCGCGTCAAGATATGCGATCGGCGTGTCGAGATTCTTCGCCACACGGTGGCACTGCAGCGCCATGATGCCGTGGTTGAATTCTTCATTCACGGAAGAGAGGAAGGTTGGTTCAACGATATTGTCCGCATCGAACACCGCGCAGAGATCGTACCGGTCGCCGTCGAGCGTGTTCATGGCAAGATTCAGCGCTTTGGCTTTCGTTCTGTTCTCTCCGCTGATGATGATCACTTCGGCGCCGAGAAATCGCAGTTCACGGAGCGTGACTTCACTCAGCGAATCGGCGAGGACGAACACATCGTACGCATCCTTTGGATACTCCTGCGCGAAGAATGCGCGGACGGAGTCGAGGATGATGCGGTCCTCTTTGTAGACAGGAAACAGAACGGCAAAGCGGTGGAGTTTCTTGCTAAGAACTTTTGAGATACTGGATACTGGAT
>JBMOHT010000388.1:0-1977 GCA_049317705.1 Bacteroidota bacterium | reverse complement strand
CAGAAAGAATGCGAACTGAAGGATGATGACCGATGCATCCAGGATGAGTGCTTTCTGGCTTTCCCATTTTGTCCGGCATCCCAGCAGACGCTGGACGAGCAGCTGATCCGTTCCGTGCGACGCCATGGAGAGGAACGTACCGCCGAGCAGTCCGCCAAGAAGAGTGTACGGCGAGGAGAGGAATTCCATGAATGAATTCCCGGCAGTAAGATTGATGATCGAGAATTTATCCAACCCGTTCGCTGTTGCAGCTGTAACGACATCATTCCATCCATTCGGCAGAGCATTCAGGATAAGCCACATCGATGCGCCGGCGCCGCCGAGATAGATGAACATCTGAACGACATCCATTGCTACGACCGCTTTCAATCCGCCGACGTATGTATAGAGAAGCGTGAAGATGCCGATGATAAAGATACTGGTCGAGTAATCGTATCCCGTGATGAGATGGACGGGGATAGCGGTTGCAAAGAGACGTACGCCGGAAGCCAGCACGCGTGTTACGATGAAGACAGACGAGGTAAATTTCCTCAGTCCCATCCCGAACCGTTTGCCGAGAAAATCATACGCTGTTTCCAGGTCACCTTTGTAATAGGCAGGGATGAAGATCATGCTCACCAGGAGTCGTCCGGTAAAATATCCCGCCGCAAGCTGAAGGAAGTGCATGTCGCTTTTATACGCGAGTCCGGGAATGCTGATGAATGTGAGCGTGCTTGTTTCGCTGGCAACGATTGAGAAACCGACGGACCACCAGGACATTTCCTTGCCGCCGAGAAAATAGTCGCGTGACGACTGTTGTTTCCGTCCGATATACGCGCCGATGACCGTTACGCCGAGAAGATAGGTAAAGACGATGACGTAATCGAGTAGGGAGAAGCCCATGAAAGAGGTGGTTATTCCATCCGCCGAATGATCGTGCGGCGGATGGAGGATTGGCCGCGTTAGTTTTTGTGCGCTTTGGCGACAGTGTCGAAGATCGGGAAGACCTTGTCCAACTGAGAGATCTTCAGTAATGTGAGGACCTTTTTATGTACTCCCACAAGTTTGATCTCTCCGCCGTGCTGGCGCATCTGGCGGTCCGCGATCAAGAGAGCGCTCAATCCGCTGCTGTCGCAGAATTCGACGGCAGTCAGATCGATGATGAGGGATTTCAGCGTCGGGCGGCAGAGCAGAATGAATTCACCCTTCAATTCCGGCGAGACGGATACGTCCAACTTCCGTTCTTTCAGTGTCAGAACGGTCTCACCGTTGCTTTTCGTCACTTCAAACTTCATACAGTCCTCTTAAAACATTGATAATGTTCTGAATAGTTGTTCATAGCGCATCTTTGGATTGCGGTTCGGTGCGGCATTGAACTGGAAATTATAATAGGCATCGGCATTTTCCTGAGTGAATCCGACCTTGAGCGGGGCATTGATGTTCCGGCAGAGATACGCGGAGAACGGGACCAGAGAAAGATTCAGGTCCACCAGCAGATCGAACTTCTGACTGAGCAGCGTACTGATCTCATTCCTTTTCGGAAGATAGAAATAGTTCAGATGTTCATTCTTGATGGTGGTAACGTTGGAGCGGTTGATGGTGTTGGCGAAACTCCTGTTCCCTTCGCTCACGACCAGAGTGAGTTTGTTCCCCTGGAATTTATTCTGAAGCAGGATGATCGTCTGAGCGACGACCGAACGCTGATCGGGATGTTCGGGAATGATCACCACGGCCGTTCTCGCATTCGAGAATGAATTGGAGAACGACATCGGCTTCGTATCCCGGTTTCCGGAAAAGAGGCGAGTGAGTGTGATCCCGAATTTTCTGCGCTGCTGCTCGAACATAATGGACTGTTTCTTCCGTTGTGATGATCTTCTGATGTAAGGTGCAAAACGTTCGGTAGAATTTCAAGAAGAGAATCCAACAGCTTCCGCCGGGAGCGGTGCTGAATGAAAAAGCACTTGACTATCAGCCCAACATCTTCAAGAATTCTTCTTC
>JBMOHT010000387.1:0-2010 GCA_049317705.1 Bacteroidota bacterium | reverse complement strand
TCTCTCCCGAACAGCGGAAGGATCTGATCGAAGAGCTGCAGAGCGAGATGAAGCGCGCCTCCGCTGATCTTGAGTTCGAACGGGCTGCCCAGCTTCGTGACGAGATCGCACGCCTCACGAAAGAGAAGTAAAGTGTTCAACAAACTCAAGGATTGTCATTTCGAATCCCGATAACAGATTTATTAAATAAATATCGGGATGAGAAATCTGAATGCGCTGTTAGCATTCTCTGTTCTCCATGCAGTATCGTTCCGCCAACCTGCTTCAGCAATGCAATTCTCTGATATTTCCCCATTCCATTGAGTATTATTGACGAGTTCACATACACGAGCCGTCATTCATGAAATCATTCTATTATAGTCTCTCACAACCGTTCAGGGACTTCCTGTTCCGTTCCTCATGTTTTCATTGCGGTTCTCCTCTTGTGGAAAATGAGCGAAAGGTCTGCGAACGCTGCTGGAACTCTCTATCGTATGTCAAAGAACAAGATCATACGTTCCGGGTGCTGTCCAAACGGTTTGCGGAAGGAGGAGTGATCGATGGACTTGCGGCGCTCTATTATTTTGAAAAAAATGGACTTCTGCAGAGTCTCACGCATTTATTGAAATACGAGGAGATGACCTCCGTAGGAGTTGAACTGGGACGAAGATTATCGGTCCGATTATCAGGAGGTCAGCACGATGCGATCATTCCTGTTCCTCTGAACAGAAGGAAGGAGCGGGAACGCGGATACAATCAAAGTGATTTTCTTGCTGATGGATTGTCGGAGCGGTTGAATATCCCCGTGTATCGTGATGCGGTCCGTCGGGTAAAATATACGGTGACGCAGACTCATCTGAATGCCGAACAGCGAAGAGAGAATATTGCGGAGGCATTCTCCGTTGCCGGACCGGAACTGATCCGGGGAAAGAACATCATTATCGTGGACGATGTCATCACGACAGGTTCCACGATCCAGGAAATGGCAAAAGTATTGAAGGACGCCGGGGCGGGGGCCATTACCGCCGCTTCAGCAGGACTAGCCAAGCTGAACAAAGAGAGCTAGTGTCGATTCAATAAATAGTATTTCGAATAAAAATGCTCATGCTGAGCAAGATGTCGCCGTTTTAGTAATCCTTCGGAGATGATCAGGTTGGCGACATCGCGCCGAAGCATGGTCAGGGAATACATGACTATTAATAGAAACAGCACTAGAAAAATATTAAACCGAAGTGTTTCCGCTGTATAGTAGAATCACATTCTGCAGAACTCATCGCTCATTTCCCACAACTGCTTCCGCACGGATTCATCATCCGCAGCGGCCGAGACCGGTGAGATCTTCTTCCGGACGAAATATTTCCCTGTCACTCCCTCAACTTCGGTAGAAGTGGAAAGATAGACCGAAGTCTCTGCTCCCGCTTCAAGAGAATCGCTTCCGTTCATCCCGTTAAATCCCGTCTTCAGCAGTTTTGTTCCAACCACACCCGGATGCAGACAGTTCGCAGTGATACCGGTACCGTTCAGTCGTTCAGCAAGTTCAATTGTGAACAATACATTCATGAGTTTCGATGATGCGTACACGGAATAGCCGCTGAATGATCGTTTGCTGTTCAGATCTGCAAGAACGTTCCTCCCGTTTCGGTGTGCTATTGAGCTGACGGTGACGATCCGGGAAGCAGGTGTTGCCTTCAATAATGGAAGCAGTTCGTTGGTGAGATGGAACGGTGCAAGATGGTTCACGGCAAAGGTCATTTCAAATCCTTCCGTTGTCATCTCATGGTGATTCATAAAAACACCTGCGTTATTCAGCAGGACATCAAGATGGTCGTACCGCCTTTTCAAATCATCTGCAAGACTCCGCACATTCTTCATCAGGGATAGGTCCGCTGTTACGAATTCCACTTCAGCATCCGGTTTTAGTGTCAGGATCTCGTCGACCGTCTGTCGGCATTTAGATTCAGAACGGCCATGGATGATCACCAAGGAATCTTTTCCTGATAAAGATAGGGCGGTCTGCTTTCCGATGCCGTC
>JBMOHT010000386.1:0-2013 GCA_049317705.1 Bacteroidota bacterium | reverse complement strand
ACTCGATCCATACGAGCATCTTCAACGCTAAAACAATGAAGCGGTCATGACACATCTTGCATTTGCGAACGGCGAAGTGATCGCCTCCAAAGAGGTTGGCATCCTCACGAAGTTCCTGAAGGACAGGACCGTGGAACGGATCGATACTCCTTCGGACAGGGTCTGTTTCGGGTTGGACCGGAACAGGCCGGTGATCCGGATAGCGAATGGAACGATCCACGAATATCCGGTGCGGCAGTCTATGGTGGAAAAACTTCTGCGGTGGCATCATCTGGACCAATGGATGCTGAGGAATGCCTCCAATGAGACGACGATATCGTTCCTGAATGACCTGCTGCTTTCCATTAAAAGCTCGAACGTGCGGGTCTATGTGGAGAATGGGGAGGCAAAGACCATCACCAGCAGCCGGTATACGGAATTCTCCGACGATGCCGTGCTGAAAGCATGCGAGAATTTTACCATCGCCAAAGTGTCGAGGACGGATAAGGTGTTACGCATTGACAGTGAGATCCTGATGAAGTCCGAGCCGGTGAGTGGTGACGAATGCGGATTAGGATTCACCATCTTCAATTCCGAAACAGGATTCCATTCCCTGCAGATATCTCATTACATCCTCCGGTATGTCTGCTCTAACGGAATGATCATTAGGATACCCGCAAAGGATGAAAAACAGAATTACCGCATACATTATAATTTCACGCCGGATGATCTGAAGGGATTCCTGGATGAACAGATCATCAACATCCTAAAGACCCAAGCGGAAGTAGCACACAAACTCAAACAGTCCGCTCAGAAAGCGCTGACCGAGGAAGGACGGAAGAAAGCATTGGCGCTGCTTCGGAAGATCAAAGGGGATCCCGATATGATGAAAGAGGAAGTGAACAGAGCATCCACCGAATGGGAACTCGTGAATATCGTGACGGCGCACGCAAGAGAGCAGCCGGTGGATCTGCGATTGATGCTGGAGCAATCAGCGGGGAAATTATTGAACTGAAAAAGGGAGCAGATGATTTCTGAGACAATGAATCGGATATCAGTGACGGCGAATGTTCGCCAATATGAAGGGGAAGAGCCAACCATCAGCGCCGATATAGAGATCGACGGTACGTTCACAGTAGGGAATTCACCTTCGGGACTTGCCGTTGACCTGTATGAATTGATCAAAAGTACGAAGCGGAACGGCAGATATTTCATTCTTACCTGCAGCTGCGGTATGGCTGAGTGTGCCGGGATAAAGCAGGGTGTTTCCGTGAGGCATCACCGGAATGAAGTGCGATGGACGATCTACGATATGGGACGAGTCAATAATGCACCAATACATTTCACATTTGACAGTGCATTGTATAAAAGAGAGATCCGTAATGCCCTTCAACACATGATAGACATCAAAGAACTCCATCCGACGTTCGAGATCACACCGCAACTGATGACCGGTGCAATCATCCGGCAGCAAGAATTACGAAGGAAAAATAAAAACCAGACACCTCTAAAAAGGAAGGAATATGATTCCATATAACGAGACCGGCAATCAAATGATGGATGAGAAACAAACGGAGCGGGCCATCCTTGAATATAAGGCAGCCATTGTCCTTGATCCGTCAATTGTCCGTAATTATGAACAGTTGAGTTTGGCGTATGATGAGGCAGGAGATCCTGAAAATGCACTCTTCATTCGTTCTGTGATCCTTGGGCTGTCGCCAAAAGATTCCGGTGAATACTACTTCAATCTTTACAACAGGGCCTTAACGCGGTATGAAACATATGACTACTTTGGTGCATTGGCCGACATGAACGAGGTTATATCAATCGATCCTAAAGAACCGTTGGCATACGTGCATCGTGCAGAGATCGAGATCGATGCAGAGTTGTATAACGAAGCATTGGAAGATATAGAGATCTATCTGAAAGGAGCTGGAGAGGATGGAAGAGGGCTGTATCTCAGAGGAGTGGCAAGGATACATTCCGGCATTCCGGAACTATATGAACCCGGAGTGCTGGACCTGCTTAGCGCTG
>JBMOHT010000385.1:0-2014 GCA_049317705.1 Bacteroidota bacterium | reverse complement strand
CCGGCGACGCCCTGCTCGACCTCGCCCACGATGGCCTGGATCGTTTCGAAGCGGGGATTCTTCGGATCAAGGATCAGTGCTCTGGCACCGATGAGCCGGTCCGGAATGTTGCCGAATTCCACATTCGAAGCGGTCGGGTCGAAGAATTCCGTCCTTCCGTTGATGTCGTACGCGCAGATGACATGATTATAGAGATGCAAGTGCGGCCGTTCGAATTCAGCTGCCGGTACGGTGGAGACCAGCGCCATGCGGATGGGGATGTTGTTCAATCTGCCGAGTGCGACACCGAGCGCCGCTTTATCCTTACAGTCGCCGAATTTTTTCTTGAAAGTGCCGGAAGGGGGGCGGGCTATGTATGCATTCAGTCCCCTTTCATCGGCAATATAGCGGATGTTCTTGCGAATATATTCAGCGATGGAACGGACGCGAGCGAGCGGTGTTCCCGCAGTATCGATCAACGTTCGGGCAGTGAACGCATCGGATGAATCGAACTCGGGAAGGAGCGATGTCTTCTTTGCATACCATTGCACCATCTGTCCGACCGATGCCGGGGTCACATCCGAAGAATCGATGCGGATGCTGGTGAGAATACCAGCGTGCATTCCGTTGTAAGCGAAGTACGGGAGCTCCGCTTTTTCCTGAAGCGGTCCTGCGGTCAGCGTGACCGTTCGATCATCCCGCATGATATTGATGGGGATGGAATCGCCGCCGAAAAAGAATTGCAGGTCGAGTGATGTATTGTCCGGCAGATGGTAGATCGTTTTGAATGACGTAATGGAATCGGTCGAGGAAATATACAATAGCGGAAAAAAAACAATATCGCGGATCTCTTCCTTATAGGAATAAGTGAAAACATCACCTTTGGCGATATTGACGGGAATGGTGATAGTGTGACGTTTCGATCCGGACAGGAAGACATCATCCGTGGAACCGACCTCGAACGAGAAACGCTGGTCCGAAAGCCCTCGCTTGTTGAACTCCGCCTCAAGATCGCTGATGGTTCCGACCGGTGATTCCTGGATATAGAATTTGTCCTTCTCCAGCGACCGTTCGGATACATAAGTGTATTCGAATGATTTCTTTATCGTGGTACGATATTGATCGGTGCCGGATGGTTTGACGGTGATATCGACCGTGGTACGCACCGCGAAATCCGGATCGACACGGCCACTGATATTCTGAAATGCCGTTGTTGTACTGACCGATAAAAGAATTATCGCCGAAAGCCGAAGGAGAATTGAAGAGATGTCAGATGTGAACATTCCTTGCCCGACAAATAATGGATGGGATGGGTATCCGATCTCAAGCCGCCGGTCCGACATCCTGAATCAATGTCGACAGAGTACGAAAAAAAAGCAACATTATTTCCCGTCTTAAACGTGACATCAGGACTGCATCGTCCTGTTCCCGCAGGAAATGTATGGAACAGGATCACTCTGCTTGTGTCGTCACGGTCTGTGTCAGCGTGTCTCGATGCCCGGCGCAATATTCACAGTGAGTTTCTGCGAGTGCTTCAGTTTTCCCGATGAAACATTCACATTATAGATGCCGGGTTTTACGAATACTTGTCCCTGGCCGCCGTAGCTGTTCAATAGATCTGATGTGATCTTCAGATCCCACACAACGCGGTTGATGCCGGGAGTGTTCGGTCCGGTAAGATTCGCAACAGTATGACCGGAAGTATCCGAGATACTGATGGAAACTCCATCCCCTTTGAACTCTTTCAGATAATAATTGATGTACGCACCGTCCGGCGGATTTGCGCCGCGGAATACGGTCGTACCGTTATTGTCGCTGAATCCGGGGAGCAGATTCCGTCCGAACGCTGCGCGCGGTTTGAAGACGTGAAGATCCTTTGCTCGGATGCTGTCGACGAATTCCTGCAGCGGGTGGATATCGTCGATCACATAGATGCTACGTCCGTGTGTGGCAACAACAAGATCGTTCTCGCGCGGATGGATGACGATATCATCCACGGCTACCGTGGGGATGTCGGCGAGCGTGCTCCACTGTT
>JBMOHT010000384.1:0-2024 GCA_049317705.1 Bacteroidota bacterium | reverse complement strand
GAGCTGCGATTCCGATTGCGGTAATGCGATCTGTTTCAGAAAATCCATTGTCGTTAACCAAAAATGAGAGTTATTTTATGACGGCAGCAACAGCTGCCGTTTTGATTCCAGCTTTCGCGGATGCTTCTTTGTACCAGGTATCGAAATCCTTCTGTTCCATGATATAGACGGCGGAATACATGCCGGAATGTTTCAATCCGCAGTATTCAGCACATGCGATATCATAACGTCCCACTTTCTCTGATTGGAACCAGAGATCGTTCACTTTGTTCGCATACACATCCTTCTTCACACGGAAGGCCGGGATGAAGAACGCATGGTTCACATCATTCGAGCGAAGTTCCGTCCGGACAGCTTTGTTCACCGGCAGATACAGCGTATCAGTCTTGAGTCCGTTCGGATACTCGAAACGCCATTGCCACATTTGTGCAGTTACTTTGATCTGCATCGCATCGGCAGGTGCATTCCGCATGTCCTTGTATCCCACCCATCCGAAATAGAACATGCTCAGGAACAATGCCAGCGGTATCGCTGTCCACAACACTTCCAGTGCAAGGCTCTCTTCCACGTGCGTCGGCACGGGATTCCGTTTCCGGCTGTAGCGGATGACGAAATAGATCATTGCCGCTGTGATGCCGACCAGAACGATCAGCGACAGCACAAGAATGTACATGAAGACTGAATCGACATTATTGGTAAAATTTGACGCCGAGTTGAACATTCACCTACCTCGTAAAAGAATAATCCCAGAATGTGAAACCCAGGAAGATAATAAATGTGAATAATGCCGTCATAATGAACAGCTTGAAGATCTTGTCCTCATACTTCATATGCATGAAGTAATTGAGCACATACCAGCTTTTCACGCAGGCGATGAACAAAGCGATCACGATCGTCCAGTTGCCGAGATTGATCCCCGACACTGTCACCGTAATGCCGGTGAATGCCAGCAGTCCGAGCCAGATGTAGATGTAGTTGCCGTATTCTACGACATGCGTTTCTTCGTGTTGATGGTCGCTCATTGCGTGGTCCTCAATGGATCAGATAGAATAATGGGAATAAGAAGATCCAGATCAGGTCGACCAAGTGCCAGTAGAGTGCGGAATTCTCAAGACGCACGAACCGTGTTGCATGGATCTTTCCCTGATTGATCTGACGGAGGATGAACATGAAGAAGATCACTCCGACAATAACGTGGAACGTATGGAGTCCGGTCATCACATAATAGAGACCGAAATACAATATCTCACCGTCCGGCTTCGCCAGCAGGTCCTTCGAACCGGGATAGATGCCGTGATGGATCTTCGCACTCCACTCAAAGAACTTGTTGATCATGAAGACGAATGCGAATGCTATCGTCACCCAGATGAGTCCTTTTGAGAAGCGGATGTTCCCCTTCTGCATGGCGGTGATGGACATCGCGGCGGTCATACTGCTCGTAAGCAGCGCGATCGTGTTGATCAGTCCGAGTGTCGTATTCAGTTCCTGTGCAGCCATGTGAAATTCCTGCTGGTGCACATACCGGTAAACGGCGTAGATAATGAACAGTCCTCCGAACAGGATCAATTCCGTGAACAGGAACAGCCACATTCCCATCCGTGAACCGTAATCGTCCCTATGTTCGTGATGAACGGCAGCGTGATCGATAGAACTCACTTCGTTGTCTCCTTTTTTGCCTCATACTTTGAATAATCGTACGGTCCGGCATGCACATCCGGTACCTCATGGAAGTTCTCGAGGATCGGCGGCGTCTGGATCTTCCACTCGAGCGTCTCTCCGCCCCAGGGATTCATCGATGCTTTCGGTCCTTTGCGCATTCCTATCCACAGATTGGTGAACATGATGATCAGACCGGTGACAAGGATCCACGATCCCACGGTCGAGACCACATGATACGGCTGGAACTGCGGCAGATAGTCATAATACCGGCGCGGCATTCCCATATATCCCATCACGAACATCGGCATATACAGTGTATTGTATCCGAGTGTGACAATTCCCCAAGCCCATGTTGCTACTTTCAG
>JBMOHT010000383.1:0-2053 GCA_049317705.1 Bacteroidota bacterium | reverse complement strand
TATTCATTTGTTGATTGAATCATTGACTCATTGATGAGCTATATGCTAACAAATAAATCAAAGAAAAATGATCCAATGGATCAATGACGCTATTTTTTCTATCAATGATTCGATGGATCAATTTATTTTCTCGAGTTCTTCGAGCCAATTGACCACGTAATTAAACGAGGTCATTTTACTGTTACTGGTTGAATTCCTCAGCATGATGAACTTCTTACCATCGGACGATACATCGAAATTATTGATCGGAATATTCGGAAAATACATTGCCGAAACATCGAACAATTCTTTCGGCTTCTCAGCCATGAACGAAGGCGTCGTCTTCACCGATACTGACATCATTTTTCCGACAGAGTTCACAAAAAATATCTCATTCCCTGTCGGAGACCACATTGGACCGATTCCACCGTTCAATGAGATCTGCCACTTCCCTTTTAGATCGGGATATGTTTGGACATATGCTTCCAATGTCCCTGTTTCGCTTGACCCATAGACAATGTAGCGGCCATCGGGAGAAATACTGCCGCCGTAAAAATATCCGCGTCCAGAGATCAACGGAGTGACTGCATTCCCTTTGTCCCGGTCCAAGATCAGGATGCTCCCTTCACCGGTCGGTCCGCCGACAGTATTGAAGATCAATTGTTTTCCGTTCGGTGAAATCGAAATAGGATAGCGTGGAACGACGTTTTGGACCAATGAGGTCGGTGCAGTGCTTCCATCAGCGGCCTGCATCATTAATCCTTCGCTTCCCGAGGCAGAGTTTGCATAATAGATCGATCTTCCGTCCGTGTTCCAGAGTGGTGCGAACATGCGCTTTGTGAATGTGAGCCGATTAAAAACATTCTTTGCCAGGTCATAGATCCAAATATCGTTGTCGTTCGCCGTATTGATGCCTATCGACAGTGCTAATTTCTTTCCGTCAGGAGATATCCGCGGTGTGTTGAATGGCTGTGATGATGTCGGCACTGCCGTCACATTTCCGTCCCGGGAAACCCAGACGAGTTCCAGGTCCTTATTCATTGTTCCATTAAGATAGACAAGCTGTCCGTTATCGGAAATTGTAAAATCTGTATTACCGCTCCCAGGATCGCAATTCACGTCTGACACCACAACAGAGAGCGGCCGCGACACACGGAAATCCTTTAAACTAAACGGCGCCGCGAGCAGCGAACCGTTCCGTGCAACAACGAGATATCCCGGTTCTACATAGCGTGCCATCTCTCCCCGCACATCCAGCACATGCTTCTCTCCGGTCTCCGTCGACTGCATCACGAGCAATGCATCAACATAGGAGTTCGGACTGCTCATATCACCGATCGTATACAGAACCCATTTCCCGTCCCGGATGAATTGAGGCCAACGGTGCGTGCGATCTTTGTGCGTGGAATCCATGGATGAGAATTCTTTCAGATCACTTCCGTTCGACATTACCGAACTGAGGCCCGTCGAATATCCTGCACTAAAATAGATCCTATTATCTGTTCCCCATGTTGCCCCGCGAAAACCTCCCACATCACAGATCAACTCTACGGCTCCTCCGGTTGTGGGAACTTTTTTGATCTTGCCGTCCGCTGTAAAGCCGATCCATTGACCGTCGGGAGAAAAGAACGGCGAAGTACCATTCTCTGTTCCTTTGATCGGAATTCCTTGAAAACTATTTATCGAACGGATAAAGAGCTTCGATGAACCTTTTTCGGAGATCGTATAGACAAAATATTTTCCATCCGGCGAGAGTGTCATGCTTGGAATATCGGTATGAACGATCTGCTGTTCCGGTGAATTCAACACTGCAATATTCACACGGCTGACGGAAGAACCGCTTCCGGCTAATTGTGATCGAAGAAGAAAGAACACTGCTGCCGTACACACGATCACACCAATCGTGATCACCCATGGAAGCAGTTTTTGACGAATCCCGGAGGGATTAACACCGGCAAATCCGTTGACCGCAGGTGTCTGTTTAGGAATCGTTCCCGTTGAGAATGTTCTGCTCAACCGTGTTCTGCTCGATGTCCGTTTGAATCTGTTCAGATCGATCGCGACCTGTTTAATG
>JBMOHT010000382.1:0-2065 GCA_049317705.1 Bacteroidota bacterium | reverse complement strand
AGCTTCTTGAGCAGTTTCCCCTTGGTATCGTAGATCTTCCACACGCCGCTCTTCGCGTTGTGTGTGAAGCGGCCGGTGTCGAAGAGTTTTCCGTTCAGGTGATACCGTTTCCAGGGACCGTGTTTCTCTCCATCGGCGAATGTACCGGTCTGCCAGAGCATACCGTTCTCACGGTACCACGTCCATATGCCGGTCATCTCGCCCTTCGCGAATTTTCCGACGGCGCGGAGTTGTCCGTTGCGGAGGAAATATTTCCACACGCCGGTCTTGATCCCTTTCGAGACGCGTCCTGTTACGGAGAGGATCTTGTTGGAATAGAATTCCTTCACGATCCCGTTCAGCGGAAGTTTTTTGCGCTTTTTCATACTGGGAACATAACGAAAAAGAAATTGAAAATCTTGCTAAGGATACCCTGAATTCAACAAAGAAACACTAGCCAAGTCTTAAAGACTTGGCTAGTGTGTACAGTCTGACATTCGAATGCTTACATCTGTCTCTTGACTGGCATTGGTATTACAGCGTATTTTCTGATGAACATACATCAAAGGAGAAATGCGTATGAAACGCTCAGAGATCGTTCAGATGCCGGAATATTTTGACCGGTACATCAATAAAACGGATGATGTTGACCATATGGAAGCACTGAAGATCAGTCTCAGGGAGATCGACGAGATGCCGTTGGAGAAATTCCGCGCACTCGGCGACAAGGTCTACGCGCCCGGGAAATGGACCATTAAAGAGATCCTGCAGCATATGATCGATACAGAGAGAGTGTTTACCTACCGCGCCGTCGCATTCGCACGCGGTGAAACAGGACAGGTGCTGTCGTTTGACGAGGATCTGTATGCGAAGAATTCCGGTGCGAACCGCAGGACATTGGAGGAACTTGTCGAGGAAATGAAACTCGTCCGCCGTTCGATGATAGCGTTATATGCATCTTTTACGAATGAGATGCTGCAGAGGTCGGGGAACGGATTCCGTGGAGCATATTCTGTACTGTCCATCGCATTCATTATGGCGGGGCATCAGCGGTGGACGATGGATGTGATCAGAGAGCGATATTTGCCATTAGTGAAATAAATTGATTCACCGCAGAGATCGCAGAGCACGCAGAACCACACCACGGATAGCACACCCGCTCCGAAGGAGTCCTTCGGACCTGACCGACGATCATCGTTAAAGGTCAGTCGAGCAGGGAGATCACGGAGAAGATATGTAGGGACGGACGCAAGTCCGTCCCGCTCTTTTATAGAGGTCGAAGCAGTTGATCGATTCAGCATGCTTGCATTTTCCAGGTGTATCTTTTACTATGATAACGCCATTCACAATATTTGCCGAAAGAGAAAATGAAAGCACCCTTCAGAACGTTTCTTACTGCACTGTTCAGTCTCTGTCTATTGTTGAGCGCTCAGGAAACAGAAAAATGCGTTGCCATCACCATGGACGATCTTCCTCTGAACATCGCATCCAAAGTGAACAACAAGGAACTCCGCCGTGTAACGCTCCGGCTGTTGGAGCAGATCGACAACTACGGAGTTCCCGTCACTGCATTTGTGAACGAAGAGAAATTGATCGTGGACGGATGGCGTGATGCCGAACGGGTGAAGATCCTGAAACTTTGGCTGGATAAGGATGTCGATCTCGGTAATCACACGTTCGCGCACAAGAGTCAGAATCAGGTGCCGGTTGCCGAAGCGAAGGAGGATATCCTCAAAGGGGAGAGGACCATCAAAGAACTGCTCGCAGCGAAGGATGAAGTGCCGAAATATTTCCGTCATCCCTTTCTGCAGACGGGAAGGGACAGCATCACACGCGCTTCGATCACATCGTTCCTGGATTCGCTCGGATACACCATCGCGCCGGTGACCATCGATAATGCGGAATGGATCTTTTCGTCCGCCTATGATAAAGCGATCGCGCAAAGCGATTCGATGAAGATGGACAGCATCGGTCAGGAATATCTTTCGTACATGCAGAAAAAACTCCGCTATTATGAATGGATGTCCGACACACTCTTTCACCGGCAGATACGGCAGATCCTGCTGATCCACGCGAACAGATTGAA
>JBMOHT010000381.1:0-2090 GCA_049317705.1 Bacteroidota bacterium | reverse complement strand
GTTGCCGTCCCTGTGAGAGCGGCGGTCAATGTCACGTTGTCGACTTTGGTGATCACAGCAGTCAATCCGTTCGGGACATTGGTGACTGTCACCTTTCCGCCGCTCACAAAGTTTTCGCCTGCTGTGCCGGTGAATGTGACTCCGTTGGAATTGTTGCACGTGATGGTGAGAGTATTGCTGATGGAACCGTTGTTGGATGCGGATTCACTAAAAGTGCTTCCGGAATACGCAATGGCGGGACCATCCATTGCCACAGAGGGAACGGGTTCATACCACATCATCTGCGTACTCCAACCGGTCGACGGGGGCACTGGACCGGATTCATTCGTATAATAATATGTCTCCCACATGTTAAGGTCAACAATTTCCCAACGGCTTGGTCCCCACATATCGTTGTACCGTAAATATATTGAACTCAATCCTAAACGGTATTGAGTTACGCCATTATAAATGCCGTCAGCCCAGTAAATTCCATTCACTTCATTAGCACCCGCCCCCGAAACGACATAGTTCTGACCGTAACCAAAACCGGCAACAATTAACAATAACAACAGTACCATTCTCTTCATTGGAGTGATCCTTTCTTTTTGTTGGATGATCGCATTCTGTTAGTTCAAAATTCCGCTTGATGGATCCGGTGTCATCCAGCTCATCACTGTATTGTGCCGCCGTTTCCCAATAAATTTTTTAGCTCCAGTCGCAGATGAATCTGGTCGCGCGTTATCCGTCCCGACGGATAGTTAAAGCAATCCCACGCATCAATACTTACCAATGAGTGGGATGTTGTATCCACGTTCACCCGCACCAAAGGATCTCTTCGGTTCAGGGTCTGCGGCAACGATCAAAGGTCAAATTTGGTTTGTATTCTTCCGCGCTTGAGCCGTTGCCGTAATGATTGTCAAGAAGATGACATTAAGCGTGCCAGTAACACAGCCGCAATTATTTTTGAATTCTTTTCATTATTTGCGGTCTGACAGTGTTACAGTTCGTACATCCGAAATACATTTTTACAGTTGTATCAACGAACAGTGACAGCAAAAACAATGATGTATTTTCATGTTGACCGTCGTTCAACTCAGCGTCCCGCCAGAAAAACATATTGTCGAGAATATGAGAGCGATCGAAGTTCTCGTCCTTCGGATTTTACTGAACCGATACACCGGATATTGATACTGAGAATTGAAACAAAAGTCGGCGGACAAGAGGCGGACAAATTTTGCGAACCGGGGATGTGTTGATGTGTTGATATGTTGAAATGTGTGCATAATACTCACACATCTTTCGTGATATAAAAAATGACCTCCGAACTGGTCTGTGATCGATAATGATATGCGGAATGATATTCAGAAGAACGGAAGAATGGGAATAGGTCTCCGCATCGGAAGGAAGAGCGGATCATTCCTTCCGGCTGATGGTCATTCATCGAGGAATGAAGAACCTATCTGTCCTACGGTCTCATTTTGACGGACTTCCTGAGTAAAAAGACCGCAATCGAAAAAAGATAGGTGATGGAACCGTAGAGAATGACCGATGAGAGTGATTCCGAAAAGAGCATCAGCAGTCCGCAATAGAACAGCACCGGCATGACCATCTCGTCGGCGAATTGCTGCAGGAGATCCTCAAACCGCTGATGGTGTTGATTCCGTTTCACTCCCTCACTTCCGGACCAGAGAACAGCAAAGAATGCCGACACGGCAGAGACGAGATGAAGCGGAAGGGAAAAGAGACAGACCATACTTGCCATGGACCAGTCTGTTTGCACCATGAACACCGGAGCAGAAAATATCCCTCCGAATAGAATCCAATCCATGATCGAATGCAATGAATACCTCATACGTCCTCATTCATAACATTGAAAATAAACGGCGGATACCGTGTCGACCGCCTGTTCTCATCTCGGCATGATATCCGCATCAGAGCAACATAATAGGGTTGTTCTGAAGTTATTGCTTCGTATAAAAGACCTTCTTTGCGAGGAACAGTTTCCAGAGGTCGAATTCGAACATCGAAGTCGGCTGCTTATAGAATCTTTTCATATACGAACAAGCCGCGATCGATGCGGGAAGGTTCTGGGATTTCGTCAGGATGTT
>JBMOHT010000380.1:0-2114 GCA_049317705.1 Bacteroidota bacterium | reverse complement strand
TGAGGATCGTTACGATAATGGAAGAACTTCACCTTACCATTGACGATGCTCATTCTGCTCAATGCTGCATTCCATGAACCGATCCACATTGTTCCGGATCTGTCTTGAAAGATCGGACCGATCTTGTCCCTGCGAAGGGATGAAGAATCGGAAGGATCGTGACGGTACGTTGTGAACACTTCAGTATTCGGATCGTAGACACTCACCCCACCTTCAAATGTACCGACCCATACTTTCCCGTCCTTTGCGCAAAAAAGGCGCGATATAAAATCATTGTGAAGGCCGGTAGAAGAATCTGCCGAAGCATGGAAGACCTTGAATGAATATCCGTCAAAACGGTTGAGTCCGTCATTGGTTCCAAACCAAAGGAATCCCTGCTGATCTTGTGTTATGGTGAGGACCGTTTGCTGCGATAATCCGTCCACAGCTGAAAATCGGCGGAAGTGGACCGGGGTTGACTGGGAAAAGGCATCAGGAGGGAAACATACTGCACAGACAAATATACACACTGCGGTGATCGAGAAGGATCTCCGTATCGGTACTGAAAATCGCGAGTGGGACCGAACGGAAAACTTCAGACAAATGCCCTGACAATATAATGATGATTGCTATATCCTATGCTGAATATAGAGCATTTGCATCAAACGAACAATGCGGAGTGAAAATTAAATTCGGCAGTAGTTTCTTGAGTATTCATGTCCATTCAACGACTGATCAATTGAATCTCCACGCACTGCACGCGGCAATGCGTGGAGTTCTCGTCATTATTTGATCAACACCATTTTTCTCATCATTGTATGATTTGACGAGACCAATGTCGCAAAATAGATACCGCTGGACAATCGAGAAGCATCGAACGTCCGCTGATGATTCACACCTGCCTCAAGATTCTCATTTGCGAGAGTTGCCACTTCCCTGCCGATGGCATCATACACTTTCAGCGTGGTGAGGCCTGAGACTTGCAGCGTGAATCCTATCGTGGTCGAAGGATTGAACGGATTCGGATAATTCTGGGTCAGTGCGAAGACCGTCGGGACACCGCCAAGTGTCACTTCAACTTCCTGCGAATACTCGATCTTCCCGTCGCGGTCGATCTGTTTCAGGCGATAGGAATATTTTCCTGCAGAAGTGATACGATCAATGAATGAATACTCATGCGCGGAGTTGGAATTACCGAATCCTTCCACAAAACCTGCTTTGCTCCAATTGTCAATTTTCAATTGTCCATTGTCAATTGCTCTCCGCTCTATCTCAAAACCATGATTGTTCACTTCTGTTGCTGTCTTCCACTGAAGTTCAATTCCTTCTTTTTGCGCAGATGCTTGGAACGACACTAGTTCCACCGGCAGTGCGGATTCCTCATACACTGCGGCGAACTGACTGAATGAGGAGATGCCATTCCATGTTACGTTTCCGGTGGCAGAATTTGCACTGACGGCACCGCCGACAAGCGTCCACGAACCAATACTGGTCGAGCTCCGTTTATACAATCGGACTCCACCAGGATTAGAATTGACACGCGAATCCAGCGTACTGGCACCGAAATTGATCGTGAGATTTGCAGTGAACGTGCCGGGCTGTCCGAAAACGTTCACAACATAATATCGATCGCCGATCACCGAAGTGTAACTGCCGGGAACCGTGTTGGGAATGGCAGAAAGGACAGTTGCCGTAAGATTCACTCCGTTGTCGAATGCATCGGTCGTTGTCAGCGAAACATCCCCCATCGTAGCAGTCCCTGATGTGAATGCGGATGATGTTGAACTTGTTCCCGGTGCCGCGGCAATAGTGGAAGAGACCCAACCGCTCGTTCCGCTATAATTAAAATTGTTCAGCACACCGGGATATCCGTGGGACTCAAAAGCCGTACCGCCCGAATTATTATTGAACTGCCAATAGCCGACAAGATTACTTGTGCCGGGATCGATCGTGCGGTGCATTTGCTGCTGTATCGTTGTTGAATCGAGAGCAATGTTCCAAATTCTTGCTTCGTCGACATCACCCAGGAAATAATAATTCAGATTATCCGAAATAGAGCCGAACCGAAGCGGTTTGGTTGAGTTTTGAGTGAACGACACGACAGCGGATCCCTGAAGGACACCATTCACATAGAA
>JBMOHT010000379.1:0-2121 GCA_049317705.1 Bacteroidota bacterium | reverse complement strand
ACCGGAACAAAAGTGACCACAGAAAAATAATAATGACGAGTCAATGTCATTCCGAGTCCCGTTATTTGGGACGAGGAATCTGAAGAAAATTCACGTACAAGAAAAACGTCATTTCGAATTCTCGTTCTTGTTCCCAAACTCAGTTTGGGAACAAGAACGAAGAGTGTAATGAATAACATCTCCCCTAAAATATTGCCGATCGTCATGTTCCTGCTCTGCTCCTCTGCGTTGTTTGCAGGAAAGCAAACGGAACAGCAGCGCGTTCTCTCGTCTCCGATTCCGACCGTCGCGGGAGTTCTGTTCTCCGACCATTTATCCTGCGGACTGTTCCTGCGGACGAATACCGGAGTGTCGACGCTCTCGCTGATGCCGGGAAGCGATCTGTATGTTTCCGTCTCTGTTGACGGACGGTTCGCGGGATTCAAAGAAGTGCAGTCCGACGGAAGTCAGCTCCCCGTGCTTGTTGATCTTGCCGGAAATACGAGATCCATTCTTCATACAGCTGAGCATCAGATAGGACAAGTCAGCTTTTCAAAGAACGGCGATATTGCTTTCACCGTCGGGAACGAACTGAATATCATCAACGGCGCAGCGAAGAGAACAATTCGGCTCGGAACATACTCGAACATCACCCCGATCTCGCCGGATGCTTCGCAAGCCGTCTTCAACGACAGAAATGATCAGCTCTGGCTGATCGATGTGAAGACACAGCAGAAAAAAATGATCACCAACGGTGAAGCAGGATATGCGCTGCCTCAGTGGTCGCCCGATGGTTCGCAAATTTTATATACACAGTTGAATGGAAATATCTTTGTCTATTCTCTGCAGACCGGCAGAACCGTTCATCTTGGAACCGGTGAATCACCAACGTGGATGAATGAACAGACGATCATATATTCAGAAAAGACTGTGGAACGCGAAACCGTTGTTTCATCGGAGCTTTACAGCGTCCGTTCGGATGGTTCACTGCGGACGAAGCTGACCTCTACCAAAGATGTTCTTGAAACCGATCCTGTTTTTGATGCGAAAACGAACACACTCATCTATGCAGATGAACACCGCGGCGGACTCTATTCCCGCGAATTTGTCCAAAACGGGGTATTATTAACGGAGCAGGAACTTCTTTCATATTCGGAACATTCCACTCAAAGGAATACAGCCGCTAAGCGTCAGCAGATTAATGCTCCTATGACCGCCGCTGCCGTATCATTCGAAATGCCCTATGTTCATCAGGTGTGGGATACGCCGGACTGGTATAACGGAAGCGCCGCATGCGGTGCAACATCATCCATTATGGTGATCGCGTATTATCATCTCGTGCCAAAGTGGGATGTGTGGTGTTCTGCTTCCGGTTCATCGCCGGCTCATAACAGTCCGTACGGCAGATACGTCTGCGAATCATATACATTCCGCGAATACGGATACTCGCTCACTGCGACTGATCCGAATGGAAAATCATCCTTCGGCGGTTATGGATTCATGTGGACGGGAAGTTTCAGTCCCTACTCGCGCACAGTGGAATATTACACGAACCACGGAATGACGGCGGCACGGTATGATTCAAGCGCATCGTTCTATCCGACTGTTATCGCGAATGTCGATTCCGGTTATCCATTCACATTGTGTAACGGACTCACAACCGCAGGACATATTATCGTTGTGAATGGTTACGATGTGAATGAACGCACGCTCATCGTCAACGATCCGTACGGCAACAAGAATACCGGAACATATCCGAGTCTCAATGGAAAAGCGGTGAAGTACGACTGGGTGGGATACAACAACGGTTACAGGAATCTGAACAGGATCTATTGGGGAGTGAGCGTTCGTGCATCGCAGATCGTCCGTGCCGATTCAGTGGTGGATGATGCGCATCTTGATAAAGGATTCTATCTTCACACCGCATCTCCGTCATCACTCATCCGCTGGTACGATAAACGGACCGGCGGTTATCAGAACAATCATTTCTGGTGGACAAGAACAAAATCCTCGGATACATGTTATGCCGTCTGGACGCCGTCACTCGCGAAGGATGGCCGTTACGATGTATCGGCGTACATTCCGTACAGTGATGCAACGAAAGCACGATATACGATCACGACCGGCAATGGTCCGGTAGAG
>JBMOHT010000378.1:0-2137 GCA_049317705.1 Bacteroidota bacterium | reverse complement strand
CAGATCATCAAACAGCTGAATAAGCTCATTGATACACTGAAAGTGGTCGATCTGACGTATGACAGCTTCATGGAACGCGAACTGGCGCTGATCAAGATCGGCACGACCGCTGATAACCGTCCCGAGATCATGCAGATCGTGGAGATCTTCCAGGGAAAGATCATCGATATCAGTCATAAAACGCTGACCGTTGAAGCGACCGGAAGCGGACAGAAGGTCGATGCTATCATCAAGATGCTGAAACCGTTCCACATTAAAGAGATCGCCCGCACCGGGCGCGTTGCATTAAAAAGAGAATTCGTGGGAGAAGTCTAATCATGAAAGAACCTTTCCAGAGTCAGGAAAATTTTCCTCTCTACGATCCGCGCAATGAGCATGATGCATGCGGTATCGGTTTCATCGTTAACATCAACGGGGACCGTTCGCACGACGTGATCAGCAAGGGGATCGAGATCCTCATCAACCTGACACACCGCGGAGCCTGCGGCTGCGATCCCGAAACAGGGGACGGAGCGGGGATCACGATCCAGATACCGCACAAATTCTTTGTGAAGGAATGTAAGAGCATCGGCATCACACTTCCCAACGAAGGAGAATACGGTGTCGGAATGGTATTCCTTCCTGTTAATCAATCGTCGCGTCTTGTGTGTGAGGGGATCCTAGAAAGGATCGTGCGCGAAGAGGGACTGAGCATGCTGGGGTGGAGGGACACACCGGTTGGAGCAGATGCGATCGGCCGTATCGCCCGTGCATCACAGCCATATATAGAGCAGATCTTCGTCCGCCGAGCGGACGGGATGACGAGGGAAGAGTTCGACAGGAAACTGTACATCGTACGCAAACGCGCAGAAGCGGAATTATATTCCTCCGACATCAAAGAAAAAGATTTCTTCTATATCCCATCGTTATCCTCCCGCGTGATCATCTACAAAGGACTGCTGCTTGCACCGCAGATCGAACAATTCTACAGTGAACTGCTGGATGCCGATACCGAAAGCGCACTCTGTCTGGTTCATCAGCGATTCTCCACCAACACGATGCCGAATTGGCAGCTGGCACATCCGTTCCGTTTCGTGAGCCACAACGGCGAGATCAACACGATGCGCGGCAACGTCATTTGGATGCACGCACGTCAGTCCGTATTGAAGAGCGATCTGTTCGGCGAGGATCTGAAAAAATTATTCCCGATCATCCAGCCGGAGGGAAGTGATTCCGCCGCGCTCGATAACGCAGTGGAATTATTGTATCACACCGGAAGAAGTCTGCCGCACGTGATGGCAATGCTCATTCCTGAAGCGTGGAGCATGGATGCGACGATGTCCGCGGAGAAGAAAGCATTCTACGAATATCATGCATCACTGATGGAACCGTGGGACGGTCCCGCCGCAGTTGCATTCACGGACGGCAAAGTGATCGGCGCAACACTCGACCGCAACGGACTTCGTCCCGCGCGCTACGTTGAGACACACGACGGTCTGCTCATTATGGCATCCGAAGTCGGCGTGCTGCAGATCGCACCGGAGCGGGTGAAAATGAAGGGAAGACTCGAACCGGGAAAGATGCTGATCGTCGACCTGGAGCAGAAGCGGGTATTGCTTGATGAAGAAATAAAATCGCAGCTGAGTTCGCGCAAACCGTACGGCAGCTGGATCAAAGAGAATCAGATAACACTCGACATGCTGGCGGAACCGCCGCGTGCGCACATGCTGAGCGAGAAGGATATCGTGCAGCGTCAACGGATGTTCGGATACAGCGATGAAGATGTGCGGATGATCGTCACGCCGATGGCGGTGAACGGAGAAGAGCCGATCGGTTCCATGGGAACGGATACGCCGCTTGCATGTTTGTCCGATAAGCCGCAATCGCTCTTCAATTATTTCAAACAGCTGTTCGCGCAGGTAACGAATCCGCCGATCGATCCGATCCGCGAAGAATTCGTGATGAGTCTGACGAGCTATATCGGTACGGAGAGGAACATCCTCGACGAAACACCGATGCATTGTCATACGCTGAAACTTCAGCATCCCATCCTGACGAATGTGGAACTGGAAAAACTGCGCAGAGTTTCGCAGGGGGATTTCCTGACGACGACGCTGCCGATGCTGTTCCGTGTGAACGGGGGAGAGCAGGAATTGGA
>JBMOHT010000377.1:0-2156 GCA_049317705.1 Bacteroidota bacterium | reverse complement strand
GTGATCGCGGTCTTCAAGAAAGAAGGGAAGTTCGGAGCTATCGCGAAATCGAATTTTGCGGGACTCCGTTATCGCGAACCGTTATATCGCGATGTGCGGGAACTGGTCATGTCCTATTTCGAATCATTCTATAATCTGAATAAAGAAAAAACGTTACGTCAATTCACCGCACCGCTCGATCTTTCTCCCTACGCGAACTTTGAATTTGAGGAAGATGTTATGGAAGAGATAGGATTGAAACTGAGCTACATTTCTGTCACGAAACTGATGACCCCGGCTCAGATCCGTGCTCTTCAAAAAGTGGATGACCGCACATACAAGGCCGGACTTCTCGGCTCCGTAAAAAAAGGGCTCTACAAACCGTGATGATGATATGATCCAACAGTGTGGCCGTAAAAATATAATAAGGTGAATTATGGGATTTGAATTAGTCTCGGAATATAAGCCGCAGGGCGATCAGCCGGAAGCGATCCGTCAATTGACGGAGGGTGTTGCGCGCGGCGATAAATATCAGACGCTCCTCGGTGTAACGGGAAGCGGTAAGACCTTTTCAGTTTCCAATGTCATCAAGAACTTTGACCGTCCCATTCTTATTATGTCCCATAATAAGACCTTGGCGGCTCAGCTGTATGCGGAGTTCAAAGGATTCTTCCCGAAGGATCACGTGGAATTCTTCATCAGCTATTACGATTATTATCAGCCCGAGGCATACGTTCCCACAACGGATACATACATCCAAAAGGATTCCTCGGTGAACGAAGAGATCGACCGCCTACGGCTGCGTGCGACGAGTGCCTTGCTTTCCGGAAAACGGAACGTCATCGTCGTCGCTTCCGTCAGCTGTATCTACGGTATCGGTGCGCCGGATGAGTGGATCGCCCAAATGGTGGTGATAAAAAAAGGGGACAAAATGGAACGGAACAAGTTCCTCCGCAAACTCCTCGATATCTTTTATTCACGCAATGATTACGAATTCCAGCGCGGCACGTTCCGCGTCCGCGGCGATGTGGTGGAAGTGATCCCGGCATATGAGAATGACGAAGCTATCCGCGTGGAATTCTTCGGTGACGAGATCGAGAAGATCTCTTATATCAACTCATTGGATGGGTCCATTATCGGTGAGACGGATTATGACGTTATCTATCCCGCCAAACAGTTCGTTACGACTCGGGAATCACTTGAAAAAGGGATCAAGACCATTGAGATCGAACTGAAAGAACGGCTTGAAGAGATGCGCAATCTTGGAAAATTTGTGGAAGCGCAACGGCTTGAACAACGTTGCCGTTTTGATCTTGAAATGATGCGCGAAGTAGGGTACTGCAACGGCATCGAGAATTATTCCCGCCATTTAGCAGGACGACCACCGGGCTCGCGTCCTTTTTGTTTGTTCGACTATTTTCCAAAGGATTTCCTGCTCATCATCGATGAATCGCATGTGACTGTCTCGCAGATCGGCGCGATGTATTTCGGCGACAAGAGCCGCAAGACCACGCTGGTGGAACATGGATTCCGGCTTCCCTCTGCGCTCGATAACCGTCCGTTAAAGTTCGATGAGTGGGAGCAGATCGTGAATCAGGTGATCTTTGTCAGCGCGACTCCCGGAAATTACGAAATGGAAAAGACGCAGGGTGTGTTCGTGGAACAGGTCATCCGTCCGACAGGACTGCTTGATCCCGTCATCGAGGTCCGTCCAGTAAAGAACCAGATCGACGACCTGCTGGCGGAGATCAGGGACAAAGTGAAGAAGAACGAACGTGTACTGGTGACGACGCTGACGAAACGGATGGCGGAGGATCTCACGGAATATCTTGTCGATCTCGGCATCAAAGTGGAGTACATCCATTCCGAAGTGGACGCGCTGCACCGCGTGGAGATCCTGCGCAATCTTCGCTTGGGACACAGCGATGTGATCGTCGGCGTGAACCTGTTGCGCGAAGGACTCGACCTTCCTGAAGTTTCCATGGTTGCCATCCTGGATGCCGATAAAGAAGGATTCCTTCGTTCCGAACGATCGCTCATTCAGACGGCGGGACGAACAGCGCGGAATGCGAACGGTAAAGTGATCATGTATGCGGATAAGATCACGGACTCAATGAAGAAAACGATCGACGAAACGGAACGGCGACGGGTAAAACAGATCGCGTACAATACTGAAC
>JBMOHT010000376.1:0-2163 GCA_049317705.1 Bacteroidota bacterium | reverse complement strand
CATATAAATCCACGAACTTCCTCGTTAAAATTCAAATGACGTATGCAGGTTCTCAAATCGATGACATCATCATCAACAACCAATGGCAACCACTGCTGAGCACACCTGTCAATCTCGCGACAAACCAGCCAAAGTTTAGCACGTTCACCTGGCAGCCGCAGAATCCTGAAAGCACATGGACGTATCATCTCAACATCTATCAACCGAATGTCGGTAATATTTTTGATGATACCACAATCACCGGAACATCGTTCACAGTGACCAATCCTCTGCCGTTTGGTGCGACTCTTCAGTGGAAGGTTCGTGCGAAGAGCGATGATGGAAGGTGGACACCGTTCTCTCCCATCAATACAATGGGTGTGGTTGCCGGTCCCCCTGCACAAACAACCCTCAAATTACCAGTGGATAATTCTGCAAATGAGCCGCGTTCTATGGTGATCAGCTGGAACAGAACAGCACGGGCAGCGGAATATACCGTGCAGGTCTCAACACAATCCAATTTCGGAACGTTCGTCGTGAATCAGGCGAACTATCTTGATTCATCCTTTGCACTCAGTGGTCTTACTTACAATACGACCTATTATTGGCGCGTGAAAGGATTGAACTCTGAAGGCGACAGCGGCTTCTCGGCAGTCCGTCAGTTTACCACGCGTTTAGCGCGGGTCGATTCACTTCGTTCTACTGCAATTGCTTCTTCCCAGATCAATTTGAAATGGAATGCAGTTACCGGCGCACTCGGTTATAAACTCTATCGAAGTGCAACGGACTCCGCTGCAACGCTTGTGAAAAGAGATTCGATCGGAGCAGTGACGGCATACGCCGATACAGGTCTTGTCGGGGGGCAACAATACTTCTACCGTATTGCTGCAGTGAAAGCAGGAAATAATCTCGGTGATACCAGTTATGCGTTCACCACATCGACCATCCCGGCGATGCCGACAAATCTGGTCACAACGGAGATCGGAGATACAAGTATAACGCTGAAATGGAAGAGCGGCGGAGGAACATTCTCCAAATACAGATTGTACCGTAAGACAGGAGCCGGAGCATATTCGATCGCGAAAGATAGTATTGCAAAGAATGATACTCTCTATCAGGATAAGACCGTCCTGCCAAATACAAGTTATACCTATCGTCTTGTTACATCGGGCGCAACCGGGGTCATCAGCGATACGATAACAGAGATCCAAAAAACAACACTCAAAGCGATCCCTCGTATTGTTTCATTACAGCCGTTGAACGCCGGTATTAAAACCGGAACAGTCAAATTCTTATATACACTTCAAATGCTTGCAACTGATAGTGTTACGCTGAACGGATATTTCAGCACGAACAGCGGCACCGATTATCTGCAAACCGGAGCGCTCAGCGGAAAACGGACCGGTATTACCGGTTCACTCTCCGACACTCTTATTTGGAATAGTTCTGCAGACCTCAATGGTCAGGAACTCGCGACGGTAAAATTTAAAGTAATTCCGGTCGGAGTTGCCGGAGGCAGTAGGGATACCGTTCCGTACAGCATCGCCACTGCTAATATGGGGATCGATAATAAGATGCCGGTGTTTACTGGAGTGAATGCCGTTGTTCCTGATTCAAACAGAGTAACTGTCCGGTGGAGCGCGGCAACGGATAAATCGAATCCGGTTCAATATCGCGTATTCAAATCGTTCACCTCAAACGGTTTCAATTATAATGCACCGGATACGACCGTTTCCGATACTTCCGCAGTGATCAAAGGATTACTGAATTTCAAAGAATACTATTTCGCCGTACGCGCTGTGGATGGAGTCGGTAATGTGGATACGAACAGTGTCGTAAAGAGCGGTATTCCTGCCATCAAGCCGTCCGCTGTGATCACATCACCTTTTGCGGGAGCACTGACGAAACAATTCAAGATCGGGTATTCGGTTTCCGTCGCTGCGACAGATACGGTCCGTTTGACCTATCTCTATTCGGTCAATGGCGGGACGTCATATGATACGATCAAAAATTATTCCGGCGGTAAATCGGAATATGTAACATCCTCTTCAGATACCATCACGTGGAACAGTCTTGCAGCGTATACTGGAGAGACATCGTCTGCGCGACTCAAGATCGTTCCGACCGGTCGTGGTGGAGCAGGAAAAGAATTCACCGCATCATTGACGTTGGACAATAAATCAC
>JBMOHT010000375.1:0-2176 GCA_049317705.1 Bacteroidota bacterium | reverse complement strand
TACACCGGTTCTTTGAGTGCATTGAATATCACTGGAAACTTCTATCAGAATTTCCACACATTCACGGCTCCAGCTACTCCGAATACTATCACTCTCGGCGGAAACTTTACGAGGGACGGCGGTACATTCACGGCGAACGGAAGCAATCTTGTTTTCAACAACAGTTCGACATCGCAATCCATCAACGGGACGGTTGCAACCAACGCATTCAATCTGCTCACGGTGAACAAACCGGGGCAGACCCTCACAGTCGGCGGAAGCATCACAAGTCTTACTCTGGACTCGCTTGTGTTGACCGCCGGAACATTTGCTCCCGGAACGGCAGCCACGCTCTCACTGACAGGTTCATGGCTAAATAATTCCGCGGCGGATGCATTCACGCCCGGCACTTCGGTTGTGGACTTCAACGGTGCCGGCGCGAAAGTGATCGGCGGAACATTCGCTTCCACATTCAATGATCTTCGTTCCAATGCGGTGAACGGACTTTCCCTGATGCAGCCCGTTTCTGTATCTACACTTCGCATAGGAAATGTCACCGCAAATTCATCGCTCAGCGACAGCGGAAATCAGATCACATCTGCTGGAACGCTGCTTCTTACATCCGGTACACTCAAGATCGGAAGCGCTGTAAGTGCTTCCGCATTTCCTGCATTCTCCGTTGTTACGCTCAGCGTAGGAACAACTATTGACTTTGCGAGCGGTGTCATGCAGACCGTTCCGACCTCATTCTCATATCAAAATCTGACCCTGTCGAACGGCGGGATCAAAACACCGTCTATCGGCACGTTGACAGTTGCAGGAAATCTGTTGGCGAATAGCCCAGTTGATCTCTCGACGAATAATACGGCCGTTGCGCTGACCGGCAATCTTACCGGAACCGGTGCAATTCTTCAAGGCAGCGGCGCATTTTCACTCGCCGGTAACTGGACGAACAGCGGTGCTTTTGCAGCCGGCAGCGGCGGTGTGAATTATACTGGCGGGACCGCGCAGACCGTTTCTATTGTGCCGCAATACCAGGATCTTACATTCAGTGGTGCAGGGACGAAAACGATCGGCAGCGGCACATTGACAATAAATGGAAATTGGGCTGTCGGTTCGACCACAACCATAGGAAATAATCCTGTTGTGATCAACGGCGATATCTCCGGTATCGGAGCGATCACGCAAGGGACCGCTTTATTCACGCTCGGCGGGAACTGGAATCATTCCGGTACATTTACAATCGGAACTGGCGGCGTGAGGTACAATGGAGCTTCCACTCAGATCGTCAGGACCAATTTCAGCTATCAGAATTTGACAATGAGCGGTGCCGGTTCCAAAGTTCCGAATAGCGGAACATTGACCGTGACCGGAGCCTGGTATGTGAATGCTCCCGTCAATCTCAGTGTGAATAATCCTGCCGTGTCTGTCACAGGAAATGTGGACAGCGCCGGGACGATCACCATGGGCAGCGGCAATATTACTGTAGCAGGGAATTGGTTCAATACTGGCGGCACAACTGGTGGCACAGGATCCGTCATTCTTTCTGCAACGGCACCGTCCATCGCGGGTACATCATTCGGGAAATTACGGCTGAACGGCGTAGGATATACAACATTGCTCGGAAATGTCACGGTAAATGATTCATTGAATCTTGTTGTGGCGAAGGTCCGTGCGAACGGAAATATTTTGTCTGTTGGCTCTGCCGGAACAGTGGCGCGGACGACCGGATTTGTCTTCGGAGATCTTCAACACAATATCCCGGCTGGTTCACCGACGGTCACATATCATATCGGTGATTCGCTGAATTACACCCCGGTGACGGCGGCGTTCAATTTCGTTTCTTCTCCGGGTTATGTTCTCGCTAAGAGTATCAATACGAATCATCCGGTTGTCACATCTTCCGGACTCGATACGGCAAAGAACGTGAACAGATATTTCACCCTCACGAATAACAGCGCTTCATTCACAGATGTGAGTCCGACCTTCCAATTCGTTGCGGGGGATAAGGACGCCGGTTCAAATTCGAATAACTATATCGTTCGCAGATATAACAGCGGTGTTTGGTCGCCGACGACCGTCGGTGTACGGACGGCGACGTCAACACAGGCATCTGCCGTTTCAACACTCGGTGATTTTGCTATCGGTGAACCGAAAGCATACAGCATCACATCCGCGTCGCACGGCAGCGGAACGA
>JBMOHT010000374.1:0-2189 GCA_049317705.1 Bacteroidota bacterium | reverse complement strand
AATAATAGTACCGACAATGCAGAATCTCCTGTTCAACATCCGCTAACCTGAATGAGATCGGGATGATGGAATTTTTTACGCCGGTAACCGGGTTGATCTTTACGGATGGTTCATGGTCACCGTACGGCGGAATTTTCTTCAATGCGAATGGTTTATAATTTACTTTTGTCGTGATGCCGTCGTCATAATAATCGAAGATCTTTGCATTGATATCGCTTTCACTTGCTGTCCCCCAATAATTATTAGCAGCATCGATGATCCCGGTATTTTGAGTAGTAGCTTGGAATGCATATTGACCATTCCCGGAGAAATTGTTGAAATTATAGAGTATCTGATCGCCACCTTGATGCAGTATTCCCCCTAATGCGTTATCACTGATCGTATTATACCGGAATGTAGGAACTGCTTCGAAATTGTTGATCGATACAACGATCCCGTATCCTCCATTTGCGACGATCTTATTGTTCTCAATAATTCCGTTCCCTCCGGTATTGAGTTTGATCCCGGTGGAAAAATTCTCTGAGATCGTATTGTCCCTGACAGCAGCGCTCCCCACATTCACAATTCCGAAGTTATTCCATGATATAACACAATTGGATATCTCTCCGGTGAGGGAGAATAAATTGATGCCATTGTTCGAATTGTTCACAATAGAATCATTCTTCAAATGGACCTCTGCGTAGTAATAGGGATCATTTACAATTCCATCATTATTACCCGAAACTGTCACATTTGCAATGAAGTGCGCCCCACTATTGATCGACATTCCGAAAACATTTTGAGTGATCGAACCTCCGGTTAGATACAGTTGAGGACCTTGTGTATAGAGTCCATAACCGTTCGAAAATAACTTCACAGAGGAGAGGTTTACGACGCCGCTACAAATGATACTGATCGCCGTTCCATTATCATGGCCGATAATATGCTGTCCGGTAAAACCGACCCTTGCATCGAGTCCTATGGAATCATATCGGAATTCCATATTGGACAGAGTCATCAATTGTGATCCGGTCTGTGTCTTGATACCTATATTTGCGAACTCTATGACAGCATATTTGAAATATCCATTTCCCCCGCTCCGTAAATTGATGCCGGAATAGCTTGACGGAGTTTTCGCAGAAGATGTAATAGTTACAACTTCGTCCGATGTCCCTGAAATATTAAGTATACCGTCCACATTAAATACATAATTCCCATTAAAAATGATCTGCGTCCCTTTTTGAACGGTCAGTGTAACACCGGCATCAACGGCGGTATTTCCGGAGATCACATATGGTCCTCCCGCTTTATCCCACGTACGGGATGTCGTGATGACACCGCTGACAGATACTCCCGAAGATCCGCTCACCGGTATTTTGGCGATAGGAAGCAAGGGATCATTACTGACGATGGTAATCGTATCGGTTATGGCAGCACTTTTCTTTGGTGTGTATTTAACGGCAATACTATCGGTCGCACCCGGTGGAATACCTGCCGGAAAACTCACGATGGAAAAATTTGAATCCTTTATGGAAACACTTGAAAGATTCAACATTCCAGTGAGACCGATGTTCGTCACAGTTAGCCAAATGGTCTTTGTATTTCCCTGGATGACCGAAATAAAATCGACAGAGTGGCTTCCAAGGTACATGGACTGAACTTCAGACCTGCTTTTATAGAGGTAGACATACCCGGGTGAGGATGCTTTATACAATGCCAGATCATTGACTCCGGTCTGAGTGAAATCCGCAGATGTCATCGAAGGATATGCTTCGCTGAATTTTATATCGCTGCTTTCAGTGAATGTACCGGAACCATCATTGGTGAAGACTCTGACAGCGCCAGACTCTTCGATATATGAGACCGCCAGATCCAATATCCCATCTCCGTTCCAATCGGCAATATGGGAACTGGTCGGTTGTCCTGTAGTACTGATCACGCTTTTTTGAGAAAGATTTCCGTTGCCGAGGTTCTTCAAAAAAGTTGCAAAATATGGATTAGCATACGCATAGACCACAACCAGATCAGCGAGACCATCACCATCGATGTCGCCTGAAGAAATATCGATCGGTTCCGGAGCCACAACATATTTCGGCTGCGGAGTGAATTTCCCTTCGCCATCATTCAGCAGCAGCGTGATACATTTTTCGCCGGCAGAGGCCACAGCGATATCCGGAAACCCGTCGGCATTCCAATCTTCTGTGAGCATA
>JBMOHT010000373.1:0-2192 GCA_049317705.1 Bacteroidota bacterium | reverse complement strand
GCAGCACGTAGAAGTAGATCCCGCTGGCGAGTCCCGTGCCGTTGAACTGCACATTGTACACTTGTCCGGGAGATGCTACACCGTTGAAGAGTTCGGCGACTTCCCTGCCCGTGATGTCGTAGACTTTCACGCTCGTCTGTTCCAGCTGTTTCACGCTGAAGCGTATGGTGGTGACGGGATTAAAGGGATTCGGGAAGTTCTGCGCGAGTTCGTAATTGTTCACTGCCGAGTTGACGACGACCTCGATGGCATCATTATAAGTGAACTTGCCGTCCCGGTCGATCTGTTTCAAGCGGTAGCTGAAACGTCCGCCGTTGTTCACCGCATCGGTATATCCGTATTCTTTCGGTGCGTTGGAATTACCCGCACCCTGTACGAATCCGATCTTCGTCCACACGCCGTTCACGGAACGCTCCACATCGAATCCGTGATTGTTCGTTTCGGTAGCGGTGGTCCATTTCAACTCGATGCTCTTCCCTTTCGCCGTTGCAGTGAAGCTGGTCAGTTCTACCGGAAGAAGCGTGCTGGTATTCTCATCGGCCCCTTTATACGGTGTGCTTGCATTGCGCGAATGTCCGTCGATATCAACATTGTACGGACTTGGCAAAACCGAAGCGATCAGGTTTGTTGCATCGCCAAGGGATGCGCCGGCAATATGCAGGTCTGATGCGCCATTGGAGAAGTTTACCACGGCTGATTTCGAATTCATATCTCGTGTATTGCTCAGGGCAGTTTGATGTGCTGCTAGGTCCAAGAATCCTGTCAATGTCGCTAAATCACATGACAGAACTCTGTTCGTTGCCGCCGGAGAACTAACGTAATAGAGATTGTAATCGGATGACGCACCGTATTTAAGGAAATTACCATTGTTACTTGTCAGAACAGCACACGCACGCGATGTTCCCGTTCCGGTGCTGCTGTTCCCCATTTCATTCATGAAAATATTGTTGCGTACGTCAAGATTCGTACCTGTTCCGACCGTCATACTTGCAAAATAGAGACATGTTGATGTGTGGGCAACGTTTGTCCCCGTTACTGCCGGTGCATCGGTATTGTCGAGATGCACTGTATTGTGATAGACAATCATTGTTCCTGAGCCGCCGGCATTCTGCATATCCAATCCACGTACACCCGGGTTCGATGTGCTTCTTGGAGCACGGAGATCAGAGATCATGTTATTGTATACTTTGGAGAGCAGATCAGTCTGCGTCGATCCGTTGATCTGAATACCAATTGCTCTGCTTGTTGTACTGCCATTGGTATAAATATTATAGATCTTATTATTGTAGATCTCATAAATCGTACTATTGTTTGCGGCGCCAAAACCAATACCATACGCAAACCCCGAAGTGACTCCGGCCCCTCCGTTACTCAACCCCGAAATAGTG
This sequence comes from Bacteroidota bacterium, assembly GCA_049317705.1. Classification (GTDB taxonomy): domain Bacteria; phylum Bacteroidota; class Ignavibacteria; order UBA10030; family UBA8401; genus UBA8401. The sequence continues at coordinate 804 of JBMOHT010000373.1, read as the reverse complement.
TTATTGCGAATCGTAAATACGCCACGATTCAACTGGTTTGCACTGCCGGCAATATTGGATGCAATTCCGTACACATGATTGGTCGTATTAATCGTGTTTGAAATACTAGAAATATCCGTTTTCTCGATAGTCACGGTTGATTGACAGTCTAATTCGATTGTACGTGTATCCGAACCGATACCACCGGTGACACTACCAATAGTATTCCTGCCGATAACCGCGGTGATCGTATTACCTGAATCCGGGGTAGCAGAAATATGTCCGAACATTTTTATTGCAGAAGCATGGAAACCGGTGATAGTCACATCTTGGATTGTATTGAAACTATTGGTAAATGGGAATGATAATCCCGCTGTTGCCCCCACCGTGCCTAATCGGATGCCAATTAAACCCGCCGTCAAACCACCGGTGCCGCCCAAATTGATATTTAAATTTTTGAAAGTATTTCTTTGTGCTCCGCTGACTGGTACTCCGTTCAACGCGGAGCTATTCACCGAAATCCCCATGTTGAATTTTTTAGCGGCAGTTGTATTATTGGCATTTTGCGTGAAGGCAAGACCGTCAATTGTTACATAATCCGTACCATCCAGCCGAATGATTGCATCCCCAGCGGAAGCGCCGGGTCCAGATGTGCTTTGACTGCCATTTGACGGGGAAAGAGTAACGGTCCCGCTTGCCTTCTGTACTGTTATCGTGTTTGAGTTTGATGTTCCGGCAACTTCGACCAAATGAAACACATCATCATACGTTCCGCTGACGACACTTAAAATAACCGCTCCTGAAATTCCATTGATATTCAGTGCT
>JBMOHT010000372.1:0-2193 GCA_049317705.1 Bacteroidota bacterium | reverse complement strand
GCAAAAGAACTTCCTTCAAACTCTTCATTATTTTGGAAAGAATATTGTCATTGTGATAGGTATCGTACTTATTTGGAGAGGAATTTGGTATATACTCGACTCTCTTGACGTTCTCTTCTTCGGAGGTGATCATATGCCATTGGCAGTTGGCGGTATTATTGTCGGCTTATTAATATTATATTTGCCGGACAGAGATCTCAAAGAGATCGAGAAACTGTAGGAATTGAATATCAAGGAACATGCTATCAATGGCGAAGAAGATCAACATTACTGTTCTAGAAGCGAGTGATTACTTCAGAGGATTACTTCTCCTCATCAGAAAAGACGGTGTGATCACCGAGCACGAAAAGTTACTTGTGAATCGCATCGGAAGATCATTAGGTTTTGAAAAAGATTTCTGTGAAAATGCGATCCATGAGATTCTCGAAAATGAACATGTTCCAATCGATCCGCCGGTATTTTCCTCGATTGATTTGGCCAAATCCTTCATCAAGGATGGTCTGTTGGTAGCGGAAGCTGACCATGAATTCCATGGATTTGAAGAAGAATGGCTTCGCACAACTGCTGAACGGAATAGCATTGATGTCGAATGGTTCCATCGGGAAAAGGAGCTGGTTGCAGGGAGGGATGTTCACATTGACGATCATTTGGAAGTTGACAATATCTCTGTAAATTATTGAAGTGAATCAAGACGTTAGTAGCGTAATGATATAGAAAGAACAGATTCACCGAGAGTATATTTCGATTTATATTAATCATTCTTCTGTTAAGAATAAGTGAAATATCTATGATCCATTTACATTCAGAAAGGAAACTATGGAACATTCAACATTGATGTGGGTGCTCTTCAACGGATTCGTGCTGGCGATGCTGGCATTGGACCTCGGTGTCTTCCACAAAAAAGCGCATGAAGTGAAAATGAAAGAGGCTTTGACCTGGAGCGCCGTATGGATAGCGTGCGCGATGATCTTCAATGCCCTCATTTATTATTATTGGGACTGGATCGCACCCGGCAGCGGATATACGAACAGTGATGCCGCGCTGGCGTTCCTGACGGGATATCTTATTGAAAAATCGCTGAGCGTGGACAATGTCTTTGTCTTTTTGATGGTATTCACGTATTTCAGGGTGCCGTCCCTCTACCAGCACAAAGTGCTCTTCTGGGGGATCCTCGGAGCTTTGGTCATGCGTGCGATCTTCATCTTTGCCGGTGTCTCGCTCATTACCACATTCCATTGGACGATCTACATCTTTGGTGCACTGTTGATCTTCACCGGTATCAACATGGCGCTGCAGAAGGATAAGAAACTGGAACCGGAGAAGAATCCCGTCATCCGTTTATTCAAAAAATGGTTCCCGGTGACGAATGAGTACCACGGCGATCATTTCTTTGCGAAGATCGACGGACGAAAAGTAGCGACACCGATGTTCATCGTTCTGCTGGTGATCGAAACGACTGATGTGATCTTTGCGGTGGACTCAATACCGGCGATCCTTGCAATCACGAGCAATCCGTTCATTGTCTATACGTCGAATGTCTTTGCTATCCTCGGACTTCGTGCTCTCTATTTCGCGCTTGCGGGGATCATGGGACTGTTCCACTATCTGCATTACGGACTATCGGTGATCCTTATCTTCGTGGGAGGGAAAATGATGCTGGTGGATCTGTTCAAGGTGCCGGTCGGAATCTCGCTGATGGTGGTGATGGGTATCCTGATCGTATCGGTGGTGCTGTCCAAGATGTTCCCGCCGAAAGTGAAGGCGGCGTAAAGAAATTATTGATTCTGGAAGGGAAGGGGAGCTGAGGCTCCCCTTTTTATTTTATGAGCAGCGCACGTTTGACGAACGAGTGACCGTTCGCGTTCATTGAAACGAAGTAGATGCCACTTGTCAGCGATGAACCATCGAACTGAATGCGGTGACTGCCGGCATCGAATTCGCGTTGAACGATGGTCCTGACCGTTCTGCCGAGGATATCAGAAACAGTGACGGTCACGAAAGCAATCTGCGGGAGGTTGAATTCCACAACAGCAGATGGATTGAAGGGATTCGGATAAATGTTCTTTAATTCATATGAGTCCGGTATTCCGAGGGTCTTTCGGTCATTCACTCCGGCAGGGTTTGTGAGCGAAAAGGAGCCGGAATCAGGCAGCACGGTGATATTTGCGAAGTCCAGCGCTGCATTCTGTCTCG
>JBMOHT010000371.1:0-2239 GCA_049317705.1 Bacteroidota bacterium | reverse complement strand
TATTCACAGCACTTGTACTCGTTCCGGGAGTGCTGAGATTGATGAACATGTTGTTCTTCATCTCCAGTGAACCGACCGTCGCCACATAGAGACATGTCGTACCGTAGTTTGCATTGGACGTGGTCGCACCGGTCAAAAGAACCGTGTTGTGGTACAGTCCGACGGTCGCATTCGTTGCGGTGGAAAAATTGAATGCTTTGATATTCGGCGTGCTTGATGTCGTGGAACTTGGTGCATCGATATCATAGATCATGTTATTGGCGATGGTCGCCGAGACGGTCGCCGATGACGTGGACATCATGATGCCGACCGCACTGACGACGGTGCTGTACGTTTTCATCGCATGCAGTTTGTTCCGTGTGATCGTGACGGTCGATGTACCGGTGCTCATTCCCATATTAATGCCGGTCATCGTGCTCGATGTACGGATCTTGATCTCATTACGCGAAATATCGAACGTTCCGACTCCGGTAAGATCGATCGCCGTTGTCCCTCCGCCACCTTCATAGATATCGATCGTTTGTCCGGTAACGGACATATTCTTTTGTGCAGAGTTCAGTTTGATCCCAACGAGCGTGGAAAAGTTGGAAGTATAATTATACTGAATGCCCCCCGTTCCGCTCACCGCATTGCCGGAATCAGGTGTCGATGAAAAACTGATGCTGCTGTTGTGGAATTGAATACCGCTCTTTGCATTCTTCACGGTTGTACTGTATACGGTGTTGAAACTGTTGCTTCCGGCGCCGGTAGCATCGGTCGGATTTGCCTGCGAATAGATACCGATAGAACTGCTTGTGGCCGGGTCCAATTCGACAACACAGTTCTTAATGGAATCATGTTTACAGCCGTCGTTTGCATTGGAGAAAAGATGGAAACCATACTCGATCCAGTTGGATGAACTTGAACCGGCATTCTTCACATCGATACCATCGAATGTGATGTAGTCTCCGCCGCTGATCTTGATGCCACCCTCGGTAGAAGCGGTGCCGATTATAGTGAGTATCGGATTTGCACCCGCACCGCTCTTCCGGAACAAGATCGGATTGGCGGCAGTACCGGTCGCCGTCAGGTTCAGCGGGGATGATTCATTGAAAGTTTGTCCGGCTGAAACAGCGATCGTCACACCGCCGACACCGACACCGATGGTATTCAGATCGCTGATGACCGATGCAAACGTGGTATAGTCCCCTCCGCTCCCGAGTGTTTTTGTTCCGCTCAATGGAACAAGCACGGATCTGCTTCCTGATGGTGCTGTTATCGAGGGTATATGAGTATTTCCCGCCACAGTAACAGAACTGCACTCTGCATCAAAAATATCGGTGGAGGTCGCCGTTCCGCTCACATCGTAGGCCAGCCAGAAATAATTCGTTCCTTCCGATAGGGTCGTGTTTCCTGTAATGGAGAATGATCCGCTCGGCGATACCGACGTTGATCCCACTTGCGTACTTGCCGCAAATGTGCTGCTGGTCCCCGTGGACCAGAGTTTGGCATTCGTGATGCTCGAAGGATTGTTCGAACCGTTCGTGGAGAACGTAAAGGACTGTGATTGAACTGCATTCAGCGAACCGGTCGTCACGATCTGCACGCCGATGATCTGCTGATTCGTCGTTCCGGCCATAATGGGAGAGGTCACGCTTTGCGTTGTCGTGCTGGATGAAAATGCCATGTTTTGCGTGACCGATCGTGATCCTGCCGGTGATGATATCGATGGGATCCGATTCGTATCCGCAACAGTCATGGAATCGATCGTCGCATCCAGTATATTGCCCCCCGCTGCTCCGCCGGCTATTGAATAGGTCAGCCAAAAATAATTCGTCCCTGCCGCAAGCGCTTGTGTTCCTGTCACGGCAAATGAACCGCTTGGAGATGAAAAAGTAGAACCGACCTGAGTCGTTGACGCGAAGGAATTACTTGTTCCCGTATAGAATACTTTTGCATTGGTGATGTCCGAAACATTCGTTGTTCCTGTTGTCCTGAACGTGAATGACTGTGCATTGATCGGACTGAGCGAGCCATTGGTCACGATCTGAAAGCCTAAGATCTGCTGGTCTGATGCACCGGGATCGATGCTTGAGGTGTTCGTCTGCGTGGTAGTGCTGGAACTATACGCCATATTGGCGGCGACAAACGGACTATAGGAATAGATCATACCGGATACCGGTGAAAGGGATGAGGTCAACGCACAATTGTCCGTGTTGACAGTCCCTGCGATGGATGTGGACCACGTGTGCGTTCCGCT
>JBMOHT010000370.1:0-2239 GCA_049317705.1 Bacteroidota bacterium | reverse complement strand
GTTCCCGGCATATTCTGGCAGCTGGGAGCATAATCCTCATCATCCAGCACATTCTCTTTGAAATAGACGTATGTTCCGGAGTTATTTTCGCGGCTGTAGAGGATGATACGTGAATCATTGCCGCCGACCTCTTTCCAGTTGGTGATCTTTCCGACATAGATATCTTTTACCTGCTGGAGTGTCAGTGTCTTCACCGGATTCTTCTCGTTCACATACAGCGCAATTCCGTCCTTCGCCGTTTTGATCTCCACACCGAGCGTGCTGAAGCGGAGCTTCAATTTCTGTTTCTCCGCCGGTTTCATCGGGCGAGATGCATTACAGATGTCCGTTGTCCCGTTGATCAGCGCCGAGATACCGGTACCCGAGCCGCCGCCGGTCACTTGAATGGTGACGTTCGGATTCTTTTTCATATACAATTCCGCCCAGCGCTGCGCCAGGATCACCATAGTGTCGGAACCTTTCACCGTGATCACATCAGCGGCGAAAAGGGTTGAAGAGAAGGTCATCAGAAGCAGTGTTGCGATAATTTTTTTCATTGATACTCCTTTTTCAAAATTCATGATGGATAATTAGAACGGGAAGCGGTACTGTGTCCGGAATGTGAAGATATTATCCTTCACGTCGGACTTGAATGGAACAAGCGCCGCGCTTGTCGCTGCACTGTTCACCGTCTCGTTCGAAACCAACTCATAATAGAACGTGAACTTCACATTATCGTCCAGATGGAAGAGATATCCGACACCAAACGTGCTGTATTTCAGATCGGCGATCGTTGTCGCTTTCCCTGACGCCCCGATCTCGCTCCCGGTGATACCGCTGTTCGGATCGAGCACATCGTAGCGGAGCAGCAGCTGATGTTTCGTGCCGATATTCTGCAGAAGACTGACGTAGTATCCGTAGAATTTCCGTTCATACAGCGGCGTTACTGCTGTGCCGGGATTGTAAAAACTGTTCGATGTCGAAGTGCCGGGCTGTGTTCCGGTAACATACTCCCCGCGGACGGATGCTCCGCCGATCATGGGTACATCGAAGATGATCTGACCGTCAACGCCGATATACTGACGCTCGTAATTCTTACCGGCATTCGTCGCCGTGGAATCGACCGTGAACTGTTTCTGTGATTCATTGAACGTATACGCGAACTTCGATGTGTTTCGGACTGTCCCCTGATAAAGAGAAACGCCCCCATCCACCGCAAAGTTCAGTTCATCGAATGGAAGGATCGCTCCGACACGTCCGATGATATCCTTGCGGTTATCATTCTCATTTCCTGTCGGCAGCACTCCGTTGAAGACGCCGAGTTTCAGATTGTAGTTCGTCCAATCGCCTAGTTCGGGAGCAAATTCGATCTGTGCACCAAGCTCGCGTTCACCCGGAAACAACGTCTGCGTCATTCTGGAGCGTTCCGGTGTTTCCCGCATGTTGGAGGAATACGCTACTTCGAAACCGAACGGTCGGTCGAACACACCGGTCTTCAAATTCCAGCTCTTCACCCATGGATCCTTAATATTGATATATGCGTCCTTGATGCCGAGTCCGTTCTGTGTTACATCGAACTGCAAGACATATTGTGAGAAAGTGAGATCGTTCTCATACTGCACTTTTAATCTTCCGCGGCGCACCTGGAACCGCGAACCAACGTTCGTTGGAAATGCTCCGCCGGCGAATGCACCGATTGGATATGCACCGTTCCCGATACCGTCCGATACCTGATACTGTGTCTGCATATATCCGCTGAATTTCAGTTTACGGGCAAGGTCAATGTAGCTTTTCATGTCGAGGAGGATCTCGTTGACACTTTCATCGTTTGATCTCAACTGGTCGAGTTGGTCCTGAACCGGCACTTTCACAGTATCGGCATTCTCTTCTTGTGCCAAAACGGAGAATGAGATGAGCAATACCATGGTGGAAAGAAGAAGTGATGATTTCACTGAGTATTTCCTAAAATTGTGTGATTGAATGTTAAAATTACGTCAACAAATTCACAATTTTAGTTTATCTGCGGGTTATCGGAGTGTTACGAAATTGTTACCAAAAATCTTCATCATGCCTCCGATGTACAATATGCTGGAAATTTGGATAGAAACATTCAAATCACTCGATCATGTTATTTCGAATCCCGATATTCAATATTTTTTAAGAAGGGATATCGGGATAAGAATTCTGGCCATATTGATAGATTTCTCACTTCGCCAAACGATAAAAAGCATGGGCTCGTTCGAAATGGGTATAATGGTCA
>JBMOHT010000369.1:0-2253 GCA_049317705.1 Bacteroidota bacterium | reverse complement strand
CGCACGATGGTAAAATAAAAAAACGCGGATCACGGTCCGCGTTTTGCATTTTAAAGGGCAAGGGAATTTTGTGGAAAAATAATTACCAGTTCAATATAATGACAGAAAAAAATGTAGGCGCGGACGCCAGTCCGTGCAAAATTCATTTTCAGATTGAATGAATTTGCATACGTCAGCCTTACAAATAATTCATGAATTACAAGATCAAAAAACAATACCGATTACCGCATTTTAATTATGCGCGGTCAGGATATTATTTTGTAACAATTTGTTCCTGTCACAGAAAAGAAATATTCTCGAAGATCCACGAAGGCAAGGTGGTCTTAACCGAAATCGGCGATATTATTGATCGCTCATGGAAATATATTCCCACCAGTTCACCTTTCGCGTCGCTAGATGAATTTGTTATTATGCCAGATCATGTACATGGAATTATTTTGATCGATAACCCGAATGAATCCGATGTTGCCGATATCAAATTTGAAATGAGGAAAAGAACGCTTTCGGTGGTCGTGCGAACATTCAAGGCGGCGGCGACAGCCAACGCCCGAAAAATACATCCTGCGATAGATCTATGGCAGCCCAGATTTTTTGACAGAATTATACGAAACCATGAGGAATTGCAGAGAATCAGGAAATATATTTTGGATAATCCGCTGCGGTGGGAGGTAGATCGCAATAATCAAATGTAGGAACGGACTGGCGTCCGTTCCTACAATTCGGTAACAGTTGCCGTCGGTTCTATCTTCGCCTCTTTCGAGAAGAACGTATACATCGCGGGAATGACGAACAGTGTCAGAATGAGGGAGAAGAACAATCCGCCGATGACGACAATGCCCATGGATACACGGCTCTTTGCGCCGTTGCCGAGCGCCAGGGCGATGGGAAGTGCGCCGAGCATGGTGGCAAGACTGGTCATGAGAATAGGACGAAAACGCGCGACTGCGGAGATCTGCGCCGCTTCCATCAGTTTCATTCCTTTTTCTTTCTGTTGATTTGCGAATTCTACGATCAAAATTCCATTCTTCGTAACAAGTCCCACAAGCATGATAATGCCGATCTCGCTGAAGATATTGAGCGTCTTCCCGAAGATCCACAAAGAGATCAATGCGCCGGCAAGCGCCAGCGGAACGGTGAGCATGATCGTGAACGGATCAACGAAGCTTTCGAACTGCGCTGCAAGCACGAGATAGATCAGCACGAGAGCGAGGATGAACGCGAAGAAGATGTTCGATGAACTTTCGGCGTAGTCGCGCGACGGACCGCTCAGCGCGGTAGTGAACGATTCATCCAGCACAAGTTTTGCGATCCGGTCCATCTCCGCGATGCCGTCGCCGATCGTTTTGCCGGGCGCGAGTCCTGCGGAGACCGTCGCCGCTTTGAACCGGTTGAAGTGATACAGCTGAGGCGGTGCGCTCTGTTCTTTCAGTGTAACGAGATTATCCAATTGGATCAGTTGTCCCGCGTTGTTCCGCACATAGAGGGACGTCAGATCGAGCGGTTCATCACGGTCCGTCCGGTTCACCTGACCGATCACCTGATACTGGAATCCGTTCATCTCGAAGTATGAGAACCGCTGTCCGCTGAAGGCGAGCTGCAGTGTCTGTGCAATATCGATCACGGAGACGCCGAGACTCCGCGCTCTGTCGCGGTCGATGGAGAGGTCCAATTGCGGTTTGTTGAATTTCAGATTCACATCGGACGTGATGAACACGCTGCTCTTGTTCACCTCTTCCTGGAATTTCGGGACGAACTCGCGGAGCTTGTTAAAATCCTGATTCTGCAGAACATACTGAACGGGAAGTCCTACACGAGCGCCGCCGCCGCCGGCGGAGACCGTCTGTTCCTGAAGGACGAACACTCGGGCTTCGGTCATTCTGCGTGTCTTTGCTGTGAGATAATCCGCGATCTCCTGCTGTGACCGTTTACGTTCGCTTCCGTCCACGAGCATCAACCGTCCCGATCCGGTGTTCACTGCTCCCGAACCGCTGAATCCCGGCGCGGTAACGGAAAGGAAGATCCGTTTTTCGGGTATGGAATCGTTCACGAGGGCGGAGATCTTTTCCATTACCGCATCAGTGTATTCGAATGATGCACCCTCGGGAGCCGTTGCCGAGATGCGGATGAAGGAACGGTCATCCAGCGGTGAGAGTTCGGACTGAAGGATCGCACCGATACCGGCGATCGCACCGACCGCTGCAAGAATGATGGCTGCTGCTGCCCATCGGTGGTGCATGAATCTGCCGAGCAGAC
>JBMOHT010000368.1:0-2255 GCA_049317705.1 Bacteroidota bacterium | reverse complement strand
ACCGTGCGATCTACGATGCGACGGTCATTCAGAAACTTCGAGATGCGGATGCCGTGTTCATCGGGAAGACGAACATGGATGAATTTGCGATGGGTTCTTCCGGAGAGAATTCAGCATTCGGACCGACAAAACATCCGATGGATGAAACGAGAGTTCCCGGAGGTTCAAGCAGCGGTTCATGCGTTGCGGTTGCGGCGGGAATGTCTACAGCATCGATCGGAACGGATACCGGCGGTTCCATCCGTCAGCCCGCGGGTCTGTGCGGTGTTGTCGGATTGAAACCGACATACGGTCGAGTATCACGTTATGGTCTCGTTGCGTACGCATCATCGTTCGATCAGATCGGTCCGTTCGCCAATTCGGTGAAAGATGCTGCCCGGATCCTTCAGGTGATCGCCGGGAAGGACGAACGTGATTCCACCTCTGCTGATGTTGCTGTCCCTGACTATCTTGCAGCGATCGATGGGAATATGAAAGGGAAACGGATCGGGCTTCCGAAAGAATATTTTTCTGATGCGCTCAATCCGGAAATCAGGTCAGTGCTGCAGAAGAAGATCGATATGCTGAAACACGCAGGTGCGGAGATCGTTGACGTAACGCTTCCGAATTCGGAATACACCATTTCCACATATTACATTTTGGCAACGGCTGAAGCATCGTCCAATCTTGCCCGGTATGACGGAGCGAGATACGGATTCCGTTCGACGAATGTCAAGGATCTTCAAAGTATGTATGTCCATTCCCGCAGCGAAGGATTCGGCAGCGAAGTGAAACGCAGGATCATGCTCGGGACCTACGTTCTCTCATCGGGATATTACGATGCATACTACCGGAAGGCGCAGCAGGTCCGGCGTCTGATCCAAAATGATTTTTTCAATGCGTTCAAACAGGTGGACTGCATTCTCACTCCGATCGCGCCGACCACGGCATTCAAACTCGGCGAGAAGATGGACGATCCGCTTCAAATGTATCTGAATGATATCTATACAGTGTCAGCGAATCTTGCCGGTATTCCGGGGATCTGTGTTCCTGCCGGAACCGACTCGAAAGGATTGCCCATCGGAGTGCAGCTGCTCGGCAAACAATTCGATGAATCGACGATACTGAATGTTGCTGATTTTTTGGAAACTGTTAATTAATACTTTACTCAACTCAAACGAAAAAACATTATGAGCATTCTCGTCAACAAGAAAACCAGACTCGTTGTTCAGGGGATCACCGGCGGTGAAGGAACATTCCATACATCGCAGATGCTCGCCTACGGAACGAACGTTGTTGCAGGCGTCACACCCGGCAAGGGCGGTTCACGCTACAAAGGAAATGAGAAGGACCAGTTCAACCGTGAAGTGCCGGTGTTCAACACTGTGGCTGATGCGGTGAAAGAACAGGGAGCAAATACTTCCATCATATACGTTCCGGCAGCATTCGCAGGTGATGCGATCATGGAGGCAGCGGATGCCGGCGTTGAACTGATCGTCTGTATCACCGAAGGACTTCCGGTGAAGGATATGGTGAAGGCGTATGAATACATCACCAAAAAAGGTGTCCGTCTGATCGGACCGAACTGTCCCGGCATCATCACTCCGGGCGAAGCGAAAGTCGGCATTATGCCGGCATTCATCCACAAGCCGGGACGCGTTGGCGTCGTTTCGCGCAGCGGAACATTGACTTACGAATCGGTCTGGCAGCTCACCGAACGCGGCATCGGCCAGTCCACCTGTATCGGTATCGGCGGCGACCCGATCATCGGAACACAATTCATCGATGCAGTGAAATTGTTCAACGAAGATGACAAGACCGACGGCATCATCATGATCGGCGAGATCGGCGGCAGTGCGGAAGAAGAAGCTGCGGCGTATATCAAGAAATATGTCTCCAAACCGGTCGTCGGATTCATTGCAGGACGCACAGCGCCTCCGGGCCGCCGCATGGGCCATGCCGGTGCGATCATCTCCGGCGGTAAAGGAACAGCGGATGAGAAGATGAAAGCTATGAAGAGCGCCGGAATCCACGTCGTTGATTCTCCCGCATCCATGGGTGAGATGATGAAGACAGCATTGGCAAAGAAATACAAAGCGACCTACACCATCAAGGCGAAGAAGTCTGCTCCGAAAAAAGCGGCTAAGAAGAAGGTTGTTGTGAAAAAGAAAACAGCAAAGAAATCATCGAAGAAAAAATAAATCTCAAACCTATAAAGATGTAGGACACTTTGAAAGTGTCCTACATCTTATTAATACGAAGGAGTACCAATGGCT
>JBMOHT010000367.1:0-2258 GCA_049317705.1 Bacteroidota bacterium | reverse complement strand
TGCACTGACGGCGTGGGGACGGGTGACGGGCCATACGACATTCCCGTGGGTCGCATTCCTGAAACGGATGGATGTGAACATGCCGCAGACATACTGGTCCGCACGCCCCACTACACCGGCAAACGAATTGAATCTGATGAACACACAGTTCGTCAGCAATACAAATGCCTGGGTCGCCGCCGGGGACAGCGCGGCGAAGAAACCGATCATGCCGATCGGGCAGGCGTGCTACTTCGGCTACGGCAGCGATGTGCTCACCGGAGATATTGCCGGATTCTGCACGACGGCACAGTCCACGTATAAATATCCGGGAGTGAGTCTGTGGGAATACAATCAGATCACCAAGACCTTCGTCTGGGACGAATACGCGGCCGGCTGGACCGTAACAGGAGTGAACGAACCGGTATTGTCCGCAGGAAACTTTCAGCTCTCGCAGAATTTTCCGAATCCGTTCAATCCGTCAACGAGGATCACTTATGAATTACCGGTGAGCAGTCCGGTAACATTGAAAGTATATGATGTGATGGGAAAAGAGATCACCACGCTCGTGAATGAACGCAAGGATGCGGGGACATATTCCGCGGAGTTCACTGCGCCGCACATCGCAAGCGGGGTCTATTTTTATACCATCACCGCAGGAGAATTCACGGCAACGAAGAAACTGGTACTGATGAAATAAGCGTTCGTATTTTTCAAGATTCAACAGATCCCCGCATTTGCGGGGATTTTTTTAATGGAAAAGCAAACCACTAAGACACAAAGGGCACGAAGAACACAAAGAAGAAATGCAGGACCGCTCCGAAGGAGTCCGTTGGATCTTGCAGGTGGTCCAAAAGTAATGGAACACGGATTACACGGAAAGAATGCCTGCCCCGACGCAAGTCGGGGGATCGAAACAGATGTGATAAAAGGTAAAAGAAAAATAAAGAATGGATGAACGTGGTAAACAGCTCTTTGAACATGCCACGCAGTTTATACGTGCGTGACATGTTTCGATGAAGCGAACGGTTCACTTGGATACGAAAGCCTTGAATTTCGCACGAAGAAGGGAGATATTGCATCCATGAAAAAATACTTCTATGAACACCGCAGTCAGCCGCTCCTATCAATTGAAGCGTACATCAAACGGATCATATATTCCGCCATGCTCGGAGTGATTCTGATCATCATCTCACTCGGCGCGGGAATGAGCGGGTATCATTATTTTGAAGGATTGGCGTGGATCGACGCATTCACGAATGCGGCGATGATCCTTTCGGGAATGGGTCCTCTCACCTCACCGCAGACCGATGCGGGGAAGATCTTTGCGGGACTCTATGCATTGTACAGCGGACTCGCCGTTTTGATCATTGCCGGTATCATCTTCGCTCCCGCGGTGCACAGGTTCCTGCACCGGTTCCATTTGGAATCGGAGAAGGATAAATAGTTATAATAGCACACGGATAGAATGGAAAAGACAGATTACTACGGATGAGTTGTTAAATAAAAGCAAACCACGAAGACACAAAGAGCACGAAGAAGAAATGTAGGTCCGGATGCCAATCCGGACCGGTTGTCGATGCGGTTTAACAGCACACGCCCGCCAAAAAGATGGCGGGCAGGGATGATACGGAAAGAACGGATCGGCACGGATAGATAAAAAAGAAAAACACTAAGACACATAGAGCACGAAGAACACAAAAAATAAATGTAAGGACGGACAATCCCGCCAAACAAACGGCGGGTAAATGTCCGTCCCATGAACAGAAGCAATAGAACACGGATGTAACGGGAAAAGACGGGTCACCACAGATGAGAAACACCTTGTCATGGTGAGCGAGCCCCGCAATAGCGCAATGGCGAGACGAACCACACCACTAAGAAAAAAAAAATGAACCGTTCGCTCTAAGCGAACGGTTCACTCTCCAATACGTTCATTATTTGATCAGAGATAATTTCTTGATCTGCGAATTATTACCGCTGACCAATCTCGCGAAATAGATACCACTCGAAAGATTGGAAGCATTGAACGTCCGCTCGTGATACACTCCCGCTTCAAGATTTTCGTTTGCCAGTGTCGATACTTCCCTTCCGAGCGCATCATAGATCTTGAGTGTTGTCAATCCTGAAACCTGCAGCGTGAATCCCAATGTTGTGGAAGGATTGAACGGATTGGGATAGTTCTGCTCCAATTGAAAGAGAACCGGAACATTACCGGATACGCTGCGGACGGATGTTGTTCCTTTCAGCGCAGCCACGGCATCCACTTTTCCCGAACC
>JBMOHT010000366.1:0-2264 GCA_049317705.1 Bacteroidota bacterium | reverse complement strand
ATGTCAGGGATGATGAAGGATTCTGGGAACAGGTGGAATCGTATGTGCAGAAACATACCGATGCACAGTTCTCCCACAGTCTCTGTCCGAACTGTGTAGAGAAATATTTCCCGTCATATAAAAAACCGTAACAGCACGCTGTTTGATGTATTAATGAACTCTACGAAAGATCCTATGGTCACACCGGAACACCAGCCGAATGCGGTATCCCCCCGCATACTCGCGGAACAACTGCTCGAGCAGAGAGGATCGCGAGCCGCCGCGGAGCATACGCCTGAGCAGCTCCGTGCGATCATCCGTGAACTTGAACTGCAGTTGATCGAATCCGACGTAGGGCAAGGAAGATCCGCTGTTCCGGATGGAGGAGCAGCGGTTTCCGGTGAACATTCAGGGAACATTGTGCAGGCGCTCCCCGCCGGTGTTGCGGTCATTTCTTCCCATGGTATCATCATCGAAATGAATCAGGAGGCGGCATCACTGCTGGAAGCGCAGCTCCCAATGGCCGTTGGTAAAATGCTTGGTATGTTCGTCTCTCATGATTCCAAACAGGAGCTCTATCGGTTCTTGGACGGATTAAAAAGAGGCGCCGTGCGCTGCGATTGTGACCTCAGTATCGACTGCGCCGGCGGATCGCGGAGATACATTCACTTGATCGGAACTGTGTCGCCGAAGGAACGGGAATTCCTGCTCAGTATTTTCGATAATACCGAATGGAAACTGACCGAGGAAGCGCTCCGTGAAAGTGAATTGAAATACCGAATGTTCTATGAGAATGTGCCGGTAGGTCTGTACAGAACGACCGTCGATGGACGGATCATCATGGCGAATCACACACTGGTGCGGATGCTGGGATTCTCCACTTTCGAAGAACTGGCTCAACGAAATCTTGAAGAGAGCGGTTTTGAACCCTCGTATCCGAGGAAACTGTTCATCGAACAGATCGAACGGGACGGCGAGATCAACGATCTGATCGGTGTATGGAAATGTCGTAACGGGAATACACTGATGGTGAATGAACACGCACGCGCGATCAGGGATCTGACCGGGAAGACCATGTATTACGACGGTACGGTGGAGGATATCACCGAAGAAAAACGGCTGGAGAAGGCCGTTCTGGAGAATGAGGAGATCTTCAAGCAATATTTCTCGCATAGCCCTGTGTACATCTTCATTAAAGATGCACAGATGCGTGCTATACGGCTCAGCGCCAATTTCAGCACTATGCTCGGCAAACCGATGGATGAATTGCTGGGGCGAACGTCAAGCGAATTGTTCCCATCGAAATTTGCCGAGAAGCTCGACCGTGACGACCGTGCTCTGCTGCAGGAATCGAAGACGGTCTCCTTCGAAGAGGAATTGAACGGACGATATTACTCCACGATCAAATTCCCTATCATCATCAATGGTAAGCCGCAATATCTTGCCGGATTCACGATCGATATCACCGAACGGAAACAGTATGAAGAATCCATCCGTTTGAATGAAGAACGGTACCGGTCTCTCTTCCATGATAATTTTGCCGTGATCCTGATCGTTGATCCTGTCTCCGGCAGTATCAAGGATGCCAATGCAGCCGCCTGTCGGTATTACGGGTATGCTCTTCATGAACTTTGTTCGATGAATATCGATCAGATCAACATCTTTTCTCCGGAGGAGATCCGGCATGAGATGGAACAAGCGGTGATGAATCATCAAGGGCATTTCAATTTCAAACATCGTCTCGCCGGAGGAGAGGTGCGCGATGTGGAAGTGATCTCAAGTTTGATCAATGTCAACGGATCGAAGATCCTGTATTCTCTTATCTATGATACGACCGAATTCAACCGGACGAAAGTGAAACTGCAGCAGGCGGAACATCGTCTCCGGCAGGCCGAAAAGATGGAAGCGATCGGTCAGCTTGCCGGCGGTATCGCTCATGATTTCAACAATATTCTTACGGGTATCATCGGGTTCGCCTCGCTCTCGCAACGACAGGCGGAGAATGATCCGGCATTGAAAAGCAATATCGAACAGATTCTGGCGGCATCGAACAGGGCAAAGCAGCTCACGCAGCAGATCCTCGCCTTCAGCAGGCAGAGTGTCCAAAAGAAAGAGATCGTGAATATTGCACCGATCGTGGATGAAGCGCTTAAATTGTTGAGGGCATCGGTTCCGTCGACTGTGACCATCGAATATTCACAACTCGGTATCTCACGACCGGTCCTTGCCGATCCTGTCCGCATCCATGAGATCATCCTCAATCTTGCCAATAATGCCGTGCATGC
>JBMOHT010000365.1:0-2265 GCA_049317705.1 Bacteroidota bacterium | reverse complement strand
AGATCATCGTAATCCATCCGGTTGTTCTTCTTCTTGAAGACCAGATACGTCTGAAAGACCTTCTTCATATCAGGGATGTCTTCCGCGAACCGGGGATAATCAAGTTCAACGATCTTCTCGACCGAAACTCCGGTGTTGATCGTCCTGCTGTAGATATCCTGCAGCACTCCTTTTTGAGGAAAGCGTCTTCCCTTCTCATCGAATTTCAGCTGCCGGCGGATGACGTTGATCGTGTCTTCCGCGTCCCCTTGATCAAGGATGGTGAAGTTCGGCTGGTATCCGATCAGCGGCGCGTGCTGCCGAAGGATCATATTGGCGAAGCTGTGGAAGGTTCCGCCGGAGACTTTATCGCACCGGGAATCAAGAAGCTGCGTCGCGCGGGTGAGCATCGTTCTTGCGGCTCTTCTGGTAAAGGTCAGAAGCAGTATCCTCTCCGGCGACACTCCGTTCTCGATCAGATAGGAAACTCTGTAGACGATCATGCGCGTCTTTCCTGTCCCGGCTCCTGCTATCACAAGGAACGGTCCCTGCGTCGATGTTGCGGCTTGATACTGCGCGTCGTTCAGATCCGTTTTGTAATTGATCTTGAACTTCCCGGGCTCAATCACCCGCAAGGTCTCGTGCGGCAGCGGTTTCAGCGAATACTTTTTTATTTCCATAATTTCTTTTTAGCTCTTTTCATTCCCTGCACCTCTGATCAGAAACGTTGGACAACATTGGCAAAACCTGCCTTCCCATCGAAGGAAGATTCTGCTAAGAAATGAAGACTCTCAAATATGCCCCAGGTTGGGTCCGGACAATGAAGGTGTAATTATTTACAGTATTTACAATAAAACCTTCTCAATGTCAAATTCAAACGATTGTGATGTATTCTAATGGGGGAAATGTGGCGGACGTGTTCTATTAAACATAAAGGGCGGACTTGCGTCCGCCCCTACAATTGTTAGCGAACCGTTCGCTTTAAGCGACCGGTTCGTTGCTTATATATCGTCAATTCGTATTATTCATGGATCGTTCTTCCTTTTTATTTCTTATCCGCGAATATCCGTTTGATCCGTCTGATCCGTGTTCCATTGCTTAAAACAAAACGGGCGGACGATCCGTCCGCCCTACATTTATTCTCCGTGTTCTTCCTGCCCGCCGTCTCTTTGGCGGGCGTGACCTCCGTGGTGATAATTTATGACCCAGCGGTCAATGCCTTTATAAATGAATACATGAACTCCACTCCTTTATAATACTCTTTCACCCCGATCCGTTCATCCCTCCCGTGCGCCCGCACGTCATCCATATCCGTGAACATTCCTGAGATGCCGTAGACAGGAATTCCCGCCGCGCGGATCATCTTTCCGTCCGATGCACCGGTGGACATGGTCGGTGTGACGGTCACTCCCGGCCACATTTTTGCTGTCAGTTTTTCAAGCGGATCCATGACATCTTTGCGCAGCGGCGAGAGCGGTCCGATGACGGAGTTATTCTTCCGTGTGATCACCACTTGGGTATCCGCGACGATCGCATTCAGTGTTGCAAGAACATTCTCAGGACTGTCATCCGGTAGCATCCGGCAGTTCACATTCGCCTCGGCGTGCTGTGGAAGTGCGTTCTCGGCGTGACCGCCGCTGAGCATCGTGGCCACACAAGTCGTGCGCATCCTTGAGTTGTAGCCCGGCAAGAGCGCCGCAAGCCGGTTTGCAGCCGCCGTGTCGAGCGGAAGTTTTGCCATCGCCAGCATGTCCGCCTTCTTTTGACCGGTCTCCTGCAGAGCGCTCCGCTCGAAGAACTTCCTGGTTGTTTCATTCAACCTGATCGGGAATTGATAGTTTGCAACCTTGGTCAGCGCTTCGGACAAATGATAGATCGCATTGTCCTTCACAGGAAGCGAGCTGTGCCCCCCTTTATTCTTAACTTCGAATTTGAAATCGTAATAGACCTTCTCGCTTGTCTGGATCATCATCACGATCTCTTTGCCGTTCTTACTCTCTCCTCCTCCGGCATCAGGATTGACGCAGTACTCGGCGTCGATCAGTTCCCGGCGGTTCGCCAAAAGCCATTGAACGCCGTTGTATTCCCCGTTCTCTTCGTGATCGGTCAGCGCGACGATAATATCCCGGTTCGGGATGAACCCTTCTTGTTTGAGGCGGATAAGATTGGCGACCAGACACGCGTCGTCGGATTTCATATCGGTTGTTCCGCGTCCGTAAAAGTATCCGTCCTTCTCAAGGAAGGTGAACGGATCGGTTGACCAGTCCTTACGAAGCGCTTCAACAA
>JBMOHT010000364.1:0-2270 GCA_049317705.1 Bacteroidota bacterium | reverse complement strand
GTCGATCTGGGAAGATTCGATTCACACAATAAAATCACAATCATGTTATCATTCTGAACAGGGATGATCTGAGGTTTGAATGAAAAGTACACTCGTTATTGTTGCAATGTTCGTCATGCTCTCGGCAGGCACTCCGCTTGCCGCTCAAAGTTTCGGTTTCGGTGATGTCATCAACCGTGCACGGAATGTTCACGCAGGGAATCTCATCCGGCTGACATTCCATAACAACGGCAGACTCGGTTCCGTTCGCGGGGATCAAAGTGTCGTCTACGGCGGCGAATGGCCTATCGGCAGCGGCAAGGTGCAGGTCGGTAATACATCAGGATATGTGATGTCCGAAATGCGCATCTTCGCAGGATATAAACCCGGCACAACCGATTCAACATTTTCGTTCGTTGTTCCCGGAATCTGGAATGAAGGATGGGACCCGAATATCTTCCCGCACGATACGCTCGGGAAATTCCAGGGATTCGAACCGCTCTCCGGGTTCCTGAACCTGACGCAGAAAGAAAAGGACCCGCAGCATGCCATCGCCATGAGTCATCAGGCGTTCAGTTGGCCGCCGTTCTGGCCCGATAAGACCGGTGATGTCGTCGATCCGGGATGGAGCAATCACTGGAACGGATACTTCGGTAAAGATCAGCAGAATGCCGACGAGGAGAGCTACTATGTGATGGATGATTATCAGTATAACAGATTGTTCAAAGGATTGAAACTTCCGCTGCCGGTACCGGCAGAACCGAAGCGCGGCGGTTTGGGACTGCGCATGTCCGTTCGCGGACTTCAATGGTCGAATCCCGATGCAGAGGACTGCATCTTCTTTCTCTATGATATCCGTAATTTCGGCTCCCTCAATCATGATAAGACACTCTTCGGTGTGAATACCGGCGCTTCCATGGGCGGCATCATTTCCGGCGGCGGTTCCGACTATGCTGATGATGCGGCAGGATTCTACCGTGAGAAGAGTCTCGCGGTCAGTTATGATGTGGACAATATCGGTATCGGCGGTTACTCACCGGTACCGTGGCTCGGTTTTGCATTTTTGGAAAGTCCGGGAAATCCTTACGACGGTATCGACAATGACGGTGACGCGAACGATCCTGCGAAACCGGGAGGAGGCACGGGTAAGATCATCACCATCGCAGATTTTGCGAAATCGTATCAGGTCGGGAATCAGATCGTGCTGATCAATTATAACAGTGCAAATTATGACCGGACGGTGACTACAATGCCTGCCGAAGGGATCCGCTTTACGAAGAAAGGGACGGAATATTTCATGCCGCCGAACTCACCGCTGATCGAACTTGAGCGGAATGGTGTGGATGACAACCTGAACGGCATCATCGATGAAAGCGACGGAACGATCGATCAGGATTCGGTGAAACAGTATCTCTACATCCGTTCACCGAGGAACAATCAGGATTATCTCTCGAAGGATTACATCACCGGGGTCGGCAGTGCGAATTATCTTATCGACGAACGGCGTGATGATAAATTGGATAACGACGGCGACTGGGACCTGCAGTTTGACGACGTCGGTCTGGACGGAAAACCTGGGACCGGTGACCAGGGTGAAGGGGATGGAGTTCCCACGGCCGGAATCGGTGAGCTTCCCGGCGAACCGAATATCGATATCGTGGATGTGGATGAGTCCGACCAGATCGGTTTGACCAGCTTCAAGTTCTACCGTTACGGAACACTCACGTACAGCAACGACGACCAGATGTGGGATTTCTCCCGTCCGGGATACTTCGATACGAAGACGACCGAAACGGCGGATTATGATTATGTCTTCTCGTCCGGTTTCTTCCCGCTGCGTCCGAACCAAAAAGAATTCTTCTCTCTCGCTCTGTTATATGGATGGGATGAGACGGACATTCTTCGCAACAAAGAGACCGTCCAGAAGATCTACAATTCCAACTACAACTTCGCAATCGCACCCACGAAACCAAAACTGCGTGCGGTCGCCGAGGATAAGAAAGTGACCCTCTATTGGGATGACGGTGCGGAACAGAGTTTCGACCGATTCCTGAAGGTCTATGATTTTGAAGGATACAAAGTCTATAAAGCGACCTATCATACCTTCGAGGATGCGGGAGCCATCACCGACGGACTTGGTTACGACCGTTTCAAACAGCCGATTGCCATCTACGACAAGATCGACAGTGTGTTCGGTTTCTTCCCGAAGGATTTCGGAACGGGCGTTCTGTTCAATCTCGGTAAGGAATCCGGCCTGGGGTAGAATGTCCCGGCAACCGGCCACCAGACGG
>JBMOHT010000363.1:0-2278 GCA_049317705.1 Bacteroidota bacterium | reverse complement strand
TTTACCATGGATGATCGTACCGGCTCGGACTCCAAGGCGGCGGAAAATTTCCTCCAATCCAAAGGTTACAAACTCGACGGGACATTCATCACCCTCCGTCTTTTCCATCTTCCGGATGAGACAAAACGCCGGGAGTTGATGATCATCTACGGCGAGCTCTTCACCGGAGATGTACCAGAAGAGCAGATGAAAACGGAGATCACGGCACATGCGCAGGAAAACATTACGGTGCGTTGAGCAGTGCGTCTGTCCCCTCTTGCAGATTGCTTCGTCCCGATTGAGAACATCGGGACTCGCAATGACTTGCTGTTTTTGTTATGTGGATTCCCGACAGGAGCATTTACCAAAGGAATCCCTTCGGGACAATAACACACTTTCGTAATCATCTCACGGTTTGTTGTGCTGTCAATCAACAGGTAGTGAACACAACTTGCAACCCACCCGGAAATAAAATACATTGGCTCAATCAACGAAGCTGACATCCCGCTTAAATGACGAAGTCGGGCAGGTCGTCAGCATAACGAACAATTTAATGAGGAGCGTATGAAAAATGTTTTGGGTTTCATTGTCATTACCTTGCTGCTGATCGGCTGCAAAAAAGATGATCCGGCACCAACGCAGACGGACGTTGTTCCGCCGTGGGTCACCGGGCAGAGTGCCGAAGCGGTGTTCGGTCATACAACATTCACCGCAACAGGTCTCGACACTGCAGGGCAAAGTACCATTCCCGGTCCGTGGGGTTTAGCAGTGAGCAGCACCGGAACACTCTTTGTTGTGGATCAGCGAGCGCACCGCATTTTGCGCTACGACAATGCCGATACCAAAGCGAGCGGCGCCAATGCAGACGGCGTGCTCGGTCAGGCGAACTTCACCAACCGGAATTGGAATTTCAATCTCAGCGGAAGCACTCCATCCGCCAACGGCGTTGAAACGCCGGTATCCATTGCGCTCGATCCTTCCGGAAATCTTTTTGTGCTCGATCAGGGAAATTCGCGCGTGCTCCGGTTTGCCGGCGCCGCATCCAAAGCGAACGGTGCAGCCGCAGAGGGGGTGCTTGGTCAGCCGAACTTCACCTCCAAAGGATTCGGTTCCACCGCAACAACATTCTTTTCGCCACAGGGCATTGCGGTGGACGCATCAGGAAATCTGTATGTTGCGGATGGATCGAACAATCGCGTGCTTCGATTCAACAGCGCGGCATCCAAAGCGAACGGCGCTGCTGCCGATGCTGTGTTCGGACAGACATCGTTCACCGCAAGTGCGAACGGTGTCGGCAACAATAAAATGTGGAATCCGACATCGGTCGCCGTGGATAAGAATGGCAATCTCTACGTCGGCGAACGGGGAAACTGCCGCATCCTTATCTTTTTGAACGCACAGACAAAAGCGAACGGCGACTCTGCGGATATCGTGCTCGGCAAATCGGATTTTGCGAACGGCTCCACGCCGACCGTTGCGAACCGCGGGAACATCTATCTGCCGTATGCAATGGCGGTCGATCAGAAAAATGATCTGTATGTTGCGGATGGCGGATTCAATCGTCTGATGGTTTTTTATAATGCTCCCGCAAAAAAGAATGGCGACTCTGCGGATGTCGTGATCGGAAAATCGAATTTCACGAACGGTACCATCACCGCTGCATCGGAAACCAATATCGGTCAGCCGTACGGTGTTGCGGTGCAGAGTGCCACCGGAAAATTATTCGTTACGTGCTATTCCAATTCGCGGGTGCTGCGCTTCCAGGCGAAAAGCAGTTTGATGCCGTAGAAATTGAATTGAACCTTGACCCCAGCTCCGAAGGAGTTCTTCGGACCTAACCCTCCC
This sequence comes from Bacteroidota bacterium, assembly GCA_049317705.1. GTDB lineage: Bacteria > Bacteroidota > Ignavibacteria > UBA10030 > UBA8401 > UBA8401. The sequence continues at coordinate 454 of JBMOHT010000363.1, read as the reverse complement.
CTTACAGGGGAGGGATTGTGCGTTCTCCCATTCAAGGAAAAGAAGTAACGAGAGCTCACTATTTAAATTTATACAGAGAAGGCAAAAAAATATTGAGGATACTTAACAATGAAAACAGTTATCATATTTCTCATTCTTACATGCCTCACTTTGTTTTCACCCGCACAAGAACGTGCACAGACCGAACCGCAGGACACAACCCTCAGTCTGCTGCGAATGAAGAATCTCGAACAACTATTGGAACATCCGGTGGTTGTTCTTCCTCTCACCTTCGCACTCGCAAAACCTGAGCAGAACATGCAGATGTCGCTCTATCAAACATTCGCAGGAACGCTGCAATCATTCGCATGGAACCGCGATGCAAAGAGTGATCTCACCGCACCGATGAAACTGCAGTTATATCAAAGCGAACCTGAAAAGATATTTCATTTTTCGCTTGAGGCAGCAGGCACTG
>JBMOHT010000362.1:0-2308 GCA_049317705.1 Bacteroidota bacterium | reverse complement strand
TTCTGTATCAGCATGATGCGCTGTTGGAATGAACGGGAGAGCGAGTGTTTCGGATCGATCTCCAGTGCTTTTCGTATCTCTTCAAGCGCGCCGTCATAATTTTTTGCGCGCACCAATTCATCGGCGAATCGAAGATGCTTCGAGATGAGATCTCGCTGCTGATCAGGCGCTATAACAGTCGGTTTCTTGCCAAACATAACGATGATACCCCATTGAATACTAGGCTTTAAACTATTGAAACTATGAGTTAAACTCAACTATTAAATGGGAACGCCGCTGAAGAGCGGCGTTCGAAGTGATTCGCAGAACAAAATGGTCCGATTTCAAAATCGGTAGCTGATGGTGAAATTCACCAGTGTTGCGGTGATCGATCGATCGACCCGTGCGGTATTCGGAAGACCGCTGATGGAGTATTCATTCCTGTAGGATTTCATCGTTCCGTATGCAAACGCAGCATCCATCACGACATTCCTCTGAAGGAAGATCCCCGCCCCTCCGGTGAACATCGCCTGATCGAACGTTGAAGGATCGTTCTTATATGGGGACGGTGTCATCGAATACCCTCCCCGCACTCGCATCTCGGTCGAAGGAATATCGAATTCCGCACCGAAACGGTAATTCACTGTCGAACGGAATTCTGACTGCAGCTGGTTGTTCTTTTTTTCCAGGTCGGGGTTATCCCCCCACGCTATCTGGGTCCAATCCGTATATTCAACATCCGCCGCCAGCAGAAGTTGGGGAATAAGATAGATGGAAGCTCCTGCTCCGAATGTCCATGGGGAACTGACACTGTATTCGTTGTTCGACACCGGTGTGGAATATTTCTTGGCAGGATTCGAAGGACTCCATGAACCGCCGTTGTTATCGAACACACTCTCGCCATCGTCGGAATATGTTTCTTTCACTGTAACGGAGGTCGGTCCTTTGGCGATCAGTCCTACCCGCACAAGGTCCGTGCGGTACATGAATCCCAGCATGATGTTGCTTCCGCTCAATTCTCCGTTCAGGAAATTATCAAGATAGAACTTATTGAAACGGAGATATGCCGAATCCGAAGGAAGACCCGCCGCGGTGTTATTATAGATGTTCTTGGTATCCTCTTCCACAAAATTGCGGGTATAATCGTATGCTCCGGAATAGACATTCAGCGAAACACCGAGAGAGAGATTCTCTTCAACGTCGATGGCACCGGAGAAGGACCATTGACCGAGGCTGCCTCCTTCTTTGATCTCACCGCGTTGATTGATATTCTTCTGCACCGCCGAATATCCGCTGACGTTCGTCAGATAGACATTGTACGGTACATCGTACGACGCCGTGGATTGATATAACGACGGTATGATGGAACTCTGATTATTGAAACCTTCAAATTTCACATCGGAGGCAAAATCGGAGACTCTGTTGAAACCGAAAGCGAATACAAGACTTCCCTGCACGGTCGGGAAAGGAAAAACAAATCCGATATTATCCAGCGCTGTCGCTGAGATATCGGAAGTCTGATTGCTGCCATAATACGATGCATCATTCGACATCCCTGTGCTGGAGATCCCACCCATCACTTCCAGTCTGCGCATTTGCGCGAGACCGGCCGGATTCCACACGGATGCACTGTAATCATCCGACACGCCGATATACGCATTTCCCATGCCCAATGCACGCGATCCGGAACCGTATCCCCGTCCGGAATATCGAAGTGCATCTTCGGAATATTGCGCAAGCCCAAACGATTGAATGGCGAGAATTGTTATTGCGAAAATTGTTGATCGTTTCATAGTTTCTCTCTCTGATTATCTCGGACGTTCTCCGCCGTCATCGCGCGAAGCTCCGCTGTCCCTGGTGCGGCTCGTCGAACCCGTTGAACTGTTTGAATCTCTGCTCCGCTCATTGGTATTTGTCTGCGCCGGCTGCGGTGCGGGAGCAATATAGGTCGAAGGCGGCGGCGCAGTAACGCTTGATGATGAACTGCCGGATGATGTCGGCTGAGAATATGTCGGTGAAGGAATAGGGGTATTCCTGTCGCCGCTCCTGTTGCCGTCGCGCGAAGGACCATTATCACGGATCTTATTCCCCGATGTATTCACCGGTCCGTTCGATGATGTACCGGTCGTCGAGATCGGCGGTGCCCACCACGGATTCACCGGAGCTGCTGGTCCCGGCCAATACGGGTCCGGTGCAGGCACAAGGATGATCGGTTGCTGTGCAACCGTTTCATTCTGCCAGCGCGAAGGATCGAACGGGATCCCGTTATGCACTGTGGTGATGTTCTGCTGCGAGAACTCTTCATACCGTTCATTCAATTCATTCGTGC
>JBMOHT010000361.1:0-2310 GCA_049317705.1 Bacteroidota bacterium | reverse complement strand
CGGTAAATTTGATTACATAGTAACAGAAAATTGTTCCTATGCAGCAGTTTATTTTCGCTGAAACCAATATCCGTCGGATGTTCCTTCCGTTTCTGAAACGGTTGTCTTTCCCCCCGGTTTCCCCCTCTTAAACTGATGTAAACTTTTCCCCGGTTTACAATGATCGCCCGTTGTTGTGTATTGTATTGGATCATGGGTATTCCGAACAGAATTCCTTTATGAGAAAAAAGACTCTCCGTCCAAGAATTCTGAAACAAAGACCGCATTTGGAAGCTCTCCCTCTTGCCAAAGAATCGGTGGAGAAAAACGATCCTCGAAAAAGAACGACGGCACCGAATACACCGCAGCAATTACCTGTCGTTGCAATTGGTGCATCGGCGGGAGGACTCGAAGCTCTCGAACAGTTCTTCATGCATATGCCGAAAGAGAACGGCATGGCGTTCGTTGTCATTCAACATCTTGAACCTACACGTCCCGGCATGCTGCCGGAATTGCTGCAGAGGGTGACCGCTATGAAGGTCATTCAGGTAACGGACCGGATGCCGGTCGCTCCGAATACTGTCTTTGTCATCCCCCCGAATAAGAGCATGTCGATACTGCATGGGTTGCTCCATTTATTCGAACCGGTTGAAACACGCGGACTCCGTCTGCCGATCGATGTTTTTTTCCGTTCATTGGCAGAGGACCGCCGTGAGAACAGTATCGGCATCGTCCTGTCGGGAATGGGAAGCGATGGAAGTATCGGACTGAAAGCGATCAAGGAGAAATACGGTATCGTTCTGGTGCAGGATCCCGAGTCCGCTAAGTTCGACGGCATGCCGCGCAGTGCACTGAAATCCGTCATCGCCGATGTAACGGCTGCGGCAGAGATCCTTCCGGTGCGTCTCATTGAGCTGCTGAAGCACGCTCCGCCGGCAACGGTCGTGCCGACGATCGACGAAGAGAACAGCGGATTCATCGAAAAGATCATCATTCTTCTGCGTGAACAAACGGGGCATGAGTTCTCCCAATACAAGAAACATACCTTATTCCGCCGCATTGAGCGGAGGAAGAACATCCATCAATTGGGATCACTTCAGCTCTATGTCCGTTTCCTTCAGGAAAATCCGAAAGAGACTGAAATTCTGTTCAAGGAACTGTTGATCGGCGTGACCAACTTCTTCCGCGATCCGGCAGTATGGGATATGCTGAGAGACAAAGTTCTCCCGGAAATGTTCAGCGAGTTCAGCAACGGACAGGTCGTGCGTGCCTGGGTCCCGGGCTGTTCCACCGGAGAGGAGGCGTATTCTCTTGCGATGGTGATGAAAGAAGCGGCAGAGAGCGTGAAGAAGAATATCTCCATACAGATCTTTGCCTCAGATCTGGACGCTGACTCGATAGAAATCGCCCGGAAAGGGAACTATCAAAAGAACATCGCGGTCGATGTCTCACCGGAACGGCTCAAACGCTTCTTTACGGAAGAGAATAATTTCTATCATATCAGATCCGAGATCCGCGAGACCGTGATCTTTGCTGCGCATAATGTCATCAAAGACCCTCCGTTCACACGGCTGGACATCCTCACCTGCCGGAATATGCTGATCTATTTTGAAGCAGAACTGCAGAAGAAATTGATGACACTGTTCCACTATACGCTGAAGTCCGGAGGGATACTCCTGCTTGGATCGTCCGAAACATTGTCGGGACGCAAGGGTGGATTCCGGGAACTTGATACGAAAAAGAAGTTATATAAACGGACGAATCTCCATCTTCCTTTTGAACTGATCGATTTTCCCACTTTACCGCATACACCACGAACGACTTCTGCCGATATGACACTGCCAACTCAACCGACCGAAAACATACAGACCGTTGTTGACCAAATGCTGCTTCAGCACTATACTCCTGCAAGCGTGTTGGTGAATCGAACGGGAGATATCCTCTATATTACCGGTGAGACCGGAAAATTCCTGGCGCCGGTTGCCGGAAAGGCGAATTGGAATATCTACGCAATGGCAAGGCGGGGACTGCATCAGGCTCTTCCGGCACTCTTTCGAAAAGCAATGCTGTCGTACGAACCGGTCTATTCGAAAAGCCTTCAGGTCGAAACGGATGGCGGGAATATCTCAGTGGATCTTACCGTCCAACGGATCAAGCAGCCGGAGTCGATACGGGATTATGTGCTGGTGGTCTTTACGGAAGCTGAATCAGGGCCTGCAGGAAGCAAGAAGAGACCGGTCTCGGAAAAAAGAACACGGCCGGCCAAACAGAGCGATCTTGAAAAAGAATTGATCCTCAGCCAGGACGAACTACAGCGGCTTCGCGAAGAGA
>JBMOHT010000360.1:0-2315 GCA_049317705.1 Bacteroidota bacterium | reverse complement strand
GAAGGAATATGACTTTGGAGCGTTGGTTGTTCCGTTTCCTTCAACGAAGCCGATCTGTATCCATTGATCCATTTGTTCATCGGCTGATTGATTCAATGATCCAATGGACCGATGATTCAATACACTTCGCTCTATCTCGAAACCATGGTTGTTCGTTTCTGTTGCCGTCTTCCAAATCAGCATAACGCCCTCCTTCCCGGCGGATGCGGTGAATGATACGAGTTCAACCGGAAGAGGATCATCGGTCGAACAGGGAAGCGATGAAATATTCTCATCCGCGATGAATGAATAATCTTCAGCATTATTTCCGGTGAGTGAGTAACTCTTCCCCGACGGAGTCAATTGAACCATACCCGGATTACCGCCGGCGAGGGCCGACGTCTTGGTCGAGGAAAGACCGAATTGATACTGCGATATCACTCCCGTGGCCAATGCAAAATAGACCGTGCCGGAACGTGTCTCACGGAACGCTACTTGTCCGTCATCCGAAGCGAAAGCAGTAAAGAGTTTATCCGCCGGTTTCGCCGAGACCGCACCGACGGAGACGGATGGAACGGAAGCAGACAGATAATATGCGCGCGCAGGGATGATCGTTGGTACAGTCCATTGCATCTTTACAGACGGAGTGCTGCCGGCACTGTTCGAATATGCGATCTCGTGACCGTTCAGATCCGCCTCCGTATCGGAGTTGTTGAACAGGACAATGAACTCATCACCATCCGTTGCAAAACGGGGAGAATAGTGGGTGATGATGATGCTTGCGGCATTCTCCGGTATGTAGATCACATAACTGCGAGGAGGCGCCCAGAGATCGATCCGTCCGTCACCCTGTGATGTTTTGATGTTGTCATTGACATTATGATGCGTGTGGTCCCGGAATTTTTTTCCGGGATGATCGGAATTCACCCATACACCCCTCCATCCCGTCGGATGGTCGTTGACCACAAGATAGGCGGGCGGCTTGCCGTTCCCGCCGTCGCGCCGGGACACATAGACGTCCTGCGCCTGATCATCCTGTGTTCCGCTTCCGCCGAGATAGTAGGGATTCAATCCGCTCCGCCGGGTGTTGGCGCCGTACAGAAAATCACGGCGGATGGAGATGAGCGTATCGATCACACCGGAATATCCATACGTGAAATAATCTTTGAAGAAGACGCACGGACGCCCTTCGGAGAATAGGATGTATGCATAGGCAAGTTGTTTATCCGTCAACACAGGATCATGACCGCTGGCAATGGATCCGTCATAACCGATCCTGTCAACATCATGATTCTCTACGAACGTGGAGATGTCGTAACCGGAAACGCCCGCGCCGGCGAGTCCGGCACCGTCAAGCGTCCGCATATCGAAAGTGCCGGAGGTGTTATTGCACATATCCTTCAGCGTGTACCGGAGCGGGAAATCGAACATCGACACTTGTGCACCGTACTGGTTCTTCGCCGCGTTCAGCCAGTCACCGATCTCCGCAGTGCTTCCCCAATATTCAGCAACAGCGAATCCGCTCCCGTTCGAACCGTTCAGGAACTGCGCCATGAACCACGGATCGATCGGCTTCACCGCATCGAGACGGAAACCGTCATACTTCAGAACGGTCCGGAGATATGAACCCCAAACGATAAGACTGTCCCGCACGCTCTGCTTATAATGATCGAGCCACTCTCCGAACCGGAACACGGGATCGGTCGCAACAAAACGGGAATCAACAAAACAATCCTGCGCGTTGGGATAGAACTCCGCCGGAGATTTTTTGAAGCGGCCGGAGCCGTTCGGATAATTGAAGACGAGCCAGCCATTGTCCGATACGATCTTGGATCCGTTGTAGTAGGGAATACATTCGTACGGAGCCTGAGATTCCCCTCCCATCATATGACGCGTGATAATATCGGCATAGACCTCCATTCCTGCCGTGTGGAACGCTCCGATCGCGTGCACCAATTCTGTTCTGCTTCCGAACCGTGTCTCGATCGATCCTTTTTGATCATACTCACCGAGATCAAAATGATCGTACGGATCGTATCCCATAGAATAACCGCCGCTCGCCCCTTTCACCGGGGACGGGAACCATATACCATTGAATCCGGCGGTCGCAAGTCGCGGTGCCAATTTCGAGAGCGAATCGTACCAGATTCCCCCCATCGGCGAGTTCCAATAGAACCCCTGCATGAACACATCGCTTTTAGGAACAGAGGATTGAGCCGCCAATCCGACTGACAGTAACAAGCAGAGAAGGAACGACCGGCAAGAGTGAATGTGTAAGATCATTTTTAGTTTGTATCAGGTGATACCAAGGCAAAAAACGGGTATTTTTAACCATC
>JBMOHT010000359.1:0-2322 GCA_049317705.1 Bacteroidota bacterium | reverse complement strand
GGCCGCTCCCAGATTCTCAATGGCATCCACCAGCGGTTTCAGGATGAAGGTGAGTGTGAAGGATATGACAAGGATGAGGAAGAGGTCCGAGAATGTCGAGACAACGAAGATCGGCAGAGCGATCGCCATTGTGACCAGGAATACTTTCCATTGTCTGCTGCGAAAAAAACTTTTGTCTTCTTTCATGATTCCACCAATTGTGAGACGATTTTCATTGCGAGAGAGGAGTCGTATCCTCTCCGGACGAGATGTTCAAAGATCCTTTTCTTTTGTGTCAGCGCCGGCAGGGAAGAGACCCGTTTGAATTTCCGTTCGGCTTCCTTCAGCGCCAGAGCATTCTCAGATTCAGCAGTATAGAACTCTTCAAGGATCCGTTCTGTTGCTGTCCGGTCGATTCCTTTCTTAAACAATAACTGACGCATCGAAGAGCGGCCGATCGGTTTCAGCATCAATCTGTCGCGGCAGAGCATCCGTGCAAATTCCACATCGTTCAGCAGATTGTTGTCGCCAAGGAATTTCAAACCGATAGCAACTGCAGATTCATCGTATCCTTTTTTCTGAAGATACTCTGATATTTCTTTTTTGGACCGGGGCCGATAGGAACGAAATTTGAGTGCTGCCCTCTTCACTGAGGATTCATTCTCAACTTTCTCTATTTCGGTCCGTTCTTCTTCACTTATTGATTGTCCTGTGTGAAGAATGAACCGGACATACGTATCTTCACTGACGCTGAATGCATACTTCTCATCCACAAAGATCGAAAATCGGGATCTGTTCTTCTTTTGACGTTCTATCTTTGTAATGATCATAACGATAGAGCCCAATCATATCTCACAATATGACGGGACTAAGATACTGCTTCATTCTTTCTGAAAAATATAAGGGACGGAGCAACGCGCCAAAAATCCGGCGGGTAAACGCTCTGGTCTATTGTTCATCGAGAACTACTTCGCTTTCTTTGCTTCTTTTGCTGCTTCTTTCGCAGGTTTTTCTTCGACGTCATTCGGTTTTGCCGGGGCAACACCTGCGACGCCGAGTTTCACGCGGACCTCGGTATCGATCTGCTTAGCCAGATTCTCGTTCGCTGTTAAGAATGCCTTTACGGAATCACGTCCCTGACCGATACGTTCCTCTTTGTACGAGAACCACGAACCGCTCTTGTTGATGATATTCTGTTCCACAGCAACATCGATCAGATCGCCGAGTTTTGAAATTCCCTCATTATAGAGAATGTCGAACTGAACTTCTTTGAACGGGGGAGCGACCTTATTCTTCACCACTTTCACTTTCGTACGGTTACCGATAATGTTCGTGCCGTCTTTGATCGCTTCGATACGGCGGACGTCCATACGGACCGACGCGTAAAATTTCAGTGCGTTACCGCCGGTGGTCGTTTCGGGATTGCCGAACATGATACCGATCTTCATACGAAGCTGGTTGGTGAACATAACGGTCGTTTTCGATTTCGAAATTGCGGAGGTCAGTTTGCGGAGAGCCTGGGACATCAATCTCGCATGAACACCCATGGTCGGGTCGCCCATTTCGCCTTCAATTTCGGCGCGGGGAGTCAAGGCCGCAACAGAGTCCACAACCACAACATCAATAGCGCCACTGCGGACAAGTGTTTCAACGATCTCGAGTGCCTGTTCGCCATATTCCGGCTGGGATAGTAATAGAGAGGAGGTGTCAACGCCAAGCTTGCGGGCATATCCCGTATCAAGAGCATGCTCAGCGTCGATGAATGCGCAGATACCGCCGGTCTTCTGAGCTTCGGCGATGATGTGCAGACAGATGGTCGTTTTACCGGACGATTCCGGTCCATAGATCTCGATCACACGACCGCGCGGAACGCCTCCGATACCGAGCGCGGCATCAAGGGAGATGGAGCCGGTGGAGATCGCATCGATCTTCATGATCGGACCGTCATTCAACCGCATGATGGAGCCTTTACCGTGCTGCTTTTCGATCTGTTCGATGGCAACCTTCAACGCTTGTACTTTTGCTTCTTTGTCTTCGGCCATGGTGTTCTGTCCTTTAAGAATGAGTGAAATATAGCTCTAAATTATTATGATACAATGAAATGTTTTACCGACCGGAAATCAAGCCGGTTCTCTTGGTCAATCAGGAAATTCGTTGGTTTTATCGTCCGGCAATAGTAATGTAAATATTTACAGTAAAATATAAAACACTTTTTTTTGAATTTTTAATAATTCTTTGTGAATCCGGACAGATGTCTGATTTTGGCTGTATTTTCGATGTTTTCGAGAAGTGGGAATATTGCGGGCTGGTTTTTAGTGTGCAATAAAAATCGCGGTCGAGCAT
>JBMOHT010000358.1:0-2339 GCA_049317705.1 Bacteroidota bacterium | reverse complement strand
TATCCTGCCATTATCAACATCGCAAATATAGACGATGATCCGACTGTGTTATTCGACATCAGCGGACAAGCACGACCGGCCACCGCAACGGCTAAGGATGTCGGCTGCGATGAATACACGACCGGCTCAACGACGAACCGTCCTCTGACATTATCCGATGTGGGACCGTCATACCTTGGTGGACCGGGAGCGTTACCGGTTGAATTAATTTCATTCAGCGCAGAGAAGGCGGGTAACGGTGTTCGTCTTCGCTGGTCGACCGCAACAGAAGTGAATAATTACGGATTCGATATTGAACGGAAAATAAATGGAAATAATTGGATCCGCATCGCGATTGTTGCAGGATCCGGGAGCAGTGCAGCTCCTAGAACATATGACTTTCTCGATAATACAGTCTATGCTGGAGGATATTGCTACAGACTGAAACAGATCGATCAAAGCGGCGCGTTTGAATATTCATCCGAAACTGTTGTTGATGATCTTCATGTCCCGGAATTTGATCTGAGCAATAATTATCCCAATCCCTTCAATCCTGAAACGATGATCCGGTTCAGAGTAAAAGTGAACAGCAATGTTGAACTTACTGTGTATTCTGTAACAGGAGAGCATATCAAGACATTGTACACCGGTCATGCTGAAACTGGAAGATCGTACGAAGTTCGTTTCACAGCAGCAGGGATGGCATCGGGAGTCTATTTTTGCCGTCTGCAATCCGCCGGAAGAAGTATTTCGAAACAGATGCTGCTGATCCGATAAACAAAAATTTATTTGAAAGTGTAATTTAATAAAGAAGCAGAACCATTTTACCACCATTCAAAGGAGTCAACAATGAAGAACAAATTGCAATTGTTATACATCGTCCTGGCGATCGTTGTGCTGGTGACAGGCGCAGACGCTCAGATCACTTCGGCAGCAAGCGGTAACTGGAGCTCAGCTGCAACATGGGTCGGCGGAGTTGTTCCGGCAAGCGGTGATGTTGTTATTGCGAACGGTCATACAGTGACCATTGATAAGAATATCTCCATCGCTAACCTGACGGTTGGCGGAGGAACGAGCGGTATGTTGACTTTCGACGCGACAACCAACAGGGAAGTGATCATCTCGGGTAACCTCACCGTATCGGCAGGCGGATCATTCGTCGTGTCATCGGCAGTGAATGCGACCGGTGATGTAACGGCAGCATCCAATGTGATAGCCAATGTCAGTTCTACTGCCGGAATTGCGGCGTTATGGAGCATCTCTGGAACAGGGATCCCGACCGGAACGACGGTCTCCGCATTCACGGCAAATTCGGTCACGATGTCGGTGGCAGCAACAGCGACCGGACTTGCAGTCCCGCTGACGTTCAGTCCTGTCATCAAGGATTCTATCTATATCGGCGGAAACTTCACTAACAACGGATTGTTCGATATGTCACTCGGCACATCGGGGACGATCTGCAATGTCATCTTCAATAAAACAAACGGAGATCAAACGGTCTCTGGTACTGGAGCAATGACACGGTTCCGTGGTGTAACGCTGGCGAAAGGGACCGTTGGAAATAAGGTGATCTGCAATTCCAATATCTCCATGTCCAACACGAACATCACGTATGTTGCCGGAACGTGGGAACAGAATGCAGGACGGCTCACGTGCACCAGCGGAAGCATGAATGTGGGATCACTCACTGCCACCACTGCTGTGCTGAATGTTATCGGTTCAGCCGGACTTCAGATCGCAAGCAATCTGAATGTCTATGGAACATTCCTGCTCAATACGACAGATTCCATGATCGTCGGTACCGGGTCAGGGAAGATCGATCTGACCTATATCCTCGGTGCATCGGCAACGTTCACCAAAGGAACAGTGATGGTCTATGGGAAATTCGCTTCTGCGGCTCTCACACAGACAACATTCAACGGTGCCAATGTTATCGTCGATCCGAAAGCATTCACAACTACAGACTACGGTTTTCGGCAGACGACCGGTACCGGCGGAGTTAATCCGTTCACATTCACAGCCGGGACAATCACCATACCTAATTCCAACAGCACAGCAGGTGCTAACCCCGAGTTAGCCATGTCATCATCCGTAGCACCGGTGATGAACGGCAATGCAACCTTCATCCTCGGACAAGGGGATAAAACCGTTGCGAATCCGGTCGGATTCAGGGTCAACCTGAATGCTGCGAGCGTCCTGAACCATTTGACGATCAATACCGGAGGTCTCGACGTAACACTTCAAAGCAATGTTACCGTGAGCGGAAATCTCACCGTCACCAGCTGCGATACGCTCAAAGGTGCATTCGTTTGGAAAGCAGCGAACTATATCTTCAACGGAAGTGTACCGCAAGTAACGGG
>JBMOHT010000357.1:0-2348 GCA_049317705.1 Bacteroidota bacterium | reverse complement strand
CTCAACACTCTCAGTAACGGAGAAGACAGAATGATATCCCCGATGGAACTAAGTCTCAGAATTAGTGTTTTATTTGGCATGGACGGCTGCAATTATATAATAGAGCATTTTCCGCGAAGTGGTTCAATTAATTAAAGCAAAATAACTGAACATTCCTCCAATTCCAAGAAATTGATTTTGGTATACTGCAAACCTATATTAAAGAAACATCATTAAATGTCTCTCGCAAAGCCCCAAAGGGGCAGGTCGTAAAGCCGCAAAGACAGAAGAATTTAAAAATCTTTTTGCGACTTAGCGTCTTTGCGAGATTAAAAGGAAAATAAAATGAGTAAACCTGTCACTCTTGGTGAACTGAAAAAGAGCGGATATAAAGTTCTATCGGTCAAAGATGAGATCCGCGCCAACCTGATCAAAAAGCTCCGCAATAAGGAAGAGCTCTTTCCGGGGATCGTCGGATATGAAACGACCGTTATTCCGGCAATTGTGAACGCCATCCTTGCTAAGCATGATATTATTTTGCTGGGACTCCGCGGACAGGCAAAGACTCGGCTCATCCGTCAGATCCCTCTATTATTGGATGAATATATCCCGGTGATCAAGGGGAGCGAGATCAACGACAATCCCTTCTCCCCCGTCAGCAAATTCGGTGCGGACCAGATCGCAAAATTCGGCGATGAGACGGAGATCGAATGGATCCACCGCAGCCAGCGCTTCAGCGAAAAACTCGCCACTCCCGATGTGACCATCGCGGACCTGATCGGCGATATCGATCCGATCAAGGCGGCAACACAACGGCTGCACTATTCACACGAAGGAGCGATCCATTTCGGACTGATTCCCCGCAGTAACCGTGGTATTTTCGCCATCAACGAACTGCCCGACCTTCAGCCCAGAATTCAGGTCGGTCTCTTTAATATTTTGGAAGAAAAAGATGTGCAGATCCGCGGATTCAACATCCGCATTCCGCTGGATGTGTTCCTCGTCTTCACTGCGAACCCGGAAGATTATACGAATCGCGGAAGCATCATCACTCCGCTGAAGGACCGTATCGACTCGCAGATCCTTACTCACTATCCTCGTTCACTGGACGACGCAATCGAGATAACAGAACAGGAAGCGTGGGTCGAGCGCGAAGGACTGCAGCTGCACATGCCGCATTATTTCAAAGAGATCATTGAGAATATCGCCTTTGAAGCACGGAAGAGCGAGTTCGTCGATCAAAAGTCCGGTGTCAGCGCGCGATTGACCATTGCCGCGATGGAGAATCTTGTCAGCAATGCCGAACGACGGGCGATCATTCTGAGCGAGAAGCATATCGTCCCCCGCATGTGCGATCTTCCGCATGCTCTCCCCGGTGTGACCGGAAAAGTGGAACTCGTCTTCGAAGGAGAACAGGAAGGTTCACTGAAGGTCGGCAAAGCGCTCATCGGAAAAGCGACACGAGAAGTATTCAAAAAATATTTTCCTGATCCTCTTCAGCGTCAGAAACGTGCGCCGCAGGGACAGGAGCAGAAGGACACGAGCGAATACGGCAAGATCGTGCAATGGTTCGAATCCGGTAACTCCATCGAAGTCGCGGACGACATGCCGTTCGCCGCATACTACGCGGAACTTAGCCGTATCCCAACATTGTACGACATCACCAGAAAATATTTTAAACTCGATCCAAGCAATGAATACGATCTCGCATCAGCGATGGAGTTCGTCCTGGACGGTCTGCATCAGAACTCCAAGATCGCAAAGGACGAGGTCGATCATGTGACCCACTACAAAGATATGGTCGGTTCGATCTTCTCGAACAAAGGAAGGTTTGAGGAGCTGGATTAATTCTGTTGCCGAATAAGGACATGCTCTTGATTTCGATTAATTGATAGTGGATAATGGAGAGTGGAGAATACAAAACTTCATTTATTTTACATATCAATAAGGAGAAATCATGAACAAGAAGAATGGGAATCCACTGAAAGAAAAATCTTATATCTTTGCCATTGAGATCGTTAAGATATGCAGATATTTGACCGCTGAGAAAAAAGAATATGTTGTTTCTAAGCAATTGTTAAAAAGTGGAACATCCATCGGCGCAAATGTTGAAGAAGCCAACCAAGCTGAGAGTAAAGCAGATTTTATTCATAAACTTTCAATTTCCAATAAAGAGGCGTTTGAAACACAGTATTGGTTAAGGATCTTACGAGATACAGAATACCTGGAACAGAATATTTCAGTTCAACTGCTCAATCAATGTGAAGAGTTGATCAAGATCTTAATTGCAAGTATCAAAAAGGCTAAAGGATTATGATCGTAAATATTATCCATTATCAATTATCAACTATCCATTTGCTGTAGATGAA
>JBMOHT010000356.1:0-2363 GCA_049317705.1 Bacteroidota bacterium | reverse complement strand
CCGATCATCGCAACCTTCAGTCTGCTCTGGCTCATTCCGTGGCTCATCATCAACAAGAAGCTGCCGAAGGACCATCCGTGGATGACGGAAGAGGAACGAGAATACATCCTTAAAGGACAGCAGGTTCCTGCTGCTGCGAATGCAGCGCCGGAGCGAGTGCTCGGCTGGTCCGAACTCCTTCGATACAAACAATCCTGGTCCGTCATTGCATCACGATTCTTCCTTGATCCCATCTGGTGGATGTTCATCAACTGGCTGCCGTTCTACCTGTATGAGACCTTCCAATTCGATGTGAAACAGATCGGATATTTCGCATGGGTCCCGTATGTAGGAGCTGCAGGCGGAAGTTTCATCGGCGGCTGGTTCTCCGGTTTCCTGATGAAGCGCGGTTACACAACGAGCAAAGCACGCAAGATGGCGATCGCCATCGGGAACATCATCTGCTTCCCGGCGTTGATCGCGAGTGCGTATGCCGGCTCACCGCTCATCGCCGTACTGTTGATGGCAGTGATCCTGTTCGGGTACCAATTCTCCATGAATAATATTCAGACGCTCCCGAGCGATTTCCTTACCGGAAAATCGGTCGGTTCGCTTGCCGGTATGGGAGGAATGAGTGCGGCATTGGGTGTGTTGGTGACGATGTGGTTCGTTCCGTGGCTCACCACCGGCGGAAATTGGGGTCCGTTCTTTATGATGGGCGCTATCATCGTGCCGCTTGGTGTCTTCTCCTTATTCATGCTGGCGGGGGATATTAAACGGATCGAGATCAAATCATAACTATTCAGAAAACAAAAAGACAAAAACTGTTTTTGCCACAAAGACACTAAGGCACGAATTATGGAAAAAATAATACACAAAATTCAATGATCTTTTGTGGGATTTCGTGTCTTGGTGCCTTCGTGGCGAATTGATATCGGTAATTGTCATTTACTATTTAGTTTTAAGGAATCATAAATTTTATTAGGAGAACGTGGTATGAAATTATTCGACCTCAGCGGTAAAACAGCGATCGTCACCGGCGGCAGCACGGGACTCGGACAAGGAATGGCACTCGGACTCGCTGAAGCAGGTGCAGACATCGTGCTCGTGGACTATGTGGAAAGCACTGAGACAGCAGAAAAAGTTAAAGCACTTGGCAGGAAAGTCCTAATGCTCGTCGCGAATCTGATGGAAATGTCATCGATTCCCGTGATCATGGAAAAGACGATCGCAGAGTTCGGTAAAGTGGATATTCTGGTGAACAACGCAGGAATCATTCGCCGGATGGATGCGATCGATTTCACAGAGAAGGATTGGGATGATGTGATGCTGCTGAACTCCAAGACGATCTTCTTTTTGGCGCAGGCCGTCGCAAAGGATATGATGAAACGGAAGAGCGGAAAGATCATCAGCACCGCATCGCTGCTCGCATTCCAGGGCGGTATCCGCGTCCCTTCATATTCCGCAAGCAAAGGTGCCGTTGCGCAGATCACAAAAGCACTCGCCAATGAGTGGGGAAAGTTCGGAATCAACATCAACGCGATCGCTCCCGGATATATGGCGACGAACAATACCAAAGCGCTGCGTGAGGATGAGGTCCGAGAAAAAGCGATCATGGAACGTATCCCGGCAGGACGCTGGGGCACACCGGAAGATCTGCAGGGCGCGATCGTGTTCCTTTCATCATCCGCTTCGGACTATGTGAATGGTCACGTGCTCGTAGTTGACGGCGGATGGATGGCGCGGTAATGCTTTGGAGAAAAAAACCGAGCAAACCACGGAGACACAAAGACCACAGAGAAAAGCAGAAAAATAAATGATGTCCTACACCTGCTGCGCATTTTCCAAAGGTGCGGGACATCTCGAGTGCACGAACAAAGCAATAATGAAAACAGATATAACATGAGAAACGGAAGAAATATCTCGATCGCAATATTGCTGTTCATCGCATACAGCGGACTGAATGCAACAGTGAAGGTCGGTTCAATGTTCTCATCTGAGATGGTGCTGCAGCGGAATGTGATCGTTCCCGTGTGGGGAACGGCCGCACCGGCAGAATCCGTTACGGTGGAATTCAACGGACAGGTCCATCGAACGAGAACTGCGGATGACGGAACATGGAATATCCGACTTCAGCCGATGAAAGAAGGAGGACCGTTCGTCATGTCGGTCTCCGGAACGAATGCGATCCGTCTTCAGCATGTAATGATCGGTGAAGTGTGGATCTGTTCCGGACAATCAAACATGTCATTCGAATTGAAAAAATCTTCGAACGCTCTGCAGGATGTTGCTGAAGCGAACAATCCGATGATCAGACTTTATACTGTTCCGCGCGTCGTTTCCGAAACACTTCGGACGGAATGTAACGGAACATGGACGGTCTG
>JBMOHT010000355.1:0-2379 GCA_049317705.1 Bacteroidota bacterium | reverse complement strand
TCATTTTCGGATCCGAAGGGAAACAGCCGATGGGCGGAGTGTGCAGAGCATCACAAAAACAGAGGACCCGCAAACCGGTACGGCTGCGGGTCCATGAGACGCCGTTTGACGAATGGTGTTTTAGAAATTATTTCATGAACAGCATCTTCCTTACTTGACTGAATCTCCTGTTCGGATCGGAGACCGAACGGCAGTCGATCCGGTACAGATAGATCCCCGATGCAGTTCGTGCGTTCCACACGACCTGCTGATATCCGGCTTCCATCCGGTCATTGAACAATTGCGCCACCGTGCGTCCAAGAATGTCATAGACCACAACGGTGACATTACTTGCTTCCGGGATCCCGAACCTGATGGTCGTAGCAGGATTGAATGGATTCGGATAATTCTGTTCCAAAACGTAAGTTGAAGGAATAGCTTGACCGGCATCCGATCCTCGGATCG
The DNA here is from genome assembly GCA_049317705.1 of Bacteroidota bacterium. GTDB lineage: Bacteria > Bacteroidota > Ignavibacteria > UBA10030 > UBA8401 > UBA8401. The sequence continues at coordinate 1,935 of JBMOHT010000355.1, read as the reverse complement.
ATGTCACTGTTCCGGTGGCCGTCTTCAGGATCGTTCCTCCATCACCCAGTATCCATCCCGTTGCAGTATCGACGAACGAGACATTATACAGTGAATTCGGCGTGACGGTCTGTTTGAACCATTGGTCTCCTCCATTCGTCGTCCCGTAGATTCCGCCGTACCAACCCACGGCAAATCCTTTCCGCTCGTTGGAAAAAAAGATCGACTGCAGTGTTGTTGACGCCGGAAGAGTCTGCTTCACCCAGTTCGCGCCGCCGTCCGTCGTCTTATAAACTGTACTTGCGGATCCTGCGACCCACCCCGCTTTCTTATCGATGAAGTGGACTCCATAGAGTGAAGCAGTGGTGAATGACGGAACGGCGGTCCATGTCTGTCCATCGTTCGATGTGCGAAGAACGACTCCGTTATTCCCGACGGCGAATCCGACCAGTGATGTATCCGGCGGAGGCATTCGTTTGAATGTGAGATAATTCAGTGTTGTGAGTGTTCCGGTGTTCTTCCGCAGCCAGTTCGTTCCACCGTCCCCGGTAACGAACGCCGCACCGGAATCCCCTACCGCAACTCCGTACGTAGGCGATAGAAAATAAAGACCGAGGATCTTCCCGAGGAAACTGATATTCTTGGAGTGCCATGTCGTTCCGTAATCTTCCGTCTTATAGATCGTGCCGTACTGACCGCTGGCATATCCCACGCTCGGTGTGGGGAACGTAACAGTATACATAGGATAATTCACGGAGGTCTGCCTCAGTGTCCAAGATGTTCCACCATTCGTCGTCTGATAGATCTTTCCGTCCGCAAAGTTCACGCTGGTATATTCATACCCGACGCAGGTTGCCGTATCCTTATTCGAGAACGCGAGATTGAGCAGCTCCGGTTTCAGCGCATTGTCCAGATGCTTCCATGATGCGCCTCCGTCCGTCGTCTTCATGATCTTTCCCCGTTCGCCGATGAGATATCCGTACTGTAGATCAACGAAATCGACCGCTCGGATCGTTTTCCAATTCAGAAAATCGCTCATGATGGTCGTCCATGTCGTCCCGCCATCGGTCGTCCTGCGCGCCTCCCCTTTCATTCCGCCGGCAAATCCGATGGACTTATCGATGAACGCAACAGCATTCAGATCTTTGGTATTGATATTTCCGGGAACGATCGGTTCCCACGCCGTAAATTTGACCTTCGACCGGAGGATCACACCGTCGTATCCCACGGCCCACGCGACCGTGTCGATCGCGTACACACTATAGAGTGAGTATGAAGTAGGATTGACCTGCAGATTCCACGATTCACCGCCGTTGGTCGTGCGCAGGATCGTGCTCGCACCGAAGAGTCCGCCTCCCACAATGAATCCATTGAGCGTATCGGCGAACGCGATCGCATTCAGCTGCTCGGTACTTCCAGTGGAATAGACGTTCCAGCTGTCGCCACCGTCCGTTGTCTTCAGCACTTTCGTCCCGCCGTAATTGACCCCTTCAAGGACGAAGCCGATCTGCGGCGTTAAAAATTTCACCGCCATGAATCCACCCGTTCTGCCGGTCGGAACATTCTCCCATGTTGCACCGCTGTTCGTCGTCTTCAGCAGCGTCCCGGCCGCCCCGACGATAAAACATTTCTTCGCAGAGAGTGCCGCAGCTCCGTACAGATACTGCATTGTTCCGGCATTTTGCAGCTGCCATGTTGCACCTTCATCCGTGGTATGGAGGACCGTACCGAGGACGCCCACAGCCCAGCCGTTCTGCCGGTCAAAGAAACTGACATCTTTCAGGTCCGCGCCCGTTGGATTAGGATTTTGAAAGGTCCATTGGGATTGCGACAACAGAATGGACGATAGAACAGAGATCAGCAACAGAACACGATTGAATTTCATAATTATCCTTTTGGTGATCATTTCAACAGCATCATTTTCTTGACGTTCACGAACACTTTTTTCGGATCGGA
>JBMOHT010000354.1:0-2394 GCA_049317705.1 Bacteroidota bacterium | reverse complement strand
TGGCTGATGAAACCGGGAAATTTGAAGACACATCTTCTCTTCGGACAGCTCCGCATCTTTTCATTCTATACTGATGCGGGACAGTTCGGTGCGGCGCAGGGACACGCCGGTGTTGCGGCACTTATTGCGGCGCTTGGTCCTGTGAGCAGAAGAAAGAAAATTCTCTATACTATTGCGGGACTCATTTGTCTCTACGGAATGCTCATCTCCGGAACGCGCGGTGCGATCGCCGTCCCCGCATTCGGATTCCTCACCTATCTGATTCTTAGCAAAAACTGGAAGATCCTAGCCATCGGGATCGTTATCCTTGGGGGTGCGTACGGATTCCTCGCATACACATTCATTGGACAGGACAATTACGACATCCGCCGGTTGCGTACGTCACTCGATCCGAATAACGCATCGCTGCATGTGCGACTCGTGAACCAAGCCCGGCTCGCCGAATATCTCAATTCCCATCCATTCGGCGGCGGCGTCGGTGCCGGCGGATTTTGGGGGAACCGTTTCAAACCGGGTTCATTCCTCGCGGAACTTGCGCTGGACAGCTGGTATGTAAGAATTGCTTCCGATTACGGTTGGTTCGGACTCGCATTCTATCTGGTGATGATCCTCTATTTTATCGTTTCAGGATTCTTCACCGTCTTTCGTATGACCGATGAGGGATTCCGTCAGCAGCTGGCGGCGGTCTATTCGGGAATGGTCGGTATTGCGGTGGCGAGTTACGGTAATCAGGTGTGGGGACAGATGCCGACGGGGATAATCATTTATGTAACACTCGGATTCCTTTCCGTTGTGCCGATGAAGTATGCGCATCTGTATCCAAAAAAACTTCCGGTGTAATTCTTATTACAATCTCTCGCAAAGGCCCAAAGACGCAAAGGGTTAAAAGAATGGATAATAAGTGATCTCACCCCTGGAGGGAATTTCGGAATAGGTGCTGCCTGAAGATCATTTCCAAGATTCGTAGGCAAGGTTAGGTACGCGGGAATAATGCTTAACATTATTCGTTATAAGGATCAATTCTCTTGCGACTGCTTGTGATGCAATGAGCGTATCCATATCTCCAATCGGGGTTCCTTTAGATTGCAGAAAATGATCGACACGGCCGAACGTCATGGCATCGGACTGTTGGAAATCTACGATGGTGAACGGAGAAAGGAAGGTGTCGATCGCACTCCGCAATTTTTCCGGATTCATACTTCCAGGGATCCCTGTTTCAAACTCACAGATGGTGATTACCGAAATCCCTATCTCTCCAAATGGCAAACTCTTGAATTTATCGATGACGCTCTGTGGTTTCTTTCGAATAATGTACGAACATATATCAGTGTCCAAAAGATACTTCATTCGAATCTCCGCCTTTTTTGGTTTTTCTGCACTCTCTTCGTTTTCAGAAAATCGGCAGGAAAATCCTCCAGGCATCGTTCAAACGCGGACCAAATATCTCCTTTCTCCATCAATAATATCCCTTCCGGGACCTTCTTGACATATGCTTCCTTCCCATTCATTCGATACAATTTGGGAAGCCTCACCGCCTGGCTGCCGCCGTTCTTAATGATTTTGACTGTATCCATGTCATCTCCAATGTATATATATCTGTATATATACAATCTTTTGGCTCATAAATCAATATGCTTATCCCATGAATCCATTGCTCTTTTGGACTGTATGATCGAGAGCGCCAGAATATGAGGTGGAATCATCCCGCATTCGCATCGTCATCAGATCAATCCGGATTATTCATCGACGATTTCACCCCGTTCATCGAAAATTCCTAAAAATTGCCAGGTGTACTGCTATTTTGTGACACGTTAAAAAGGACAAATTTATGCTTAAATACTTTGACAAATATCTCCTCCCAAAATGGGTTCAGCATTCGTGGAATATCCACGAGATCACCGATGCAACGGAAGAGCAGCTTTATGCCGAGATCCGCTGGGGACTGCAGCGGCTCCGTTCCGAACGTCCAATGGTTTCTATTGTTATTCCTGCGTGGAATGAAGAGAAGACCATCGCACGAACACTCTATTCCCTCTCGAAGATCAGAACGAAATATCCGACGGAACTGATCATCGTGAACAACAACTCCACCGACAATACGCAGACGATCCTTGACGCTTGCGGAGTCCGGTCCATTATAGAAACCCGCCAGGGAATTGCGCAGGCGCGCCAGACAGGACTCCTGGCTGCAAAAGGGACATTCGTCCTCTCCGGCGATGCGGATACGCTGTATCCCGAAGGATGGGTGAATGTGATGATGGAAGAACTGGTGAAAGAGAATGTCGTCGCCGTCTGGGGAAAACATTCGTTCGTCCCGACAGAATCGACGAACAGAACATCATTCGCTCTCTACGAAACGATCAAACAGGTGCTCTACCGTTTCCGCGGCATCAA
>JBMOHT010000353.1:0-2404 GCA_049317705.1 Bacteroidota bacterium | reverse complement strand
CAACATCAGCGGTGCGGGACCGACGGTCTTCGCCTTCACCGTTTCGAACGAACAGTCGATCGCCGATGCGATGGTGAATGCATTTGCGAAGAACGGGAGGCACAGTACTGTCGAAGTAATGGCTATAGAAAACTCCGGTGCGGCCCGGATTTAACTCCCGCCGGGAAGCTGGTAAAGCTTCAACCGTTCGAAAAACGCTTTCCGGTATGTATCGCTCACCGGATATTTTTCCTTTCCAAGATACACGTGATTATCTTCCACCTTGTCGATATGCCGCAATGAAACGATTGTAGAACGATGGATCTGCACAAACGTTGAGTGCGGCAGTGCTGTGAGTGTTTCCGCAATCGATGAGCGAACAATCACCCTTTCTGTTCGGGTTATATACATCACATAATTTCCCTCCGCCTGCACGCACAACACATCGCTGAACGATAACTTCCTCTTTTGATTCCCTGTGTTCACGAAAAATATGTCCGGATCCTGCATCGGAGTTTCCCGCAGTCGTTGCTTTGCCTTGATGACAGCGGACATCAGTTGCGCTGCTGTGAACGGTTTCATCAGATAATCCACTGCGCCCACCGAATAACTTTCCACTGCATATTCACGATGTGCCGTCGTAAAGATAGTCAATGGCGGATTCTTCAATTGTTTAACGAACGCCATGCCGTCAACCTCCGGCATATCGATGTCCATCAGCAGCAACTGCACGCGATGATCCTGAAGATACTGCAGCGCCGCCAATGGATCAGTGAATGTTTCGAGGAGTTCCATTTGTCCGATCTTGGAGGCGTGATGCCGAATTACATCCAGCGCCTTTGGTTCATCGTCGACAGCGATACAGGTGATCATGAATTGAGAGAGATATGAAGAAATGAATGATACCGGTCATTGACCGAATGATACCGAAGTTCGTGCCGTCCGGGATACAGCAGTGCAAGACGCTTTCGAGCATTGACAATACCGACACCGTGTGAACGGGAAGCAGGTTGGTCCGCCGATATGCCGTTTTCAGTAATAAGTTCTACACTGTCGATGGTCACCCGAAGTTCGATGCGGCTGATTGTCGGTTGTGAGGGGCTCATTCCGTGTATAAAGACGTTCTCGACGAACGGCAGGAGCAGGAGCGGTGCGATCTTCGGGGTGTTGTCGGTATTGTTCGGAAGAGTGATCTCCATCTCGATTGTGTTGTTCTCGCCGAACCGGAGCGTCTGCAGCGTGATATATTTACTCAAATAGTCCGCTTCTGTTTTGGCAGATATGAGTGTCTTTTGAAAATCGTGAAGATTATAGCGCATCAGATCGCTGAGCATGACAATGCTGTCCGCCGTCCGTTCAGCCCGTTCGTTCAATGCCAGAGCATATATCGTGTTGAGGATGTTGAAGAGGAAATGCGGATGGATCTGTGCTTTCAGAAATGCCAGTTCTGCCCGCACCGCATCATCGGTCAGCGTTCGAATTGTCCGCGCATGATCGATCCAATCACGGACTGAAATGAAAAGCCACGAAACAATGATGCCAAGACTGTACGGCATGAGAATATTCTCTTCACCAAAGAACATCGTTTCCGATGAGCGGTTCACCGCAACCCGAAACAGCTCGGCGACCAGCAAAAGCGTCACAACAAAAATCCCATAAAGCATCCATCGTTCGCGTCGCAGCAGCATCGGCACAAGTAGATACGTATGAAGAAGAGCAGTGGCTGGAAAGATCAGAACGATCATCAGCAAATTGGTTGAATCGAACGAATTCCAGAACGTTCCCCGGCCGGACACTGCCATCACGGCATACAGCAGCAGCAGCAACGCAACAACCAAAAGCTCGTGACGCAGCTTGAATAGGGACGAAAAACGGTGTGGAATATCATATTTCATAAAGTTCATTCAGCACTTTCCGCAGATGAATTATTTGTCGACAATGTAACACTGTTATCATTTCTGTTCTGGTCCGGCAGCAGAAACCAAGGATCGAGTATGACGGCAACCGGATTTGCATCAATCAATAGCCGAACAGTCTGTTCCGCACCGGTGATGGTTACCCAATACGATCGCTGCGGATTGTTGAACCGTTTATCAACGGAAATTCCGATCTCCACCGATTCAGAAATTGGCAAGGGTGAAACATCCGACGTATCAAACCGATTCGCTCTGTAGCGCAGCGATACATCAACAGCATATGTTCCAGAAGACAATCGTGTTACCACGGCATTGGTGATTGATGCATGCACTGTTGTAACAGTGGTGAACCACCGACGCACAGCATCACTCAACGAGTCCGGGGTGGCTCGGATAATATATTCAAACATTTCATGTGATGTCATATACGGTCCATGGGAACGCCGTGCATGACCATAAAAATCCCTCATCGCCGTGGAAAATGCAGCGTCGCCGGCAAATTTGTGTGC
>JBMOHT010000352.1:0-2421 GCA_049317705.1 Bacteroidota bacterium | reverse complement strand
CAGAAGGAATTGAGTGAAGCCCGTTCAAAAGCTCAAAACATCACCGTAGAAGAATATTTCAAGGAAAGCGCCAGGAATATTCCGGTTGGCCGATTAGGAAAACCCGAAGAACTGGGTGATGTTATTGCCTTTCTTGCCTCTGAGAGGGCTGCATTTATTAACGGAGCCAATATCCTCGTTGATGGCGGTCAGGTGAAAGGCATTCACTAGTAACACGGGATGACATCCCGTGTTACAAATACCTTAATTTGCAATGAGATATGTTAGATTCTGAAATTCAGTTTTGCAATATTCTTCAATGAAAGAATATTACCGCCGCAATCTTCCGCATATACATCCCGCAAACGCTGTTTTCTTTATTACTTTTCGACTGTATGGTTCACTTCCGGAATTTGTGATCGAGCAGTTAATGAAAGAATTCAATTCTGAGAATGAATTGAGAAAAATGCGTTCAATCAATCCAACCGTAAAAAGAGTCCCGCATGAATTTTACAGACGATATTTTGAAACATTTGATGGTTTTTTAGATTCTCAGAAGAGTCACAACAGATGGTTAGAAGATGAAAGGATAGCACAATTAGTATCCGAGGCGATCCATTTTCGAAACGGGAAAGAGTACGAACTGATTTGTCATACGATAATGCCGAATCATGTTCATATGATGATTGAAATTAGACAGGAGAATTTCCGTATATCCGAGTATACATTCCGGGATACAACCTCTGTTTTGTGTACGATCCTTCATTCATTAAAGCGGTATACGGCATTTCACTGCAACAGATTGCTGAAGAGAGAAGGTGCATTTTGGCAGAGTGAAAGTTATGACCGGATCGTTCGGTATGAAAAGGAGTATGAATATACACTTCAATATATTCTCAACAATCCAGTAAAAGCGGGATTTGTTAAAGACTGGAAGGATTGGAAATTCAGTTATTGTAAGTATACTATATAGCACGGGATGTCATCCCGTGCTACAATTACTTTTTATGTTTTAACACTCGCGTCCAATGGACGATCTGTTTCTTCACTTCGTTCGGGGCCGTGCTGCCGGCTGATTTTTTATGCTCGATGGACCGATGCGGTTCGAGCAGCAGAAAGACATCCTCGCTGAATTTCGGTGAGAATTTATGAAGTTCTTTCAGCGTCAATTTGGAGAGCGGAGTGCCGTGTTCTACGCAATATCCTACGATCTTACCCGTGATAGAATGAGCATCTCTGAACGGAACGCTTAATTTAACAAGATAATCGGCGATCTCTGTGGCGGTCAAAAAATCATTCTTCAATTCTTCCTCGAACCGTTCCCTGTCGAATTTCGTGTGGATCATCATATGAGTGACGATGTAGACGCATTCTCGGGTGGTATTCACGGCATCAAATAATGGGAGTTTATCCTCCTGCATATCACGGTTGTAGGCGAGGGGGAGTCCTTTCATCAAGGTCAGGATGTTCATCAGATCTCCGTAGACCCGTCCAACCTTTCCCCGCGTCAATTCCGCCATATCCGGATTCTTTTTCTGCGGCATGATGCTGCTGCCGGTGGTATAGGCATCATCGATCTTTGCGAAATTGAATTCCTGCGATGTCCACAGCACAAGTTCTTCTGATAACCGGCTGAGATGCATCATAATAGTGCAGCACACGGACACAAACTCGATGATATAATCCCTGTCCGCTACGGCATCCATGCTGTTCTCCAGCACGGAATCAAATCCGAGCTTTTTAGCGACCATCGCTCTGTCGATCGGGAAACTGGTCCCGGCGAGAGCCGCAGCGCCGAGCGGAAGTCGGTTGACTCTCTTATAACAATCTGAGAGACGTTCATAATCACGCTCAAGCATAGATACATATGCAAGCAAATGATGGGAGAGATACAACGGTTGGGCACGCTGCAGATGTGTGTATCCCGGCATGATCGTCCCGAAGTATTTTTCGGACTTGTAGAGCAGAACGCGTTGGAATTGTGCTACTAATTTCTTGATCTCAATAATGGCAGAGCGGAGGTATAATCGTTCATCGAGTGCAACCTGGTCATTCCTGCTTCTTCCCGTGTGCAGTTTGCCGCCCATCGGGCCGACCTTTTGTATCAGGCGCTGTTCGATCGCCATGTGTATGTCTTCTTTATCCCACGACAGATCGAGTTTCCCGGATTCGATCTCAGCGAGGATCTCTTTGAGTCCGGTACGGATGCGTCGTGATTCTTCGCCGGAGATGATCTTACAGGCGGAAAGCATCTCGACATGTGCGATACTTCCCTGAATATCCTCTTGGTAGAGGGTCTTATCCAGATCGATGGAGGAAGAGAACCGCAGAGCGGATTCTGATAAAGCGGTCTTGAAGCGTCCGCCCCAGAGTGACTTCGATGAGTTCTTCGCAGTTGCCATAGTGATCCCTGATATGCTGATTGAGTTTCTTCTGTCGATA
>JBMOHT010000351.1:0-2431 GCA_049317705.1 Bacteroidota bacterium | reverse complement strand
TATCCTTCGTTCGAAGAAGAAAAGCAGATCGTGAAAGCAACAACGAGTCAGTTCCACCCGAAATTGAAGCATGTGCTGAGCGGAGATGACATCATCGACTATCAGGAACTTGTCCGCCGCGTGCCGGTGGCGGATAATGTGATCGATTACGCAGTGAGTCTCGTTGCCAAGACGCGTCCGAAAGACTCGCATTCTCCGCAGTTCGTGAAGGATTGGCTCACGTGGGGCGCCGGTCCCCGAGCATCGCAATATCTCATTTTAGGGGCAAAAACACGTGCAATTCTGCACGGAAAATACTCGCCGGACATGGAAGACGTCCGCGCCGTTGCTGTTCCTGTACTGCGCCACCGCATCATCCCCAATTTCAACGCAGAAGCGGACGGGATCACGTCGGTGCAGATCGTGGAAAAATTATTGGCGTAACTTTTGGAACCGTCAAAAAATACATTCCGGTACAATCTTTTTTCCGTCCTCTGCGGATCAGTGTTCCTTCTCACCGCCTGGATCTGGACGTACTTTCTGAATCTTTTTATCGCGCTTCCGTTCGGCTTGCTTGCTCTGTTTTTCTGGAGACAAGGACAGACGCCTGGATCGCGTAATCCTCTCAACACCTTCGCGCTTTCGATCATTATCGCCGGGCTCATCGCTGCCGTTTCTGCACTATTCCTCTATCGCTGACATAAAACATCCATTTTCAAGAGAAACCGTCACAAATTTACCGCCGTTCATCCCAGACCGTTTGAAATATTCTTAACAAATGTGTAGGTTCACGCTACACGTGTAATGAATATATCAGGAGACCGTATGAACAAATTCCTCCTCTGCTGTGCAGCACTTGCATTGCTCTGCTCTTCGGCAACTGCCGGGCGTACTATTCCTATGTTCGTTTCAACGCAATGGCTTGCGGACCATGCCAACGACAAGGATGTGGTCATCCTTCAGGTTGGATTCAGCCGGAATGAATTCAAATATTCCCATCTTCCCAATGCAAGATTTGTGTGGTTCAATTCTCTTGCGGTCTCCAATCCTGATCTCAACACGGAAATGCCTGATATTGCCGAAGGGAAAAAGGTATTCGAGGAACTCGGCATCGAACAGAATTCAAGGATCGTCGTCGTGTTTGCGGGACAAAACGTGACGACAACGACACGCATCATTTTAGCACTGGCGTATTTCGGATTCGCCGATCAGACAGCATTGCTGGACGGCGGACTTGAACTGTGGAAGAGCGAAGGACGGCCGGTCTCCAAAGAAATGCCGGCGGTAAAGAGATCTTCTTTGAACATAACAGCGGATCCCTCCGTCATCACCGATGCGGAGTGGGTGAAAGCGCATCTCTCATCCGCCGATGTGACGATCGTTGATGCACGCGGAAAGAACTTCTACGACGGCAACGGCGGCGGAGTCGCACGGCAGGGGCATATCAAAGGGGCAAAAAGTCTTCCGTTCAGCGCCATTATGGATTCGTCCAACAAAATAAAATCAGCCGCAGAGCTGCAGAAATTATTTGATGATGCAGGGATCAAAAAAGGAACAACGGTCGTCACCTATTGTCACGTCGGTCAGCAGGCAACGGTTGTCTCTTTTGCCGCAAAACTGCTTGGTTATACTGTGAAAGTGTATGATGGGAGTTTTGAAGATTGGAATGTACGAGACGACAGTTATCCGGTGACAAAAACGGAGACGATCAAGAAGTGACACGGTCTCTATTGAATGCTGTTGCTGTTCCATCAAAGCTGCGGAATGTAAATTTCGGAATTCCTCTGCTGGATTATCAATTGACTTACCTAATGTAAATATGATGACCGTCACCTTTAAGGTGCCGGTCATCTTACCTGGAATAATTTTTTATATAATCGGGAACAGATATTTTTTCCAACAACCGAGCATCCGCTTCCGGCTCCCCTGCTTTCACACTCACCGGCAGCACTCCAGCCCACACCGGCAGGATATAATCCTCTTCTTCATCTCCGACCGGACCTGTCCGTATCTTCGCCGATGCAGATTCGATCTCGATGGCAACGATCTTTGTCGTTTTATCTTCTGTCTCATTCGGATGCCGCGCTTCGTTCCATCGTCCTTTGGCGATATGCTCCGTCAGCGCTTCGAAAACCTTCCATCGTTCCTCATATGTTTCCACCACGCGTCCTTTCCCAAACAACACGGCGGAACGGTAGTTCATACTGTGATGGAACACTGAGCGTGCAAAGACGATGCCGTCTACGTGCGTGACGTTGATGCAGACACTGTTCCCGGAATTGATGTGGTTCAGCATCCTGTTCGCGATGGCTCCGTGCAGATAGATGGTGTCGCCGATGCGGGTGTGGATGGTCGGCATGACGAACGGCTGTCCTTCTACGCAAAATCCTACATGGCAGATGAGCGCTTCATCCACGATCGGGTAGATAACGTCGCGGTCGTACTGGCCGCG
>JBMOHT010000350.1:0-2446 GCA_049317705.1 Bacteroidota bacterium | reverse complement strand
TGTTGAGGATCGTGACGATATCGCTGAGCAGGATCTCCTGCTGCGAATGGTCCGTTAGATTCTTCAACAACGCTTTACCGCTTTCAAGTTCCATGGAACCGACCACAAGGGAATATTGCGCCTGCTGGCGGTCCGCTTCCTTCATTTGTGACTTCAAACTGCGCGATAACAGGTCGCATTCGGATGCGATGCCAGCTGAACGGAGCTGCATGGTCGTCCTCAGCACCCATTCGCGTGCGGTCTCATCAGCCGCGGCGATGAAGAGCTTAGGATTCTGTTTCGGTGGCTGGAATCCCTTTTTCTCAAGGATCATCATCAGCCGTTCCATTCCTGCCGCGAAGCCGACACTGGGGGTCTGTTTGCCGCCGAGTTCCTTCACGAGAAGATCGTAGCGTCCGCCGCCCGCGAGTGCATCCTGCGAGCCGAGTTCGGTGCTGGTGATCTCGAACGCGGTCTTGGTATAGTAATCAAGTCCGCGCACGAGTCTGCCGTTCACCGTGAAGGGGATTCCGTACGCCGTCAACAATGACTTCACACGGTCAAAATGTTTTGCACACTCTTCGTTCAGATAGTCCGTAATGAGCGGCATCGAAGCGGTGAGTGCCTTATCGTTCTCATCTTTGGAATCGAGTACGCGCATGGGATTCTGTTCGATGCGTTTCTGGCTCTCAAAGGAGAGTTTGTCCGCGATCTTCAGCAGTTCCGCTTTCAGGATCTCTTTATACTTCGGACGGCATTCTTCATCGCCGACGGAATTGATCTGCAGGGAATAATTGGTTATGCCGAGGCGTTTGTAGATCTCGATGGTCATCGCGATGATCTCAACATCGGTCTCCGCCGTTGGTGAACCGACCGCTTCAGCGCCGAACTGATGGAACTGACGGAGGCGGCCTGCCTGCGGACGTTCCTGACGGAACATCGGTCCGATATAATAGACCTTCGAAAGAGGGAGCGCTTCGCCGAGATTGTTCTGAATGTATGCGCGGATGGCTGACGCTGTTCCTTCAGGACGAAGTGTGATGCTGTCGCCGCTCCGGTCCTGGAACGTGTACATTTCTTTTCCGACGATGTCCGTCAGTTCGCCGATGGAGCGGGCGAAGAGGGAGGTCGTTTCGAAGACGGGAGTGCGGATCTCTTTATAATTGAATTGACGGAAGACGTCGCGGATGGTCTGCTCGACGAATTGCCAGAGCGGAGTTTCGGACGGGAGGATGTCTTTGGTGCCTTTGATCGAACGGTAATTCACGATATCACATTTTTTAATATGAAGGAAAAATTCTTTAATGAAACACTGGTAAGAGAGTCTTCAGTTGAAGAGGAGCGCGGGTAACGAAGCGAACAGGAAGTATTGATGCCGCTGTAAAACAGTGATCTTGTTTCTTTTGAGTCATCCTTCCCCCTAAGGGGTCCCTTCGGGAGGCGCGCCTTCCGGCAAATGCCGGGCTTGCTCAGGATGACCATTGTTTCTTTACACTTCAAACTATTTGAAAAAGAACTAGTTGTCAAAATATTGCGCTTCTTCGCTCTTGAAGATCTCGATCACTTCTTTCGGTGTCTTCGCGTCCAGCAGGCGTTTCCGGAAATCCTCTTTGTTCATCAGCCGGGAGATGCGGCTGAGCAGTTTGATGTGCGGACCGACCATACTATCCTTGCCGATGAGCAGGAAGATGAGGTGCACCGGCTGCTCGTCCAGTGATTCGTAATCGATCGCTTGTTCGGTGATGGCGAATGCAGCAACAATGTCGAGCACTGCGTCGCTTTTTCCATGAGGAATCGCGAAACCGTTTCCAACACCGGTGGACATGATCTTTTCCCGTTCGAAGATCGCTTCGCGCACTTTCTCGATATCCGTGATGCGGTTCGAGTGGTTCACGATGGCGATCATCTCGTTGATGATCTCGTCTTTGGAAGTCCCTTTGAGTTTTACCCGTACTACTGATTCGTCTAAGATATCACTGATCTTCATGGTATGCTGCTCTCCAAGCTGTCAAAATCCTGCAACGTTTTTCAAAAGTATCTTTAATATACTATTTTCACGGTGGAAATGGAAGAATTTTTCTCGGAATACCCCTGAGATATCAGATGTCAGTAGTCAGACGACAGACAAAACATTCATCCATTGGGGATGACATAACAGGGTCTGTCTACTGACTACTGTTCTCTGAATACTCGTTCCTAGTCCTTCGTGTCCCGCCATTCGATGATCTTCTCTTCATACTGCGCCAGGAGGATCTCCGCAAGTTCCTGGTCCGCGGATTCGGCGTGGACGTGGAATGTCGGTTTCGCCCGGTCCGGCCACATCAGAACGGATGTTGATTGTTTCTGATCGAGGATGAGTTTCACACCGTCCAGCAGAATGCGGTGCGGCTGATTGTCGGTATCCTTCATCAAATAGCGCATCACACGTCCTTTTTTATCCCACGGAACATGGATGGTCTTCTTGTTC
>JBMOHT010000349.1:0-2451 GCA_049317705.1 Bacteroidota bacterium | reverse complement strand
GGTTATTTCACCAGCATCATTCCCTTCGTTATACTTTTCCCTTCGGATTGGATCCGGTAAAAATACATTCCTGATGCAAGAGCTGAACCGTTGAACCGGACCATATATGCACCGGGCGAGTGGTGATGGTCTACGATCGTTTCAATTTCCGCACCAAGAGAATTATAGACGGCGATCTTTACATTCGAGCCATTCTTGACAGTATATTCAATGGTCGTTGATGGATTGAACGGATTGGGATAGTTCTGAGAGATATCGAATGATACAGGAATTGAACTGAGATCAGGAACCGATGTGACGACATTCGGATCGAACGATTCGAATTTGAGTGCATCGGCAACTACGTAATTATTCGTCTTCGCCGCATCGGAGATGATCACTTTGTCCGATGATGTGCCACTGAATTCGTATGAACCGATCAGTTTCCACGTTGATCCGTTCACCGTCTGATCCACGCGCACAGTATCGGTTCCGCCGTTCCTGTAGATGATGAACGGTGTATCGGTGCTTCGGTTGGAACTCGGCACCCACCATCCATAGACATTGTATTTGGCTTTCGACGGAAGGTGCGGTCTGAATTCATAATACGTGCTGCCGTTCCCGATGGGATGAAGAAGACTCTTCGTCACCCAGTATCCCGGATTCGCACTTTCGAACCATCCTGCTCCGACAGCGGTTGCGCTACTGTCTCCGGTATCGATGATCTTCTCGAACAACGGTAATTTCGGCAGATTGAGAGAATCGGTATGCACAACAGCAAAGATCGCAGGAACAGCACGTTGCTCGGAGGGAGAGTTGATGTATGCATCGGACGTAGCCATTTGTGTCGAGCCGCCGCCGTCCAGATTAATAGCGCCGACACAACCGAGTCCTTTCAGAATACTTGCCATCTCCGTGAGACTGACACCTTCGCTGCCCGCTTGTCTTCCGTCCGCAACGATCATGATCACATGCTTGTTCGCTGTATATCCGATCGCCGTGCGCGGATCGTTATTTGTTTCACCGACACCCGAACCCCACATTACTTCCTGGTTATAGGTAATCTTAATTGTATCATTTTTGATGAGCATCGGTCCGCCGCCGATACCGACGAGCAGATTGGTCATTTCCGTTCCCTGTGTTTTTATCGGTGCAGCTTTTGGTGTCGGATCGTTTACTGTATATGATAGTGGCTGTGCGAAGGAATAGACATCCGCCATCGTACTGCCGAACTGGTAGATCCAGTCCACGCTGAGAGAGCGGTCCTTCTTCATACCGAAGAAACTCCGGATGACGGGATAGGAGAGAGTGCTTCGTGTAACTGAAGCAACATTGGTCGCCTTAACTTCATTGGGATAGATGACCGCGGAATATGCAGAGGTCCCGCCGAAATAACCGCCGTTGATTGCTGCATAAGCACCGACATTCTTGGTGAACGTATTCACCGGAATGTTCGCACCGGAAAGATACGGACGGACAGCCAGTTTCGTGTTATTCAGGTCCACATCCAGATAGTAAATGCTCAGGATGGGAGAGGGACGCGAACCATGGTACACAGCGATCCCGGCAGGGAGTGAATAATTTGCCGTAACATTCTGCCAGGTGATGGTCTGTGCCGCGGCAGCGGTGATAAGTGTGATAGTAAGGAACAGTATTTTTTTCATAAGGAGCTCGATTATTTATTCCCGAGAATGATCTCAATGGAGATTACAGTTTCCTTCATTGAGTTGACATCGATGAATTGCGACGTGACCTCAACACCGTTCACTTTCATTGAACGGATGGAGGAATTGACACCGTCCGGATTTGAGACGGAAAGTTTCAGCTGTTTTCCTCTGAATGTCCGTTCCGCTTTGAATTCCTTCCAGCGGGAGGGGATATTCGGCGCGATTGTTACGCCGTGCAGACTCGTTTTGAATCCGAGGATATGGTCCAAAGCGATGCGGTACATCCACACAGCGGTTCCCGTCAGCCACGAGTGGCTTGCCTGGTTCTCTGTTTCATGGTCCGGACTTGTCAGATATTCCGCAAAAACATATGGTTCGGTCTCATACCGGTCGATATTCGCGGAAGAATTCAACGGGAGCATTTTCGTGTAGATATCGAATGCGGATTCAACATCGCCGTTGATGATGGATGCCAGAATGAACCACGATGAAGCATGATTGAATACGGCACCGTTCTCTTTCTTTCCGGGCACACAGCGGCTGATGAGTCCTATGGTATCTTCCACTTCGGTGTAGCTCGGCCAGACGATCTGAATACCGTACGGCGTTCCGAGATATTTTTTTGTTGACTCGAGCGCTTTCGTTCCGCGTTCTTTCGGTGCGAGTCCTGAAATGACCGACCATGTCTGTGCGTTGATGAAGATCTTTCCCTGTTTGTATTTATGGGAACCGACCGATTCACCGTTATCACGGAATGCGCGGAGATACCATTCGCCGTCCCAGCAGACATCGTTGATCACTTTCT
>JBMOHT010000348.1:0-2456 GCA_049317705.1 Bacteroidota bacterium | reverse complement strand
TGGAGAAGGAAGTATTTTTCTTCACCACCTTCGGCGGCGAAGCGCTCTCCCTTGCCGCTGCTCAGGCAACGATCCACGAACTGCTGGACCGGCGTGTCCCGGAATATCTCGCGGCACAGGGGACGAAACTGAAGCACGCATTCAACCAGATCGCGGATGACTGCGGTGTGTCGTTCGCACGATGTTCCGGCTTCGGCTGCCGAACCATCGTCACCTTCGATGCGTCGTTCGGTAATCCTCTTGAAATGAAATCATTCGTCCAGCAGGAGCTGATCAAACGCGGCATCCTGTGGACCGGATTCCACAATATGAGTCTCTCCCACACCGATGCCGACATTGAATACACATTATCGGCCTACCGCGAGATACTGCCGATGCTGAAATCGGCGGTCGACGGAAAGAATGTCCGTTCGATGCTCCGCGGCGAGCCGGTGGAACCGGTCTTCAGAAAAACAAGCAACTTCAACATGAAACCGAAGAAGGCGGTATGACGATGGACCTTTTTTCTCTGAATGAAAAAGTTGCCGTTGTCACCGGGTCGCTTGGACTGATCGGCCGGCAGCATTGTTACGCACTCGCCGAAGCAGGAGCGCATGTGGTCGTAACGGATGTGAACGCCGACGCATGCGTTGAATTCGCGCATGAATTGAATTTGAACACCGGTGCAACAACACTCGGCGTCGGTGCGGATATCACTCAGCGGTCCTCCGTTGAACAATTGCGTTCGAGTGTTCTCGGTTTCTTCGATTACATCGATATCATCGTGAACAATGCGGCCATCAACGATAAATTCGAATCACCGGAATCAGCCGCCGAGCAGTCAAAATTCGAATCCTATCCGCTTGAACTGTGGCAGCGCTCGTTCGATGTGAATGTCACCGGAATGTTCCTCTGTTCTCAGGTGCTCGGCTCCGTCATGGCGGAACGCGGCACCGGCAGCATCATCAATGTCGCATCCACGTACGGACTCGTCGCTCCTGATCAATCATTGTATCTTCGTCCGGACGGCACGCAGCCGTTCTTCAAATCGCCCTCATATCCCGCCACAAAAGGTGCGGTGATCTCCTTTACAAAATATCTCGCCGCGTATTGGGGAAACAAAGGGGTCCGTGTGAATGCTCTGTGTCCCGGCGGAGTGTTTGCAGGACAGGAAGAGTATTTTGTGAAGAATTATTCCCAACGGACTCCGTTGGGCCGAATGGCAGAACCGACTGATTATAAAGGGGCGTTGGTCTTTCTCGCGAGCGATGCATCGAATTATATGACCGGTGCAAATCTTATCGTAGACGGCGGCTGGACCGCCTGGTAATGTCATCAAAATAAAATTGTATTAACACCACCATCATTTCTAGGGAGAGTACCTATGAGCAACAACATTCAGATCGGCAACCGCACCGTCGGCGACGGAGAGCGTGTGTTCATTATCGGCGAGATCGGCATCAATCATAACGGTTCGATGGAGATCGCAAAGAAACTGATCGACGGCGCAGCGATCGCCGGATGTGATGCGGTCAAATTCCAGAAACGGACCCCGGAATTATGCGTACCGAAGGAACAGCGCGACATCATCCGCGAAACCCCCTGGGGAAAAATGACGTACCTGGAATACCGGTACATGGTGGAATTCAGCGAAGAGCAGTATGCGGAGATCGACCGGTACTGCAAGGAACGGAAGATCCTCTGGTTCGCTTCCTGCTGGGACGAAGAATCCGTTGATTTCATCGAGCGGTTCGATCCTGTCTGTTATAAAGCGGCATCCGCTGCACTGACCGATATTTCATTGCTGAAGAAAAAACAGTCGACAGAAAGACCGCTGATCCTTTCGACGGGAATGTCCGATCAGGCGGAGATCGAACATGCCGTGAACGAACTCGGCACGGAGAATATTCTGATCGCTCATGCGACTTCAACGTATCCATGTCCGCCGGAAGAGTTGAATCTGAGAATGATCCACACGTTGAAAGCAAAATATCCCGCCTGCCCCATCGGTTATTCGGGACACGAAACGGGATTATCGACCACCTGGGCTGCCGTTGCACTCGGCGCAACATTCGTGGAACGGCATATCACGCTGGACCGCGCGATGTGGGGAAGCGACCAGGCGGCGTCCGTGGAGATTGGCGGACTGATCCGGCTTGTCTCCAATATCCGCGATATTGAAAAGGCGGTCGGCGACGGAGTGAAAAAAGTATACGAGAGCGAACTCGGTCCCCGCAAGAAACTCCGCAGAGTACGGGAGTCCATCGCTGCATGATGAGTCTCGAAGTCCTCTCGCCGGTGATCATCATTACGTCCGCACTCATCATGATCGTCTGTGAACGGTACATGCCGTACACGGACGGTCAGCCGTTGTTTCGCAAAGGATTCTGGACCGATCTCGGCATGTACACTATCTTCCAGAGTTATCTGCTGAGTTGGGTGATCTTCGGCTTCATCAATTGGGTGGACGGACAGAC
>JBMOHT010000347.1:0-2463 GCA_049317705.1 Bacteroidota bacterium | reverse complement strand
TGCTGCGTAAACATATCGGTTATGTTCCGCAGGAGACATTCCTGTTCTCCGACAGCATCGCTGAGAATATCCGCTACGGTGATGATGAAGCCAATCGTGAACTCATCCTTGAAGCTGCGGAAATATCACAGATTGCCAAGGATGTTGCTGATTTCCCCCAACAGTTCGAGACAATGCTCGGTGAACGCGGTATCACACTCTCAGGCGGACAGAAACAGCGGACAAGTATTGCAAGAGCGATTTTGCGCAAACCGAAGATCCTTATCCTGGATGATGCGCTTTCTGCAGTCGATACCTATACAGAAGAGACGATCCTTCAGAAATTAAAAGGATTGATGAAAGGCCGCACAAGCATCATCATCGCTCATCGTATCTCGACGGTAAAAGACGCGGATAATATCATCGTTCTGAACGGCGGTAAGATCGTTGAACAAGGGAATCATGATGCTCTGGTCGCGTTGAACGGCATTTACGCCGGTCTGTACAAAAAACAATTGTTGGAAAGAGAGCTCGAAAGCCTTTCATAAAGGAATAAGTTAAAAGTCAAAAGTCACAAGAATATAAATCTTATCTTAGGAGGCAGTATGGCTTATGATAAAATTGATATCGATGTCAGGACGTATGATTTCGCTCTTCGCGTGTTAGATATTGTTGATTCCATCCCCAATACACATTCCGGAAATACTGTGGCCCGGCAGTTGGCTCGTTCCGGAACATCTATTGGTGCTAATGTTGAAGAATCCAGATCCGGAGAATCAAGACTGGATTTCATTCACAAATTGAATATCGCTTTGAAAGAATCCCGCGAGACGCATTATTGGCTTCGGATCGTCAGGGATAAAAAAATGGTGAGACCTGCCGGATTATCGGAATTGATTCAAGAAGCGGAAGAGATAAAGAAGATCCTTGGGGCAAGTGTTCGAACAGCTAAGAATAATAAGAAATAATACTTTTTACTTTTCACTTTATGACTTTTGAGTTGATCAATGCAGGATGATGAGATTTTAGGTAAAGCATATGATGCGCAACTGATGCGCCGTTTGGTGTTCTATCTGCGTCCGTATAAATGGCAGGTGCTGCTGGCGATATTCTTCGCTCTTGCGGTCTCAGCGCTTGAGGCGGTCCGTCCGTACTTCACGAAGATCGCTGTGGATGTTAACATCGCGAATAAGGACAGTGAAGGACTCCTTCAGACCACACTGCTCTTTCTGGGACTACTGATCGTCCGCGGTGTTGTGCAGTACTATAATGCATATCTCACGCAGAAGATCGGACAGGAGACCATTTTTGATCTGCGGATGGAACTCTTCCGTCATCTGCAGAAGCTCTCCCTGAAGTTCTATGACAAGAATCCCATCGGCAGACTCATCACCCGCGTGACGAACGATGTTGAGGTACTGAACGAGATGTTCTCTTCCGGTATCGTGATGGTCTTCAGCGACGTATTCATGATCATCGGCATCGTCTGGTTCATGTTCTCCATGAATGTGCCGCTGGCCTTGCTCTCTCTCAGCGTTCTTCCGTTCCTCATCTATGGAACATTCCTCTTCCGGAAAAAGGCCCGCGAAGCATACCGCGAGGTCCGTCTCTACATCGCACGGATCAACACCTTCATGCAGGAACACATCACCGGTATGCTCGTGGACCAGATCTTTAACCGCGAAAAGAAAGCCTATAGCGAATTTGAACGGCACAATGCCGGACACCGTGAAGCGAACATCAAATCGATCTTCTACTATGCGATCTTTTATCCCGGCGTGGACCTTGTCGGCGCGGTGGCTGTCGGCTTGATCATTTGGTATGCGGGAGGGAACGCGCTGCAGGGGACCGTGACGATCGGGACCGTGATGGCGTTCCTGCAGTTCAACGAGATGTTCTGGCGTCCTATCCGCGATCTCTCTGAAAAATATAATATCATGCAGACCGCTATGGCGTCCTCCGAGCGGATCTTCAAACTGCTCGACGACCGGTCGTTCATTGCAGAACCGGAACATGCGAAACAGTTCAACACCATCAGCGGCAAGATCGAATTCCGGAACGTCTGGTTCGCCTACAATAACGAGGATTGGGTGCTGAAGGATGTCTCGTTCACGATCAATCCGGGTGAGACGGCGGCATTTGTAGGACATACCGGTGCGGGGAAGACGACCATCATCAATTTGCTCTCCAGATTCTACGAGATCCAAAAAGGGGAGATCCTTATCGACGGCATCAACATCCGCGAAGTAGCGCTCTCCGATCTGCGAAGTCATATCGCTGTGGTGCTGCAGGATGTGTTCCTTTTCTCCGGTGACATCAAAGGGAATGTGAATCTCGGAAAAGAAAGCATTTCACTCGAGCGGATCAAAGAAGCATGCCGTATCGTGGGAGTGGACCGGTTCATCGAGTCCATGCCGAAGAAGTATGACGAAGAAGTGAAAGAACGAGGCTCCACACTTTCCGTCGGACAGAAACAACTGCTGT
>JBMOHT010000346.1:0-2472 GCA_049317705.1 Bacteroidota bacterium | reverse complement strand
GCCGAGACACCGGAAGCGGCCGTGAAGCTCATCACCGAACAGCGGCCGTCGCTCGTCATCTGCGATGTGAATTTCGGCATCGGCAAACCGACGGGGATGGATGTGTTTACGAACATCCGCACGAAAGGACTCCGCATGCCGTTCCTGATCATGTCCGCCTTCATCCAGAAAGAATTCAAGGACCATGCGAAACGGATCGGCGTGACCGAGTATCTGGTGAAGCCGACCGATCCCGCGGAACTGATCACGGTGATCAGGAAATATCTGCCGCGGTGAACTGAGAATAGAAAGCGATGTATACGCTAAAGGGAGCAATGATGCTCCCTTTTTTCGTTTAAATGCGGAAGATCTTCGATTTGAATAGTGTATAGAAAACTGCTCCGAAGAGAAGACTGAGGAAAATGATCTGCGAAACAAGAATGAAAGTATTTGTTGTCCCGGCGGAGAGCAGCAGGGATCCGAACAGCGAGATAACTGCGTATGGTGCGAATGGAAGGAGTGCACGAAAAATATTTTTATGAGCACGGGAGTGTTCATCGTCCTTATCCAATTGATATAAGGATTGTTTCAATGACACCGGAACATATTCTCTCGGAAGCGTTTGAAGTGCTGCGATCACATCGATATGTGCGCGAACGATGCGCTCTTCTTCAGCGGTCAATGTCCCGGAAGAACACAGTGCATTCAATTCTTCGATGGTGACGTGTGTTTGTAAGAGAACCTCAATTGATCTTCCCGTGTTCATAATGACTCCCGTTCCGTTCTTCCAAGATGTCTGCGTAACGATACTTTCCCGCGGTGAAGCTGTGTGGCGATCGTCCCTTCCGGAATATTGAAGACCGCCGCGATCTCCTTATAGTTCATCCCTTCAAAATAAAAGAGGAGCAGGATGGATGCCTGCTGCTGCGGCAGGAGGGAAAGTGCATCTTCTATGACCTTGCGCGATTCCGCTCTGTTGATCTCAGTGATGAAAGAATGCGGGTCCTCAACGTTGAGTGCACCGTCTTCAAGAGCGACTGACGGGAGTTTCTTCTTCGCCAGCCGTGTATAGCAGACATTCGCAGTGATCCTCCAGATCCACGTGGAGAGTTTGGCATCTCCGCGGAACAATTCGATCGCCTTGCTGATCTTCAGGAAGACATCCTGCGTCGCTTCTTCGGCATCTTCTTTCGATTTCAGCAAAGAAAGGGCGTGATTGTACACCTGCCCGGAGTATGTATCAACGATATCTTTGAATGACTGCATGTATGGTATTAGACTCCGCCGGAAAGAATTTTCTTTCACGGTGAAAGAAAATATCGGCTGGTCCAGTCTAATGAATAAACAGGAGAGAATCACCCATGCAGACCTATCTTATCGAAGCGGCCGTTGTTCTATCGCTCATCTACGAATACCGGAAACGAAAGAAAGCTCATATCCTCACCATTGCCGGACTGAAAGAGGGGATTATGCCGGAGGATCCGGTGATTCACAAGGACCTTTTGGGGATCATTCTCGTTTCCACCGTGACGATTCTGTTCATAGGATTCCTGGTCTACATCACATTCTTTTTCCCCATCACAGTCCACCCGCTACTGCTTGCGGCGCCGTACGGCATTGCCGTCTCGATGCTGATGCTGGGCCGCAGGGATCTTTTGCTGTATCGGCAGCAACAGAAGGAGAAACGATGAACGCACTCTTTGTTTTGGTGATCCCAATCAGTTGGTATCTGTTCTATCGTCAGGAACAGAAGCATCGATTCGAGCGTTCATTGTTCCTGACATTCGACCAGCTGGATACGGATGCGCTCCGTCCTCAGCGGGATATGACGGAATCATTTCTCGTCATGTTCGTTGGACTGACGCTGATGGAAGTGGGTGCGGCAATACTGTGGGCGATGGTAAAAACATATTTGAAGTTGAAGGGCGATGCGCATGTCTCGGAGCTCGTGCAGGATATCCTGCCGCAGCAGATATTGTTCGGTGCGGTAATTGCGGGGGGAGGAATTGCGATGACGGTGCTCGGTATTCGTTCTGTTCTGTCGAATCAAAGATACAACGAGTTGAAGAAAAAACAGGATATTTCTAAAAAATTGGAATATTGATCGTTTCAACGATCTCCGCTGCCGAACCATCCTCCTTCAGCATCTCTATTTGAAAGAGCATCAAATCGCTCCGCAGTTCACAGCGGATGAAGTGGAAGAACTGTCGCGGAATGATTTTCTCTCCGATCCATACTGCATCCGATGTATCCTTCAGCGGCTGCTGCAGTCCGCCACCGCCGCCGATCACAAGGAAATCCTTCCCGTCCATTCTGAAATGTTCCCGCGTATGTGCGTGTCCGGTGATGAACACTTTTCCTTTTTTGGACCTTACGAACGGACGGACGAACGAAGTTTGGACATCCTCGTTCGAACTGACGATGGAGCTGTTGGTGTAAGGTGAGTGATGACACGCAACGATCACCGCCGTAATGGATGAATCGTTCTCGAGT
>JBMOHT010000345.1:0-2475 GCA_049317705.1 Bacteroidota bacterium | reverse complement strand
GAAATAGTCCGAACGCCGTGCTTGCCAGCATTCCTCCGATGAATATTGATGATGATAGGAATGCCTTCACATCGCGCTGCTGTTTATTGAAGATGAACATTCCGGTCAACCCAGCTGCTCCCAGAAGAGGGAAGATATTCCCCCACCAATGTTCAGTATAATTATTCAGGATCTCCGGCCGGATTGAGGATGCACTGAAAAAAGCGGCAATGGAAGTGACCAGGACTCCCCACACAGCATATGAACAATATTGCCTTGCACGGGTCTGAACATTCCCTTCGGTCTTCATTGCGAGATAGTTTGCCCCGTGCACCGAGAGTGTGCTGAATCCGACGATTCCCATCAATACTGTGAACCAGTCGAGGATCCCGGCTTCGGGCTGGACGGTGAACGAGGTCCAGAGCGGTTCAAAGAAATATCCGTCCGCATTCAGCGGAACCCCTCGCACAACATTCCCAAGTGCTGCGCCGAGAAATATCGCAAGCAGTCCGCTTCCTATCGCGAATGATCCATCCCAGAATGTCTTCCACAATGGATTGTCGATGTGATGACGAAGTTCTATTCCAAGTCCGCGCAGCATCATTAGCCACAGAACGATGATGAGCGGAAGATAGAATCCGCTGAAGCTCGATGCATACAATAAGGGAAATGCGAAATACAGCGTTCCGCCTGCGGCGAGGATCCAGACTTCATTTCCGTCCCATACAGGTCCGATCGCATTGAGAACGGTCCTGCGTTCATCGTCATTGTCTGCAATGAATAAATGAAGGATGCCCGCACCCAGATCGAACCCGTCGAGGATCACATACATTGCCAGCATGAACGCAACTACGACAAACCAGAATATTTCCATAATTATCCTTTCGTTACTTTCATTTCTTAATGAGTATTCGCTGCGGGAGCAGGACCGATGTTGATCGTTTTTACCACCAGCAGGATAAATAAAAGACCGATAACGCAATACATCCCTGCAAATCCGAGCAGTGTGAACATCGTAGAACCGGCGGTGACCAACGCCGACGTACCGGATTCAGTTTTCATCAGTCCATAGACCAGCCATGGCTGTCGTCCTAATTCTGCTGTTGTCCATCCGGCAGTGTTTGCAATGTAGGGAAAAGGGAATGCAAGCATCAGCATCCATAAGACGCTCCGCACCGTGAACAGCGTTTTTTTCCACAACAGCAGCGCGGCAAGAGACATGAGTCCGATGAACATTGTTCCCAGTCCGACCATAATATGGTAGTTATAATAGAGCAGCGGGATGTTGGTCGGATGTTCCTGCTCCGGGAATGCATCGAGTCCTTTTACTTCCGCTTTCCATCTATTATATGTCAGAAAGCTGAGCATATTCGGAATATAGATAGGATTATCGAGTCTTTTCTTCTCAACATCCGGTTGACCGATAAGAACAAGGGGAGCACCGTTCTCTGTTTTAAATAATCCCTCCATCGCAGCAAGGGTCGCCGGCTGGTTGAACGCAATATTTTTCCCCTGACCGTCTCCTGTGGGAAACGCCATTAGGAATGATGAGATAAGTCCGGCAATGACCCCGATCCGCACGAAGAGTTTTCCATATTCTTCATCCCGGCGGGCGAGCAGGTAATACGCCCCGACGGAAGCAACAACAAATGATGCGGTCACAACGGATCCGATCATTGTGTGAGCGTACTGCCATCCGACCCAGGGATTGAACAGCAGTCCCCAAAAACTTGTGAGCGATACATTCCCGCTTGCTTCCATCTGATAGGCAACAGGATGCTGCATCCACGCATTGGTGGCTACAATAAAATATCCAGAGAGCCACGAACCGAGGAACACCATGAACGCCGCAACGAAGTGCATCTTCTTGCTGAGTTTTTTCTCTCCAAATAAGAACAATCCAAGGAAACTTGATTCCAGAAAGAATGCAAACATTCCTTCCATCGCCAGCGTCTGTCCGATGACTCCGCCTGCGAAAGTGGAGAACCGGGCCCAGTTCGTTCCGAACTGGAATTCCATCGGGATTCCGGTGACAACTCCCACAGCAAAATTGATGGCAAAGATCTTCGCCCAGAATCGGGCGCTGTTATTATAGAACTCGTTTCCCGTCCTTAATGCAAGACCTTTCATGATCACGATGATCAGTCCAAGCCCCATCGTCAACTGCGGAAAGAGATAATGGAATGAAATAGTGAATGCAAATTGCAGCCTGTGAAGAAACAAGGCATCGTCCATAGGTGAATTCCTTCGTAGTAAATATCGTTCGTATCCGGACAGACCGAGAGAAAATAGATAACGGTCATCTGCCGAATGTTGTTCCACGATTGACCTTCATACATTCAATATACGAAGGGTTGATCCTCTTTTCATCCTTTTGGAATATTACTTCTCCGAAGCTCCGGCAGATACATTCTTTAAGAATGTTATGGAATTGAAATGGGAAAGGATATACAGCTTTGGGATGAAAGAAGGATTAATCCTCAATAAAACCATACC
>JBMOHT010000344.1:0-2495 GCA_049317705.1 Bacteroidota bacterium | reverse complement strand
TCGCTGGCATAGGTGCCGAACACCCGAGTATACGCCGGCAGATCATCGAACGAATCGACTGGTAGTGTCTCCGATCCCGTCAGTACATACACACGATTCTGATTCACCGGCGTTTCCCGTTCCCACATTTCCAATCCGCGATGGATCAGAACATACTTGTAGAAGAGTGAATCGATGGCATACAGGTCCGTTGTTAACGTATAAATAGAATCATTATTTCCGTCCGTCAGGAGATATGAAGTGCCCGTCCAAAGTAGCGGTGCAATACTTCCGCGAAGGATGACCGAATCAGTGGACGGGACGAATTTCCCGTGCTGAATTGCAGGACGCATATCCACCCGGAATGTCACCGAATAATTCGGGGAGAAATAGACATCAATGGACTTCGACGATGTCGCATTGATAACGGTATAACTTGCAAGCGAATCCGTTTTGACGTAATCAACGAGCACGCTGTCTATATGGTAGCCGGGATCCGGTGTGAAAAAGAACCGTTGATCGGTGCCGTAATTGATCTGCGTCGTACCGGGAGAAGACATGCCGAATCCGTAAATATTCACGGACAATGTGCAGACCACCGGCGTGAAATATGCCTCGATCGTGTGCGGCGCAATCACATTCAAGAAATCATACGATAAAAGCGCACCCAGATTCGCCGCATCAACATCAACATGGTCAACTGTGAACCCGACATCAGGAGTGATACTATATGATTGGTTCCCGTCATATGAAACGGCGGTGATACCTGCAGGACTGATCGATCCGCCGGAGGTCATTACCGAGGCGGTGATATCATTGGTGACGAGTGCTCCGTATGCGAAGGTGCCGAAATCAGTAAACGGTTCCGCATCGAACCTCCCGTCGCCCAATCCGGTACGGGACACTGTATTCCATTGGATCCCGTCGTGCCGTTTGATCACGAACGTATTATAATCGGCCCCGCCGTCCACTTCCGCAGGGTTATAATAGAAAGAGACCATCGACTGTGAAAATGTTACTCCCTCATTCCCGATGGTCCAGAAACGGTTCAGGTTCTTCAACGGATCGATATTGCTCCCCGTCAGATCAGGTCCTGTCGTGGATGATGAGACTGTGAGAAAACCTGGTGTCGTGACTGACGTGAGCGAAATATAGACAGGAACATATTGTGACCCGTCGCCGATCTCAAACCAAAAATCGCCATCCGAAGCAGGGAATTCTTTCCGCAGATTCCCTTTCACATAGCCGGATGTTAGACTGATCGAACCGGTGGAACTGACGGTCAGTGTATCAGCACCGGTCACAACATAACCGTCGGTGAGGTCGAGTATGCCGTTCACCGTGATATTGTTATTCAACGTAAGCGTGTTCCCGCTCCCGCCGATCGTCAGATCGGTGAACATCGTCGGTCCGGTCAGCGTCTGTCCTGATCCATTGAATGTGACAAGCCTATCATACGAATTGAATGAACCTGTGCCGGACCAATTGCCGCCGACATTCAAGTCCCCGCCGGGATCAATCGATAAGATGAGCGAACCGTCGTTCGTGATGTTTCCGGCGACCGACAATGCTTCGGACATCCCTGTCTCAATCGCGTTCATCGTTAATGTAGAACCGGACTGAATGTACAATGAACCGGCCATCGAACGCGGCGTACTCATCCCGAAGTTTGCGCCGAGTTTCAGTGTGGTATTGTTCCGTATATCGACGTGATAAGGATACCCTTGACCGGTTGTTGCGCTCCACTCCAACCCGCGGGAAAACACACCACCGGTGTAATACTTTAGTGTTGAACCGTTCGCGTAAGTAGGCGGATCATTGACGACACTGCTTCCGGAGAGTAGTTCAAGAATGCCGGAAACCGTTGACCCGGTGCCGAAACCCGTCGCACCGTGAAGGTTCAGATCGCGGAACAATACGTCGCCGGAGATCTCTGCCGGACCATAGAATGTGATGCTGTTGGGGACATCGGCAAAATTTCCGGAGACCGCGGTGATCGTTGTTGGACCGCCGCTTTCGATACTTTCGGTTCGAAAGATTCCGTTTTGAAGAACGAGTCCTTTGTTGATCGACAGGACAAGATTATTCGTCATCACTGTGTCGAGCGAATTATCGATGATTAACGAATCAACTGAGATGTAACCATAATTTGCGATCCGCGAAATATTCTGATGGGTATTCCCGTTCATGATCATCGCAGCGGCATTGGATGTAATGGAACCGTTATCATTCTGCAGATAATCCTTCCGGACCTGAAGATCACCGCCTGCCAAAGATGATAGTGCAATATTTCCGTCATTCGTGACATTTCTCAGCACGACCAACGGAGAAGCCATTTCATTCCCATCGCCGTTCATTGTCAGCGAAGAACCATTAACGATCGTCAGATCATTTCCAATCGTCCAGGCCGTTCCCGTCCCGCCGTTCGCTCCCAGATCGAGAGTTGTGTTATTTTGAATGACAACATTGAACGGATATCCGGGACCGCTCAACGAACTCCATTCCAGATTCCTCCC
>JBMOHT010000343.1:0-2516 GCA_049317705.1 Bacteroidota bacterium | reverse complement strand
TACTGTCCTTCATTCCGTTCACCGGATAGAATGATTTTGAATGCCAAACGATCTGTTTGAATTTCAGTTTCGGTACGCCGGCAACAGCGATATATCCGGTATCGACACCGTACACTCGTTCGTCCCCCACTCGTCCGTTCGGAAAATTCACCAGACTGAACGTTATGAGTTTGCCTGCATTCAATTTGAATGTGAGATCGGACGCGCTGATGCCGGCGAGTGATGTAGAGATACCGCTTGTCTTTGTGACAGCATCGCCCCAATGATATCCTGTGTAGGCAAAGACATTCGGCAGCGGAGACATTAACGGTCCTTCGGGCGGACTGTAAATGAGGTTATCCAGCTGGAATTTGATGATATCGTCCGTCGGGAAGACAGGAGGGGGCGGGGGCGGCGGCGGATCGGAAAAGTTATTATCCGAATCGGTGAACTGCGCGATCATCGTATAGTTGAATGGATTTTGATCATCATACGTTTTGAGTGCTCTGTTGAAATATCCGCCGACGATGACAGTCTTCGTAAAATAATCGACTTCCAAGCAGGCAAGCATCGGCACATGTGCGCCGTATTCACCGCGGACACCGCCACCGACACCATACCAGTGCTTTCCGTCCCACCGTGCCACATTCCATGTTGGAATGAAGCGGCCCGAATCGACGATATCGAACCCTCCGCCGACATACACATTGCTGCCGGATGCACGTATCGCTGTCACTGTACCTACATTCACTCCCCATCCGATGGAATCCCATTTTGTACCGTTCCATTGTGCTACACCCATCGCCCAGACTCCACCAGCACTTCGGAAATCCCCTCCCGCATAGATGGTGTTGTTCTTCGCATCGATATCAATTACGTACGAATCTGACAATCCATCATGCATCCCCACACCCATTGCATTCCATTTTGTGCCGTCGAATCGACCGATGTAATTGAGAACGGTCCCGTAATTTGGAACATTGTCTGCCCATGCTGTATAGAATCTTCCGCCGGCATAGATATTCCCACCGTAGATCTTCACAGTAATCACTTCATTGTCCAGCCCATATCCCAGCGGCCACCACGCAGAACCATCCCAGCGGGCGATGAACCAGACAGGTTTTCCTCCTGCAGAAGTGAACGCACCGCCGGCGATAAGCGTATCATGAGATGCGGATAATGCATTCACACGATAATCAACACCCGTCCCCAATGAATGCCATTCCGTGCCGTCCCACCGAGCGATGTATTTGATATCCTTTCCGCCCGCATGGACAAAATTGCCGCCGATATAAATGTCCGTTCCCGATATTGCGACACTGTGAACAATATCATCGGCTCCCTGTCCGAGTGCAGACCATTTGATACCGTCCCATTTTGCGATATGGTTCACGGTGATGCCGTCCACCACAGTGAAGTCACCGACGACGTAGACATCGTTCCCCGATATTGCCATCGCGATCACGGTTCCGTCGATCTTATTATTTCCGAAGGGAAGCCATGAACATGCGGCGGTCTTTTGGGGCGACGCGGTCTTGTTCGATTGGCCAAAAGCGACCAATACGAAGAGCACTATCAAGGGAACGACGGAACGGTATCTCATTCGACCTCCTTTGTTAATGAACGGTGTGGTGTGATATTTCCTGCATGTGGTGGTTCAAGCGGTTCAGTCGTACAGACCTGCTGACGAAGGTTCCGCCTTTCATAACAGCTTCAATACAGTCGACCAGGTCGAGTGACGAATCATGTTTCGTGACAAATCCCATAATGCCTGCGGTGAATGCGCTGCGGACGATCTCTTCCTCATAATGTCCTGTCATCATGATGATCTTCGTTCCGGGGTACTTTACGACAAGATCACCGGTGATCTCGATGCCGTTCATTCCCGGCAGGTTGAAATCGGTGATGACAAGTTCTATAGGATGGATCTTCAGCAGTGCAAACGCCTGTTCACTCCCTCCCGCTTCGATCACCGATACATTCGGCATGACAAATTCAAGATATTCGCGTGTGCATTTCCGGAAACCGGAATGGTCCTCGATCAGCAGCAGGGTCAATTTTTTATTGAGCATTGTATCTCCTCCGTTCTTCTCTTACTGAATGAATCATCGATCGTCATTCCGTAAACCGTTCGATGAGGTCTGGATGTCTACCGAGGGCCCACCATATGTGCCATCCGGTCGGATAATTCGAATGAAGCATTCTCTTTTATTGCAAACCCTGATGCGCCGGCCTGAATGGCTCGATCGACAAATGCGGCGTCCCGATGTGATGACAGAATGATAATAATGCTTTGTGAACGCGCCGATGAGATGCGACGGATCATCTCGATTCCGTCCATACCCGGCATATCAACATCCAACAGGATGATATCGAAAGACCATTCCTTGAGCATCGCAAGACCATCATCGATATGCTCGATTTCCATCACAAAGACCGGAGAGAAATTTGCTTCAATATATTCCCGGACACTTCCCGAAACATTCGATTGTTCCTCTATGACCAGCACTCTCAGCAAACGTGTCATTACAATGCAT
>JBMOHT010000342.1:0-2554 GCA_049317705.1 Bacteroidota bacterium | reverse complement strand
GAAACAAAACGCATGATCTTGATTCAATAAATGAAATAAATCCATTTATTGCGACTTTGCGTCTTTGCGAGAGATATGTATTACAATACAGCAGGCGTAATGAATAAATAATTTATCATTCTGAATTCATAATTCATCATTTATCACTCAACATTAAATCCTATGTCAACACTCGTTGAAGTAAAGAGCGTCACCAAAGTGTACAAGCGCGACACGCTGGAGATCCCCGTGCTGCAGAATATCTCGCTCGATGTTCCCGAAGGGGAATTCCTCGCGCTGATGGGACCGTCCGGTTCCGGCAAGACCACACTGCTGAATCTCATCTCGGGCATCGATCAGCCGACATCCGGTTCCATCGTTGTTGCCGGCACCGATATCGCGAAACTGAACGAATCCGCGCTCGCCAAATGGCGCTCACGCAATATCGGATTCGTCTTCCAGTTCTATAATCTGCTTCCGGTGCTGACCGCATACGAGAATGTGGAACTGCCGCTGCTCCTGACGAATCTTTCCAAGAAAGAGAAGAAGGAACGCGTGGAAGCGGTGCTGAGCGTTGTCGGTCTGGCGGACCGTATGGACCATTCACCGCGCCAGCTTTCCGGCGGACAGCAGCAGCGTGTGGCCATCGCCCGCGCCGTTGTGACCGACCCGACACTGCTCATCGGCGACGAACCGACGGGAGATCTGGACAGGAAATCGGCAGAGGAGATCCTGACACTGCTCGGCAGACTGAACAGCGAATTCAAAAAGACGATCATCATGGTCACGCACGATCCTCATGCGGCGGAGAGCGCCCATAAGATACAGCATCTCGACAAAGGCGAGCTGACCTCTAAATAAATTTTTTGAATCCTCATCCAATAAACCATCATGAATGTATTAAAACTCGTCTATAAGAATCTTCTGCGGCACAAACTGCGCAGCCTGCTGACGATCCTCGGTATCGCCGTTGCGGTGCTCGCGTTCGGTCTTCTCCGCACTGTGGTGACCGCCTGGTCCTACGGTGTCGAGGCCTCCGCTGCGGACAGACTCATCACGCGGCATGCGGTGTCGTTCATATTCCCGCTGCCGTATTCATACAAGAGTCAGATCGAAGCGGTCCCGGGCGTTACGACCGTGTCGTTCGCCAACTGGTTCCAGGGGACCTATAAGGACCAGAGCTTCGAGAACTTTTTCCCCCGCATCGCGGTCGATCCTGAGACCATCTTCAAGGTCTACCCCGAATATTCCGTTCCCGATGACCAGCTTGCGGCATTCAAAAAACAGCGGAATGCCTGCATTGTCGGACGGAAACTCGCCGCACAGCAAGGCTTCAAGATCGGCGATATCATCAACATCAAAGGGGATATCTATCCCGGCGATTGGGAATTCGTCGTTACCGGCATCTATAAGGGGAACGACAAGAGTGCCGATGAAACGCAGATGTTCTTTCAGTGGGACTATCTGAACGAACGGAGCCGTCAGGTGGCTGCCTGGGCGACCGATCACGTGGGTTGGTACATCATCAAGATCGGCAATATGAATGATGCGCCGGCTGTCTCCGAAGCGATCGATGCCATCTATACGAACTCCGCCGCGAAGACGAAGACCGAAACAGAAAAAGCATTCCAACAGAGTTTCGTCTCGCTCTCCGGTGCGATCATCACATCGCTGGAACTCGTCTCATACGTCATCATCGGCATCATTCTGATGGTGCTGGCGAACACCATCATCATGTCCGCCCGCGAGAGGATCAGAGAATATGCGGTGCTGAAGACGCTTGGGTTCACGAATTTCCATGTTGTGGGACTCATCGCCGGTGAATCGCTCTTCATCTCTATGCTGGGCGGTGCGGCAGGTATTCTCCTGGCGTTCCCGGTGTGTGAAGGATTCGGCGCACAGTTCCCGACGATGTTCCCGGTATTCAAGATGGCAGGTTCCACCATCGCCATGGCGGCGGCATTCTCCATTCTTGTCGGCGCAGTCGCGGCGGTCTTTCCGGCGTACCGTTCCGCAAAGATGCAGATCGTGGACGGACTGCGGCAGATCGGTTGATCAAAGGAACACCACAAATATAAACTCATTGTCATTCCCGCATGTTCTTGGCGGGAATCCATTGCTAACATCAATGTTCCCCTGAGTGAAGCGAAGGGGATATTACAAAAACAAATTATGAAAATTCCATTCTCCTATAACATCCGTAATCTCTGGGCGCGCCGGCTCACCACAACACTGACCGTTTCCGGTATCGCACTCGTCGTCTTCGTCTTCGCTGCCGTGCTGATGCTGGCACAGGGCGTGCAGGACACGATGGTCTCCACCGGAACGAACGACAATGTGATCATCCTCCGGAAAAGCGCCGGCAGCGAGATGATGAGCGCCGTCAGCCGCGATCAGATCGGCATCATCACAACATTCCCCGAAGTGGCACAGATGAACGACGGAAAACCGTTCGGCTCATCCGATGTCGTTACCATCATCAATCTCAGAAAAAAAGAGACGAAGGATATGGGGAACATCATCGTCCGCGGTGTCACGCCGAGTTCCTTCGCGCTTCGTCCCCAGGTGAAGATCA
>JBMOHT010000341.1:0-2603 GCA_049317705.1 Bacteroidota bacterium | reverse complement strand
TGTTTCTGCACATACGATTCCACCTGTTCCCAGAATCCTTCATCATCCCTGACATTCTTGCAGGAGGAACAGATCGGAACGATCCCTTTGAGTGTCTTGATATGCTCAAGTGCATTCTGCAGTTCCGTGATCAGGTGTTCGCGCTCGATCTCGACCTGTTTGCGTTCAGTGATGTCTTTAGCGATGCACGAAACGTATTGCACTTTCCCTTCTTCATCTTTGATAGGATCCGCCATCGTCAGGAAATACCTGGTATCGCCGGACTGTGTAAGGACCTTCACTTCGATCTCCCTTTTCACGCCCGATTGGAATACTCCCCTGACGATCGTCAATCGCTTTTCAGCCTCTTCAAAAGAAAAGACGGAATGCGGTTTGTGACCGATGATCTCATCCGGCTTCTTACCGAACGGTCGTGCGAATGCTTCGTTCACAAAGCGGTACGTTTCATCAGGATTGAAACTGAAGATCGGGTCGTTCGAAAAGTATACCAGTCCCCGGTACTTCTCCTCGCTTTTCCGGAGCAAATGTTCGGACTGCTGTCTGTCGGTGATATCATTGATGATGGAAAAGAGCAGTTGTCGTCCATCGAATTCAACCGGAGAGGAATGCACTTCAACGGTCCGACTCTCCCCTCCGGCGATCCGGTGGTGAAAGACGAACTCATTCTGCTGATGCACGCGAGCATGCAACCCTCCATCCGAACCGATGGCTTCAGCGGCGGACTCAATGGCGCTCATATTCAATTTTTGAAGATCGTTTATGGAATACCCATAGAACCGCGCAGCAGAAACATTGGCATCGATGATGGCCCCCGTTCCGGGATCGATCAAGAGCATAACGGCATGATGCTGATTGAACATATTCCGGAAACTATTGATGCTCTTTTCCAATGATACGCGGCGCATTTTCTGACCACTGATGTCGAACACTGCAACGCTGCATTCCGAATTCGCTTCGGTAACGGAACCGCAGAGCATCACGGATGAGAGTATATGACCGTCGGAATGCAGCATCACCTCACACGATGCGCTTCCGGAGATCTGAAATACGGAAAAAAGAAAATGGGAGTAGAACGGCTGTGAGTCCTTCGAAATTAATTCGGCAAGAGAAGTGTGCTGAGCGGACGAGGTATTCCGTTGGAGCATCAGAGCGCCGAGTTTGTTTGTTTCTTTTATTTTTCCGTCGCGGGAAAGAATGAACAACGGCACCGGCGCTTCGTAGAATTGCCGGTCGGATCGAGCTCGGTGCTCGTGCTCGGACGTCTGTTTACGGAGAACATCATCACGATTCAATTCCATTTCGATCCGCTGGATATCCAGTTCACGGATCCGTTCTCTCAATTGGTCGTACGTTGGCTGAACCGTACCTGTCTGCGAGGTTCGTTCGGCAAACAATACCTCAGCTTTGGAACGGTAATTTACAGGACCGTTATTCTCTTTTGAACTATTCATTTTTGATTTCTTATAAGTATTAATAGAGTGGGGCATGACGTTGTACAACGGACTGCCATAAAATAGGAATGTCATACCATTTTACTGCAATAACTAAACCAGAAATATATATCTCCTTTTCCAACGAATATCAATGAATCCCGCCCAACGATAAACAATTGTTGACATTTTCGTCATCAATAATTGACACCGTGAACAAATTGAACCATCTGCGTATACGGGACTGACTCACTGAAACAATACAAAAATGTGGAAAGTTATGAAGGGAATAAAAGAACCGCAGGAGAAGCGGGTTGAACCATCAATGATGCGGACAATGCAATGAGCGGTATGACTTGGTCCTTTCATCATTTCCTTTGAAACAATACATATCAACTAATCCAACCGCAGTGTTGAGATCATTTCATCGCTGCATCATCCCCATCCCTACGGAATGCGGACAGCGACATTCATGATGAGACCTGATGGATGGATGTTCTTACCGGCTACCACAACAATATCCTTCATCGAAAATGAATATTGAACAGAGCCTTCTAAAAAAACATATTTGCTGAGCGCAATTCCTCTGATCTCCATACCTAGTAAATAGGAATGGATATTGTTCGATCTATTTTTCACGGCGTTTTCGGCTGCGATGTTCACATTCAGCATACTTCCCCCCAGCAGATGAACCGACACTTCGTTATAGCCATGACGGCTCAACGGGTAATTGAACATCAGCATCAGGTCGGCATACTGATACAGAACATCATTGTTATTGATATTCGCCGTTCGGCTGGAATATCCGGCGGAAACTTCTCCGCCGAAATAATTGTACAGCGTCTGTGAAAATCCTGCATGCACCGAACTTCCTCCAAAATCCGAGAACAGTGTCCCGGTATGGACGGAAATGCTGCGGGTTGGACCCGCCTCAAGAATTGATGATGCAACGAAGAGGACACAAAGTGCAATTTTTATCATAGGGTACGTTCCGGATACGTTTGTGATCGATCTTCATTCTATACGATGACCATCGTATAGAAATACCGTTGAGCACATCGTTCTGCATGAGCACTGCATTATTTCATTAATAATAGTTTCCGTATCTGCGTTCTCCCGTTCGATGTGAGCCGGGCAAAATACATTCCGCTGGAGAGCCGTGTGCCGTCGAAC
>JBMOHT010000340.1:0-2633 GCA_049317705.1 Bacteroidota bacterium | reverse complement strand
TTACTCGGTGAATTTCCCTGAAGAGATCTACGAATACCATAAAGCGCTCGGACTGAATTATATGCAGTTCATTCCCTGTGTCGAGACAGATCCGAAGGACCGGACGAAAGCTGCGCCATTCTCCGTTACGGCAGAACAATACGGCACTTTCCTTACCAAAGTATTTGATCTCTGGTATGCTGATATCAAGG
Source organism: Bacteroidota bacterium (assembly GCA_049317705.1). Taxonomy (GTDB): domain Bacteria; phylum Bacteroidota; class Ignavibacteria; order UBA10030; family UBA8401; genus UBA8401. The sequence continues at coordinate 2,442 of JBMOHT010000340.1, read as the reverse complement.
ATGGCGTTGCCGCAACGTCCGTTCGGTATTTCGATTCAGTTTTCCATCGGTATGTCGGACTTGAAGCACCGGACTGCACACTCATGGAAAGCTGCGGGGCATATCTTGTGGTGGAACATACGGGAGATGTCTATGCGTGCGACTTCTATGTAGAGAACGAATGGAAGCTCGGGAATCTGAGGACCAATAAACTGGAATGGATGCTGAACTCATCCTGCCAGAAAGCATTCGGTGAGATGAAAGCGGCGCTGCCGAAAGAATGTGTCCCGTGCGAGTGGCTGAAAAAATGTCACGGCGGTTGTACGAAGGACAGGGTCCGTGATCCCAGAGATAATGGATCAAATCACTTCTGTGAATCCTATAAGATATTCTTTGCACACGCTGACAAAAAATTAACGGTGCTTGCGGATCAATGGATGGTCAATCAAGGAAGGTAATGATGGAGCGAAGAACTTTTATTAAATCAGCCGGTGTGCTTGCGGGGTCAACAATACTCGGCGGGAATCTCTTAGGGAAAGAACTTTCCGAAGTGTTGAATGCCAAAGGGAAACGGCAGAACGTCCTGTTCATCATGACCGATCAGCAATCATACACCATGATGAGCTGCATGGGAAATAAATGGCTGAAAACGCCGAATATGGATTCGCTCGCAAAAAAAGGTTATCGGTTTGATAAGACATATTGCGCTAATCCTGTCTGTATGCCGTCGCGATTCTCGCTGCTGACCGGGCATTATGCATCCGAAGTCGGTGTGAAAGAGAATACATCCGCGGCGGATGTGACGAAAGTGCTCGAGATCGTGAAAGATGGTTCGCTGGGTATGCTCTTCAAGAATGCCGGGTATGAAACACTCTACTATGGTAAGACCCATCTGTACGGAACGAACGATGTTTCCGAGTATGGATTCGATCTTCGCGGAAAAGATTTTTATGACGGTCCGGCGATCTTCGCGGAATCGATTCTGCCGGAATTGGCGAAACGTAACGCTGAGAAACCGTTCTTTTTGTTCCTCTCCTTCATGAATCCACATGATATCTGCTATAAAGCAGGAATGGATAAGCGATATCCCAACGATCTTCCCGAAGCGAATGTGCTCGAGACGAAACGTCTCCTTGAACTCCAGCAATCGCTCAGTCCGGAAGTGTACCGAAGTCAAATTCCCCCGCGCGCTAAAAATATCGCTCCCATCAACGGTGAACAGCCGGAGATGGTCTCGATGAGTTCGGGATGGCGTGATTGGAATGACGATCAATGGAATCTCTATAATTGGATGTATCACCGTCTGACAGAAACTGTGGACAGACAGATCGGAAGAGCACTCACTGCATTGAAAGCATCCGGTCTTGAAGATGACACGATCATCGTCTTCACATCGGACCACGGCGAGATGAACGGTGCTCACGGACTGATCCTGAAGAACGTGATGTTCGAAGAGTGTCAGCGCGTACCGCTAATCTTTGTCGGCAAAGGGATCCCGGCGAATGTCGTGGATCCGTCAACGCTGGTCTGTAACGGACTCGATTTCCTTCCGACAATCTGCGACCTCTCAGGTATTGACGTGCCGAAGGATCTTCACGGAGTATCTCTTAAACCGTATCTCACAGGCAAAGGAAAGAAACCGTCTCGGAAGCATATCGTTACAGAGGATTTCAATTCGTTCCAGATCACCGACGGACGATACAAATTGACGATCTATGAACTACCGGGTAATCCGGAGATCCTTACGGATATCAAGAGCAATCCCGGCGAAACGGTCAACTATGCCGACGATCCCGCTTATGGTAAGATCAAGTTAGAATTAAAGAATGCATTGATGGAGAACCTGCAGAAACGAGGACTTACGCCGCTTTCGGAGAATCGGACGATCCAGAATATCCGAAAAGCAGAGAAGGCAAAGACAGCGGATAAAAAAGGGAAGAAGAAAAATAAGAGTGAAGATGAAGAATAGTATTCTTGTAAAAACATTGTTGTCACTGTCATGGATGATCATTCTATCCTGGCCCAATATCATTTACGGAGAAGAACCCTCGAACAGGATCGTTTCAACAGTCGAGGAACTTCGGCTCGCAATACGTTCCGCTGTTCCCGGCAGTCATATCATCCTGAAGGATGGTGAATGGCGCGATGCAGTGATCGATTTCAATGCTTCAGCAACTTCTTTACTTCCCGTTGTAATTCAGGCTCAGACGCCCGGGAGAGTGGTCCTTACAGGAAGTTCGATGATCACATTCTCTAAGCCGTATCTGATCGTCGACGGAATAACCTTCAGGAACGGTTCGATCAATACCGGTTCTGTGATCACATTCAATTCGGACTACTGTCAACTGACAAACTCTGCGATCATCAATTATAATCCAGACGATTTTGATACGAAATATTATTGGGTCTATTTCCATGGAAATTACAACCGCGTGGACCACAGTTTCTTCACCGGGAAAAACA
>JBMOHT010000339.1:0-2634 GCA_049317705.1 Bacteroidota bacterium | reverse complement strand
TCACTCTTAACTTAACAAGAGAAGAAATGATAAAACTCCTGAATCCGACGGACCGGTAACTGAGGATACGAACTTCTTTCCCTCCGAGTCCGGATTTAAAATGATATACACCTGGGTTCATGTTCTTATTAATGCCTCCAAGATCATACCACAGTTTTCCATTCTCCTTTGCCTGTTCAATGATCTTCCATTGCAGTAAATAGGAGGCCTTGAGTTTCATTCCGTCGGTATTCGTTGCCCCAAAGAGATACACGGAAGTCGATCCGCTGCTGCTGACGATAGCACCAGCAATGTCTGCACCGTCCTTGCCGGCCAGAAGATAGTCGACTTTATCATTGTTGTGTTCCAGTGATTGGATCTTATCAAAGATATCCGGGTGATATGTCAGTGAAAGCGCCTTACGGTTTTTCATATCCTGGTGCAGGCGTGAATACCGTTCAAACGTTTCATGGGTCTGCCCTATCTCAACGGTGACTTCTTTCTTCTCAGCTGAATTCAGCTGATTCCTCCATTTTTGTTCCATCCCGCTCCGCAATTCCTTCAAGGTTTTTCGCAGATCGAGAACGATCGTTTCCTGGGATTTGAACGCATACTCTTGGAACCGGCCCTGCCCTGAGATCGTTGCAGCAATTTCCGGATCGAGACACGTATGAACAGCAAGCGATATGATCATCGTGCATGACCTTCGCAGGACATATTCCTCATGAAGAGCATTCAACACGTCATTGGGATCCGCGCTCTGTGCTCCGTCCTGGCTGGACAGTGACATCATCGGACCGCTATTGATATACGCAATGCGCCCAAGCAGCGGATACTTTTTGATGCGTACTGCCGAGCAGCCGATCAGCATGTCATCCATCATGGCCGCCACGTATTCGATCATCTCACCTTTGCTCTCCGCCTGATAGTGAGAATAACACCACGATTGAGGATAGGAATAATCATTGAAACCGGAAACGATCGTATCCCATTCCTTCTGTGAGAGTATCTGCCGTACTGTGTAGTTATGCTGTTGTTGCTTCATAGTTGTGGTCAAGAGTACCTGCTGTTTCAGTGAACAAATGTTCGCTCGTACGGAGCCGATGATAATAATTCGTGAATGGACTGCCTCTCCGTTCCATTCGGCGTCTCATACAGTTCGTTCAAAAAGAGGGCACGCTCTCGGATAAATGCGGTGTGCCAGTCAGTGCGGTCAATGAAAAGAGCGAGTGCCTGACGGAATTCAGCAGCCGTCGATACCTTCAGCGGGAGCGAAAAGATATGATATGGCGCATTCTTATTCATCGAAAAAGGATCGATATCGATCGACGGAACTCCCATCATGATGGATTCTATTCCCGCTGTGCTGCATTGATGTATGATGAGATCGCAACGCTGAATGAATTCTTTGATCGTCCCCTGTCCGTCATATTCATAGGCGGAATCATTGAACCATTCTTTGATCATGCTCTTTGAATCCGCGGCATTTTCCAACGGATGAAGACGTATGACGATGCGCAGCGACGGGTCCAGTCCTTTTACCCCCTCAGCGATCATCTTCCAGTAAGCATTCCCCATTCCGTGCTCAAAACCTGTACTGACAATACCGATCGTCGTGACCCGTGATCTGTGTTCTGTGACCAGCGGGATATCCGAATAGCTCGATGATCCATACACCGTCACTTTTCCTTCAGGAACACCTAAGGATAATAGCATTTCTTTATAATATTTCCCCCATACCAAATACCGGTCCACGCGGGGATGCAGATATTGCTCCGGTGTCGTCAATGCCCCGCCATGCACTAATACTGTGTTGATCCCCAATGCTTTGGCACATTCAACAAGGGTGGCCGAATCAATGAATGACGGCATGGTGACAACAAGATGTCTGAAAGAATTCCTGACAAGTGTCTTCAAATATGAATATGACATCAATTGAGCCCGGAAATAATATTTTGGTAATAACCTCGACACAAATAATGATATATCACTTTCAGGGGGTGTTCGTTTGGTCGAAGAGACCGTCACCAGATATTTCAGTCCGGCGAATGGATGGATCAACGACACGACCGGGTAAAAAGACTTGCTTTTCATCTGTTCTTTTGATGTAACACCGATCACCGTTTGCCGGAAGAGCCCCTTGTTCGATTTTTCCGCATAATAATATGCGCTGAAATAGGTCAAGATCGAGGACGGCAAACCATTGTTCCTATTCCTCAACAATACTGTGAACGCGATCCCTTTGAAAATGAACATCAGGCGTTCTCTCAAACGGGAAAGAACACCATCTGGTCTGGACACGCTTTTATAATGGACGTTCATTCCTTTATTCACCAGAGCAAGCGATATGTCGCTGAAAACAACCGAATCCGTTCCGAAAATGATCACATCATATGACTTCCGCTCCTGCAGCAGAGAGATCTGCTCCGTCAGAACCTTCCGTACAAAGATGTCATAAGAGATATCACAGATCAGAGTTTCCTGCAGCGGCACCATAATGGACTTGTGTGTGACCGAAAGTTCATAACAGGAAAGTATTTTCGCAACTTCTACAAATAGTCCGGCGATCTCACCAAAATAGTTCACATCAGTGATATACTCTGCCGGCGCAATTTCGCAGATACCGTCCCGGACGGTGCAGCTAGCTGTCGCCAG
>JBMOHT010000338.1:0-2665 GCA_049317705.1 Bacteroidota bacterium | reverse complement strand
GTCTCCCGTCAATGGAACATGGATGACGGTCTTCCGCAAAGTTCGGTGAACGATATCATTCAAACGCGGGATGGATATCTCTGGCTGGCAACCTTTGGGGGTTTGACCAGGTTCAACGGTGAGTCGTTCACGGTGTTCAACCGTTCCAATACTAAAAAGATCAAATCGGACAGAGTGTTGAGCCTCTATGAAGATCGCACCGGCGCGATCTGGTGCAGTACGGAGGGAGGCATTTTCCGATGGAGCAATGGAACGATCCGGACATTCACCATCGTCGATGATACTCATGCATATTCTCCATTAATGATGGAAGAGGACAGCCGGGGAGTGTTATGGGCCTCGGCCGACGGAAAACCGTATCGGCTCCGGGACTCCATGTTCATTCCTGTTCCGGTGCTCAAGGATCCGTCGCTTGCAAAAGCCGCGGTGAATGATCGCGGGGGCATATGGATGGCGCACCGGATGGAATTGCTGCGCACGTTGGGGGATTCCATCGTTTTGGTTAAGGACTTTTCTTCTGAGTTGAAATATCCAATTCAACTTGCCGTCGAATTTCCCCGGAATTCCGGTCAGATCTGGATCGCGTCAACAGGCGAAGGAATTATCCGGTATGCCGGGGGTGAATTCCGATTGTATTCGACCGAACAGGGTCTTCCCTCAAATTTTATGAAAGATCTGTACTCAGATCGATCGGGAAATTTATTCGTGATGGGATATGGCGGCATCAGCAAATTGGTAGGAGATCGGTTTGTTCCGATCCGTACAGTTTCGGGAGACGCGGATGCGGAGATCAATACGATCATTCAGGACTCGGAAGGGAGTTACTGGGCAGGAGCACCTTCCAAAGGTCTTTTACGGCTTCGGCCTGCCATGATCACCATGATCGATGAAATGTCGGGAATGAGTGAAGGAAAGATGCTGTCATTGGTACGTCGAAAGGACGGAACATTCCTCTTCGGTACAAATTGCGGCGGTGTCTATGAATGGAATGGGAAGAAAGCGATCTATTCATCGATGAATGCAAAATTGCCCAACTTATGTGTCTGGTCGATCTTTGAGGATTCCCGAAAGAATCTGTGGATCGGTTCCCGAAACCTTACCAGGTTCGATCAACAATACAAGAATAGAATGGTGTTCGATTCCACGCGCGGATTTGACGGACTTGGTATCCTTGCCCTCACAGAAGATTCCCGCGGAAATATCTGGATCGGCTGTTTGAACGGGCTGTTCACGTATGACGGAACAACGTTCCGGAAATACCGGAAGGAGGAGGGATTGACGGGGGGCGATGTCCGTGCACTCTTTGAGGATGCATCCGGAACGATGTGGATCGGCACAACGAACGGATTGTTCACATGGAAGAATGATACGATCGAATCTTTCCCGCTCTCGCTGAAGAATGGAGGGAATGAAGTGTTGAGTACCTATATCCGGGCGATCTATCAGGACGGAGCGGGGACGATGTGGTTCGGATCGTACGGGGGCGGTATTCTTCGCTTACAGAACGGAGAACTCTCGGCTATAACAACGAACGAAGGGATGTTCGATAATATCATTTCGCACATAGAGGAAGATGAGCGGGGATATTTTTGGATGGGCTGCAATCGCGGATTGGTCCGCGTCAGCAAAGAGGAACTGAACCGTGTTGCCGACGGTATGCAACCATCGGTGCAGCCATCGGTCTTTGGAACTTCGGAAGGAATGAAATCGGCAGAGACCAACGGAGGATTTCAGCCTTCCATCGCACGTGATACGTCAGGACGGCTCTACGTCCCTACAGTGAACGGAGTGGTGGTGGTGGCAACACGGCAGGTGCAGAAGAATACGCTTCCTCCTCCGGTCGCTATTGAAAAGGTTCTGACGGGTGCGGAAACGTTCCTTCCGGGATCATCGGTCTCTCTCGCCTATGACAGTGCGTCGGTGCAGATCCAATACTCGGCCCTTAGCTTTATCGATCCGAAGAAGATCCGGTTCAAATACCGGCTGGCCGGTTATGATAATGGATGGAATGATGTCGGTACGCGGACAACAGCGTATTATACGAATATCCCTCCGGGCACACACACATTCCAGGTGATCGCTTCGAATAATGACGGTGTCTGGAATACCGTCGGAGCATCGATCCCCATTACTGTGCTGCCGCCGTTCTGGAGAACATGGTGGTTCACGCTGTTGACCGTATTGTTCTTTCTTTCGTTCGGTCCCACTATCTATTATGTTCGAGTATCAAAACTGCAGAAGGAAAAGAGGATCCAACAGCAGTTCGCGGAACAGCTGATCCAATCGCAGGAACAGGAACGCCGCCGGATCGCCGCAGACCTGCACGACGGACTCGGTCAACAGATCCTCATCATCAAGAATCGGGTGGAACTGGCGATGAAGAATGTTCATAACACGGCAGCGACCGAAGAGCAGCTGAGAGAGATCACGGAGAGTGCACGGTCAGCGATCAACGATGTCCGCACCATCTCACATGGTCTTCGCCCCATCCATCTGGAACAGTTCGGTCTTCGTGAAACACTGCTGAACCTGTGCGACCAGGTCCGACAAACTTCCTCGCTGGAGTGTGTACATCATATCGATGAGATCGACGGATGTATCTCCTCCGACAAAGAGATCAATTTTTTCCGTATCATTCAGGAAGGGATCAACAATATCCTGAAAC
>JBMOHT010000337.1:0-2669 GCA_049317705.1 Bacteroidota bacterium | reverse complement strand
CTTCGTCCCGCCGGACGGGAACTGATGCTCGACCGCCCATCATTCATCCTGCCGGTCACATTCACCCTCACCGCTCCGCAGATGAATACGAATCTCCCGCTCTATCAATCATTCGCGGGAGTTCCGCAATCCTTCGCATGGGAACGTCAACAGACTGTTGACCTGACCGCTCCGTTGAAACTTCAATTGTATATGAGCGAGTCGGAAAAAGCGGTCCGCATCACTCTCGGCGCGGCACAACTGGGAGGCGCGGCTTTCCTCGCATATAAGTACATCAAAAAGAATGGACTCAAATGAACAGCGGATGGTGCTTCGACAAAAGAGCTGAAAGCATTTCGAATTTTTTTGTATTTGATTTTGGGTAAAAAAGATAGGAAGTTCATCCATCGACCATCATGAAAGGACCTCCATGCGCACCATCATTATTTTTTGTACACTCTTCACTCTCTGCACAGTGGTGATAACAGCTCAGCCCTCTGCCTATCTCTATTCGCATTCGTCGAGCATGATGCCGGAGCACAGCACAATACTCCGATATGATGCGGCATACAGCGAAAAGAATTTCCGGCCGTTCGGTGCGGACAACATGGAACAGACCATCGGACTTCGCACCACACTGAATAATTCTTTCACGGTGGTGGCCCATGCCGGTATCGCAACGACCATCCATGGTTCACGGATGATGCAGCAGGCGGAATTGATAGCGGACGTATTCCACTCGAACGACGGATTCACCGGCCTCGCTGCAGGCGCAGGTGCACGCCATGAGTACGACGGAACGAATGTGATGCTCGTCCGCGCGCTGGCAGACTGGAGATCCTCTTCCTGGAATGTTTCGGGAAATGTCCTGCTTGAGAAAGCGTTCTCTGCATCACGCGATCAGATCGATCTGATGACGACGGTTGGCGTGAACTATGCACTCTCATCGGTCTTTCATGCGGGACTGGAGATCGTTGGACAGGACCTTGAAGGATTTTGGGATACCGAAGAAGCAGAAGGCGGCGCTGTGGTCTATGCCGGTCCTTCCATCGGCACTGTCATTCCCGGAATGGATCTTCATATCACCGTCGGCGGCGGTCCGATCATTCGTGCCTCACAAAATGATCGCATCGGAACAGCTCTCCGTGAAATCCCTGCCGTCACCGGAAACGGCTTCGTTGTTCGCACCTCACTGTCGTTCGGCATCTGACCATATCACAAAATATTTTTCTGCGGAATGTCCTGACGTTCATCCGGGACTTCCGCTTCCGTTAATCCCTCAATTTTAACTGCCTTACTTCTTGCCATATACATTCAGCAAAGAGTGATAATTTCATCACTTGGCTGATATTGCTCATTTCACGCCTCGCCAAATCAAGATATTTTGCTCTTTTTTACACAAAATACGAATGGACTGGAAGTAAAAGTTTGTGCACATTGCCGGTATAGTACGGCACAGCTCTTGTCTGTTATCGAGGATATATCGGTAAACACAAATGAGCATACTCAGTACACGGGATATCTGGACGATCGTCCTCGCCGGCGGCAGCGGCTGCAGACTCCGCAGTTTTACGCGCAGACTCTATGGTGAGGACAGACCAAAACAGTATTGCGCTTTCATCGGAACTCGCTCCATGCTGCAGCATACGCACAACCGTGCATTGATGCTGGTGGACAACGAACGCCTTCTCACCATCGTTTCTCACGGACATCTTCGGTACGTACGCGAACAGGTCCCTCCTCGGTTCGAGGACAGGGTGATCGTCCAACCGTACTGCCGCGAGACCGCTCCTGCGATCATGCTTCCGTTATCACGCGTCCATCACCGCGATCCCGAATCGATCTCCGTCATCTTCCCCTCAGATCATTTCATTTTGGATGAATGGAAATTCATCAACTACGTGAAACAGGCAGCGGTATACGCGGAGCATCATCCGGAAAAGATCATTCTGCTCGGCGTCCGTCCGGACAGAGAGGATCATGGGTACGGCTGGATCGAAAAAGGTGAACGGTTGAATGAGCGGATGTTCGGAGTGAAACATTTCATCGAGAAGCCGCTCCGCAGTGAAGAGGATAAATGTATGAGCGGCCGTTTCTTCTGGAATACGTTCGTCATCATCGGGCGGACCGCCACGCTGATGGAGAAGATCAAAGAGAAGATCCCGCAGGCGTACGAAACATTCGAAATCTACCGCCAATCCATCGACACCCTGGTGGAGCAACAGGCGGTCACAGCGGCATATGCCCGTCTGCAGCCGGTGAATTTTTCTTCTGAAGTACTCGAACAGATCGCCGGTGACCTTATCGTGATGGATATCTCCGACGTCGGCTGGAGCGACTGGGGGGAGGAATACCGCATCCGCGAAGATGCAGCACGCTACGATCTGAGATTGAAAGTGCCGGAATCAGAGAAGGTCCAGGTTCCGACGAACGAAACAAGCGCGGAAAAATACGGCTACTATCTGATAGAATAGCACACAGAAAATTATTGTCACACAAAGACACAAAGGAATGTAGGAACGTCCGATAGGACGTTCCAATAATTATTGTTCTTTATTTGTGCCTATTCGTATTATTCGTGGAAAATGTTCTGCTCTTTCTTCGCGTTTCTTAGCGTCCTTCACGGATTGATGTCTGCATTTGTGTTGTTCGCGGATTCTGCCCTTCGCGGAAATTGTTGACAAAAAGTT
>JBMOHT010000336.1:0-2671 GCA_049317705.1 Bacteroidota bacterium | reverse complement strand
GACGTGTTGTGGACGGCATCGGCGGCGGCGGCAAATACGCGAAGATCTCCGATGCCATCACGGCATCAACAACCGGCGATACGATCGATGTATTACAGGGGACGTATACTGAAGCTACGACTATCAGCATTCCGAAACGACTTGTGATCATTGGAGCAGGATATCGGTCGAATGGAACGATCATCAAGAAGACCATCCTCAGTTTTTCCGATCTGGCCGATAACTCAAAACTGTATGGATTCCGATTCGATACCGGATATGTAGCATTGGAAGCAAATGCTGATAATATTCTCATTGCAGAGAATAACTTTCTCGATTCCTATCTCTATCTGAACGGGAACACCGGCGATACGGTGCGGAACAATCTGTTTATCTTCAAGACCTCCATCAGTCCGATCTCGTCCGCCTATAATATCGCGCTGACCAATTTCAATATCTGCAATAACATCTTCGATGGAGCAAATGCATCCAATGGTCTCTATGCTATCTATCTTCGGGTGCAGGGGGTCAATCAAAGCAACATCAGGATATTCAATAATTTCTTCGGAGAGACCAGCTACACACTTGGCGGGGACTGGAATGCGATGGATGGGATCAGTTACGCCGGTAATGTGGTCTACAAGGTCACCGGCGTCACAGCAGCGGCATCCACCGCTTCGTTGTACTCCGGGAATTGGCTGTTCGGTATGACCGGTACACCGATACAGCCCGTGAACGGATTCGATAACGGCTCAGGCGATCCTCAGTTCACTCGATTCGATGTGGTAAAAGGATTTGTCTTTGTCGGTGATACAGCACAGGATTCAGATATGAGGATCAAAACAACCGCAACAGCATTCCCGAACTCTCTGGTGGACGGAAGTTATCGTTCCATTCCTCCCATGCCGCTCAATTATATCGATGTTCAGCAGCAGCCGGGTGTTGGAAACACGAACAAGGCAGACGCGGGGATCTTCGGCGGACCGTATCCGTTCAAAAGTCCGTTCGTTCCTTCGACCGTTCCGGGTGTCAGTTCTATCACTGCTACATCAACGACAACAGGCGGAATCGTGGTGAGTCCGAAAGGTGTTGTGAAAGTTGACGTTAAAGGTTCATTCGGCGGAACATCTGAGCCGAAGACAGGCGAATAATTTTTTTATTTTTAATAAATCAATCAGGAGCACTACCATGAAACAACGTACATTTTTCCTTGTCCTTTTCCTTCTGGGAATAAGCGCTGCATCAGCGACCATCCGCGTTGTTGATGGGGTCGGAGCATCCGGTTCCGGACGGTTTGCAAAGATCTCCGATGCGGTGACAACGGCTGTAACGAATGATACCATCGTCGTCCTTCCGGGGATCTATCGTGAGGTTGATGTATCGATCGATAAGAAATTGACGGTCCTTGGCTCCGGATACCGTGATGTAAAGAACGGCGGCACACATCTGCAGGGATTCAATTTGGGTATCGCTGATGCTGCAGACGGCACACGCATCCAGGGATTCAGATTCATCGGAGGTGGTGTGGTATTTGGAACAACTACCGATAACTGCCTTATTGCAAACAATTATTTTTCAAATGCTCAGGTATATTTTGGTTCAGGTCACACAGGGGACACCATTCGGAATAATATCTTTGTGATGACCTCTGCCGTATCAGCGATCACTACTGTTTATAATGGTGCCTTCACGAATATCGTTATTGCTAATAATATCTTTTCCGGTTCAGGGCAGGCAGCGGGCATCAATGCTTTCTATATTCGCATTGCACCCGCGAACATGAACAATGTTCAGATCATCAATAACTTCATTGAAAAATATTATTACTTCTATGGCAATGACTGGGCACACCAAAGCGGGATGATTATTGCCGGGAATATCTTCCACAAGATCACCACGATCTCACCCTATGCCAGCGCAGCATTATTATATTCCGGTAACTGGAAATTGAATCTCACTGTTGGGATCGCTGAACCGACGGGCGGAACTGATAACGGCAACGGTGACATCACATCGCTGTTCACGCGTTTCGATCAGGGATTCGATTTCAAGGACAACCCTTCGACGGATACTGATTTCAGATTAAAAAGCTCCACAACACCATATCCTGATTCTCCTATCGACGGCAGCGCTCCGGCGATCGCTCCGCTCGGCAGTTGGTATGTGGATTTCCTTCAACAGCCAGGAACGAGTAATAGTAATCGTGCGGACGGAGGAATTTTCGGCGGCCCATATCCTTTCGGATCGAGTTACGGCGCACCACTGCTTCCTGCGGTATCGAATCTCAGCGTCAGTCCTGCTGTTACGGCTCCAAACGGAACGATCCAGATCAATGCGACCGGATCCGTCATCGGCTATCCGGGCAGAAATAACTAATTCACTGATCGAAATTTGAACAGTACTATCTGAACGAACTGATCATCAATGCGAAGAATCATTCAAATACTTTTAGCTGGCATGGCGGTGGTGTTGACGGCGTTTGCACAAACCACAGTGACGGAAAATCGTCTCGTGAAAGCGCAATACTGGTTCAACTCCTCAGCGCCGGTCAATGCAGTGACCGTTTCGTCATTGTCATATGATGCGGATTCACTTTATGCATCGGTCTCTATCCCGAATATCAGTACCGCCTCTCTTCCGCAGGGAAGGAATATCGTCTATCTCCGTTTCCAGGACAAGAACGGAAAATGGG
>JBMOHT010000335.1:0-2674 GCA_049317705.1 Bacteroidota bacterium | reverse complement strand
TATCTTCAGCTGATGGCGGGACCGAAGAACGCGCAGAGCCGCGAACAGGAAATTTCTCAGATCTCCCGTTCACTCAAAGCGCTCGCAAAAGAATTGAACATTCCCGTGATAGCACTGTCGCAGCTGAACCGCGCAGTGGAGACCGCGTCGGACAAACGCCCGATGCTCTCCAACCTGCGCGAATCGGGCGCTATCGAGCAGGACGCGGACGTGGTGCTCTTCATCCATCGTCCCGAGAAGTTCGGACTCACACGCGATGACGGTTCTTCTGCCGAAGGTATCGCGGAGATCATCATCGGCAAGCAGCGTAACGGTCCGACCGGTGAAGTGGAACTCGCATTCGTGAATCAGTACGCACGATTCGAGAATCTGGCGATGCCGACGTTCGATGAGTATGCGCCGCCGGTGAGCAATGAACCCGCATTCTAAGAGCAATTGACAATTGAGAATGGACAATGGATAATTAAAAGCTGTTCATTCTCAAGTCTGCATTCATCATTGCAGAGAAACAACAACGAAAGATAACTTCAACATCACTATTTTATGAATCACTCTGCTGTTGATGTTCGTGATGTGAAGCTACCTGATGATATTGAGATTGTTCGAAAACTTTGGATCGATTACCTGACGTGGGGAAATGACACGATGCAGCAGTTATACGGAGTGCATCCTCACGACCCGAAAGCGGCGGTGGAACAGGATATCGCAATGATCGCCAAATTCCTGCCGCCGAATGGACGTCTTCTGCTTGCGTTCAGCAACAACAAGGCCTGCGGTATCGGATGCCTGAAAAGCATCAACAGTGAGATCGGCGAGATCAAACGGATGTATGTGGACCCGTCCTTCAGAAAGATCGGAGCCGGACGCGCAATTCTTCGTTCCTTATTGGAAGCAGCAAAAGAGACCGGATACAAGAAAGTGCGGTTGGACAGTCCGAAATTCATGGTAGCAGCTCATGGCCTGTATCGGAGTTTTGGTTTTAAGGATATTCCGGTGTATGATGAGGTTGAGATCCCGGAAGAGTTCAGACAGCATCTGCTGTTTATGGAGCTTGATCTCGAGAAGAACTTTGGCTGAATTGATAATGGATAATTGATAGTTGAAAATAAAAAGCTATCGGATCCATTTGCGAGTGAACATTTCTGAATTTAATTTTTTTTCATAACGCCTTATATTATCCATTATCAATTTTCAACTATCCATTCGGTTTTTTAGAGGCTCATTATGAGACGCAGAGAATTCATCGCAAGCACCTCCCTCGCCGCCGCGGCAACAGCGCTTCCTTCTTCCCTCTTCGGGAATTTTCTCGATGAGCTGACGGACGAGCAGATCTGTAAACTGAAGTTCGATTTCGCCGTGTCGCAGTCCCTTGCCGCGAAGCCGATCAACGAAGTGATGGTGGAGATCGGCAGGACCTTCATCGGTGTCGATTATCTCGCGCACTCGCTCGAAGATGAGGGTCCCGAAAAACTCGTGGTGAACCTGCGCGCGCTGGATTGTGTGACGTTCTACGAGAACTGCGTCACCCTCGCCCGCTGCGTAAAACTGAAGAAGACCACGTTCAATGATTATATGGAACAGTTGACCTTCCTCCGCTACCGCGACGGGAAGATCAACGGCTATCCGAGCCGGCTGCATTACACGAGCGACTATTGGTTCAACGGCGAGAAGAAAGGGATCATGAAGGTCGTCACGAAGGATATCTTCGGACAGAACAATGTGAAGGAGATCCCGAAGCCGATCAATTTCATGACGACGCATCGGGACAGCTACAAACACTTAAAGACGAACGATGACAATCTTGAAGTGATCAAGGAACAGGAAGATGCCATCAATGCCCGCAAGGATTATTTCATGCCGAAGGGGAACCTGCACATGTTCCAGGATAAAGTGAACCACGGCGACCTGATCGGCATCACCACCAACACCGCGGGGATGGACATCGCGCACACCGGCGTCGCCGTGAAGATCGGCGAGAAGCTCCACTTCATGCACGCTCCTATTACAGGAAAGAAAGTGCAGATCACTGAAGTTCCATTACACGAGTATCTCGCAAAGAACGGCAGACAGACGGGAATCATTGTGGCGAGAGTGAATGAAATCGTTTGATCCGTCTTAACTTTATTAACCTTTCAATTTCTAGCATCCAACTCGTTCCCAAACTCTGTTTGGGAACGACCGTTTTAAATAGCTCCGCTGCGGGTTTACAATCTTCTCTTGCTTTCCGCCCCCTGCTTCAGTACATTTTTCACATATCCTCTCATAGTCAGGGCAACGAAATACTCCTTTCGACCGTCTAACATCAGTACCACCGGCAACAACACTTAGGATTCCCAATGAAACTACCGAATTTCCTTGTACGGTTCACGGCATTGCCCAAAAAACAGCGTATTCTCTATGGTTCCGGCGCTGGGGCCGTTCTGCTCATCGTCCTCTTCCTGCTCGTCACACAGAAAAGTGCTTCGTCCGCCGACCTCTATATTACTCCCGCTTTCGGTGAATTCGCCGTCACCATCACCGTCACCGGCGAACTGGAAGCGAAGAGCTCCATTGAGATCAAAGGACCGGAAGAGGCGCGCGCCGCCGGCATCTGGCAGATGAAGATCAGCAACCTCATCGCCGAAGGGACCGTCGTGAAGAAGGGCGAGTTCGTCGCCGATCTGGACAAATCCGA
>JBMOHT010000334.1:0-2676 GCA_049317705.1 Bacteroidota bacterium | reverse complement strand
CCAGAATATCCAGCACGTGTTCGAATCCTTCGGGACCGCTGTAGTACGGATCGGGAACGCCGTTCACATCCATTGATTCGCAGTAATCGGTCATGAGCGAAAGTTTGTGATGATACTTCTTCGTTCGGTCCATTGCTTTCAGGTCCGAAAGATTGTTCGCATCCATCGCGATGATGCGGTCGAACTGCTCAAAATGCCTGACCGGATCGAATTGTTGGGCTCGGCTGACGAGTTCAATTCCGCGCTTCCGAGCATGGGAACGTGTACGCGGATCAGGGAGTTCACCGATGTGGTAACCGGCCGTGCCGGCGGATTGGACCTCGATCGGGAGTCCTACGGCGAGTTTTTTCATGACCCCTTCGGCTGAAGGGGAGCGGCAAATGTTGCCGAGGCAGACAAAGAGTATTTTGGTAAGTTTCATGATCATTCCCGGTCAATTTATGCTGAAATTATAGGGACTTTTTGGTGCAAATCAAACTGTTGTCCAGCGTCAAACCTGCTCTATACTATGTGCGTCATAACACATCGTTTCCTTGACTATTCACTCCATGCTTTCTATTTTCAAAGGACTTTTACATCCCTTTCTGTCAAGGGTCAGCCCATAACAATGACAGTTTAAGCCACACGATGTGTGTCAAGATCCATTTGTTCAACCTGTTTTAGGAATGTTGATGAACCGTTTTGCTACACCTTTCCTTTCCATTCTTTTCTCGCTCGCCATCGCCTGTTCTGCTGCATTCGGAACAACATACTATTCTCAGGGAAATGTATCCCCGAATGCTACGTCGAACTGGAACTCAAATCCCGGCGGCGGTGGATCGGTCCCGTCAAATTTCTCAACTCCAAATGATATTTTTATTATTCAAAACACTGACTCCATGTCCCTCTCTGGAGGATCATGGTCAATATCAGGACTCTATTCTGAATTAAGAATCTTTGGAAAATTGAATCTTGCTACTTCAACCTCAACCACGGTAGGATTTTGTGTTGTTCAAGCAGGCGGGCAACTCTGGCTGATGAACGGCGCAGCAATGACTGTCAATAACGGAAGTTCGGTCGCTGGTCCGGATATGCTCGTCGCCGGGGCCTTCCTGAATTACGGTACCTTTACCTACGGATCCGGAGCTGCCGGTCAGGTTACGAGTACAGGTTCATATTATCACCGGATCGACGGAGGAACGCTTCCGCTGTTTGAGTGGATCGGTTCGGCGAAATGTGTCGTCGATAATATAACAACAGCGGGTTCTATTTCCGGTCTGAATCAAAGTTTTCAGAATTTTACATGGAATAGCGGTGGCCAAATTAATCCGGTCCAATTCAATTCACAATTAACCAGCGTCGGTGGATTGTTTTTGGTCAAGTCCACCGGCAGCACCGGAAGTATCGTTCTTTTCAACTCAACGGCAAATCTTTCCGTCCCGTACTTTGAGGTGGAAAACGGCATCGTGGATTTCACAACGACGGGTTCAGTGTTTCCCACGGTAACTATTTCCGATAACGGCACAAGTTTTGACCTGTGGGCTTCAGGAACGATCAGAACTTCCGGAAGCGGAAGCAAGGGAACATTTGTCTTTACCGCGGGTGACCGAAGCATCCAGCAGTTGGGGACGATCGGTTCCGGTGTGGGATATCATTTTCTGCCGGGTTCCATGGTTGGGATGAAGAACAATCTTATCACAGTGACCGGTGATATGGAGATCGACTCCGGTGCATTCTTTGGGTACAACAAGATCGGTGATGCAAATAATTTCCAATCGTTCACGGTTGTGGGGAGCGGAGGGAAATTCAAACTGAACGACTACGGATCGTTCTATGTGATGGATGACGGCGGGCTCGCAACGAGCGGTGCAGCAGGAGCGGTGCGGGTGACCGGTGTGCGTGAATTCAGTCCTTACGGTAATTATTATTATTGGAACGCCAACATGGTGACCGGTTCCGGTCTGCCGGATACCGTCTATGGAAACATCGAATCATGGCCGTTGACTCTTACGCTCTCCAAGAATCTGACACTGCTTGGCGACCTTACCATCATCGATTCTCCCTTGAATGTCGGCTCATTCACTCTGGAACTCGGCGGTAAGGTCATCGACTCATTGATCAATTCCACGAAGGGATATTTTCAATCGAATTCGAACGGCACGATCTACTTCAATAGTAATTCCGCCGGACAAAAAGTGCTGACCAATAATTCCCAATACGGGAATATTACGTTCAATAATTATCCGAAGAGTCTTCCGTCCGGCACAATGAAGATCTCGAACGTGTTCACTCCGGGTTCTGCGAACCACAGTATCGATCCATCCAACACCATCGACATCAACGGCACCGGTACTCAACCAGTTCCAGGATTCCGGTATGCCGAATTGAACATCAGCAAATCGGCAGGAACCGCAGTGTTCCCGAATATCAGTACCGACACCGTTCATATCTCGGGAACATTCACCGCCGGTTTTTCGCCCACGTATGATTTGACCGGCTCAACGGTCGAATTCAATTCATCCACTGTCTCCCAATTCACAGGACATTTCGATTATAATAATCTTGTCCTAAGGAATACCTACGCAAAAGTTTCGATCGGCGCAGCGATCACGGTGAATGGACTTCTCGATGTCGGCGGTCAGGGGCTTACGCTCGGGGCGACGAACACGGATTATGTTTCAGAAATGATCGTCCGCA
>JBMOHT010000333.1:0-2687 GCA_049317705.1 Bacteroidota bacterium | reverse complement strand
CTACGATTAAAACCCTCCATGGATTGGCTGCTCATCTTCGTTCTGCTGACCATTGCCGGTGAATATATCTTCCATTTCTCTGAGACGGTCCTGTTCCTTTTTTCCTGTATCTCCATTATTCCGCTGGCCGGATGGCTCGGGAAAGCAACGGAGCATCTTGCGGAAAAGACCGGCGAAGGGATCGGCGGACTGCTGAATGCAACGTTCGGCAATGCGGCGGAACTGATCATTGCCGTGATGGCGATCCAGGCGGGACTCTATGATGTTGTGAAAGCATCCATCACCGGTTCCATCATCGGGAATATCCTGCTCGTTCTCGGTGCATCACTCCTGGCGGGAGGATTGAAGCATAAGATCCTCAAATTCAGTGCGGCGGGCGCAAGCACATTATCGACGATGCTGACGCTTGCCTCCATCGGACTCATCGCGCCGGCGATCTTCCATTATTTCGGCGGGAACAATGTCGCGGCGCGCGAGGCTGATCTGAGTGTTGAGATCTCCATCGTTCTCGTGATCACATATGCATTGAGTCTGCTCTTCTCGCTGAAGACACACCGCCAGCTCTTTACCGGTGAAGCGGCGGAAGCGGCGAAGGTTGAAAGCGGTCACCAAACATCGTGGAGTCTCGGGAGATCGGTTGTTGTACTGGCTGCTGCGACATTCTTTGTTGCGTGGATGAGCGAGATCCTTGTTGGTTCCGTGACTCATGCCGCGGAAGCTATGGGAATGACGAGTATCTTCGTCGGTGTGATCGTTGTGGCCATCATCGGTAATGCGGCGGAGCACAGCACGGCGATCATGGTGGCGATGAAGAACAGAATGGACCTAAGTATCGGTATCGCGGTCGGCAGCAGTATTCAGGTGGCGCTGTTCGTTTCGCCGATGCTGGTATTTGCGAGTTATTTCATCGGTCCACGACCGATGGACCTTGTCTTTACACCCATCGAGATCGTTGCTATCGCCTTATCTGCACTCATTACGGAACAGATCGCCAGCGACGGCGAAAGTAACTGGCTTGAGGGCGTTCAGCTTATTTCCGTCTATATCATTTTTGCACTTGTATTTTATTTTCTCCCGTGATATTTTGGTGAATTAATTTCTGACAGGATCGTTTCCTGTTTTACTTCACCACTCATCACAGGGGTCTCATGAAATATATTCTCGCCGCGGTGCTCATTGCTTCGTTCATCATTTCCGGATGTTCCGGTCTACCCGAAGGATCGTTGAAAAAACCGACGATCACGTATCTCCGCACCGAAGTAACGGGAGTATCGCTCGAGAAAGTAAAGGCCAATGTGATCTTCCGGGCGGTAAACCCCAACAAGGTCTCTCTTGATATGGTCTCGATGAACTATCAGCTTTTTTTGGAAGGCTCAAAAGCTGTATCGGGGGACGGATTGAAATTCAATTTTATTGCTGATTCAACAACGGAATTCACGGTTCCCGTAGAGGTCCAGTACTCCTCGTTCTTTAGGACCGCTGAGAATCTTACCA
This sequence comes from Bacteroidota bacterium, assembly GCA_049317705.1. GTDB lineage: Bacteria > Bacteroidota > Ignavibacteria > UBA10030 > UBA8401 > UBA8401. The sequence continues at coordinate 1,193 of JBMOHT010000333.1, read as the reverse complement.
AAGCCGTGCTGGGAGGAAAGAAGACCGCATCCTTCACAGTGAAGACAGTCTTTATTGTGGACCTTAAAATGATCACCATTGAAATGCCGTTGGATATTTCCGGTGAACTTCCGCTGCCGGAGATCAGTGCTCCGCAGATCAAGATCCCGAAACCGAAATTCAAATTCTAACCGCAGCTACCGCAGCAGACCGTTCATAACGGACGTGAGCTGCGGATAGTATGATTCCCCGAACAGATTCAGATGATTGAAGAGATGATAGAGCTTGTACAGTTCGCATCGTCTCTTCCAGTCATCCTTCAGCGGATATGTGTCGTCATATGACGCATAGAACGTTCCGTCAAATCCCCCGAACAGCATCGTCATTGCCAGATCCATTTCCCGGTGTCCATAATAGACCGCAGGATCGATCAGTGCAGGTGTATCATTCTCCAGGCATAAGAAGTTTCCGCTCCACAGATCGCCGTGCAGCGTTGCCGGCGGTTCACCGTCATCGGCGATGAGTGTATCGATCTGCGATTCCATTCGCTTGAATAGTGTGCGGAGTTCCGCATCGCAATAGCCATTCGATTCCGCGAGATGGAATTGGAATTCCATTCTGTTCACGAGAAAAAATTCTTTCCACGACGAAATGTACGGAAGATTCTTCTGCACGGTCGATCCGATATAATTATCTTCAGTGAATCCAAACTTGTCCGACCTCGTGCGGTGGAGACCTGCCAGTTGTCTTCCCAATAGTTCAAAGAAACGGTTGCGGCGGTCCGGAGTTTTGACGGGAAGGTATTCCAGGATCAGGATCTCATCCGTTGCGGTGAGTACTTCGGGAATCCTGATGGCATTCGCCCGTCGGAGTTCATTCAGTCCGTTCGCTTCTTTACGGAACATGTCGGGATGCTGCGGTGTTGTTTTGATGAAGACCGAACTGCCGTCTGTTAACTCTGCGCGGTATGCAGATGCGATGGAGCCGCCGCTGAGCGGAGTGAGCGAGAGGACGTTTGTATTCAACAATGTTTGAATACGTGTGACGACATGTTTGTTCGCGTTCATGTGATGATGGGTTTTTGCTGAACCTGACCGGCATCTTCAAGATGACGGTCAGGTTGAATGTAGATCCTTCAAGAGACCGGCACAGGCATCCTCCAGAATATCCAGCACGTGTTCGAATCCTTCGGGACCGCTGTAGTACGGATCGGG
>JBMOHT010000332.1:0-2719 GCA_049317705.1 Bacteroidota bacterium | reverse complement strand
GCAGTTGTTTTCTGGAACTGTCGATCTCGATCTCGGCGTGCATCCGTTCGGTGATGTCCGTAATGGTGCCGACGAAACCTGCGAGAGTTCCGTTCGCATTGATCTCCGGCAGTGCTTGACCCATCACCCAGAGTTCGGTCTTATCATGTTCGCGGAAGATGCGGTATTCGGATTGGAACGGGGTCTGTTCGCGCACACAGCGGTGCCATTCCGTACGGACGCGCTTACGGTCATGTGAGTGAACGGCATTCAGAAATCCGTCGCCGAATGCGAGGTCGTACGTAAGTCCGGTAATATCGCTCCACCGTTCGTTCACATACAGATAGAAACCGTCCTCTGATGCAAGAAAGATTCCGACGGTGGAAACTTTTGCGAGCGTATTGAAACGTTCTTTGCTGAGGCGAAGTTCTTCCTGCACGCGGCGTTTGTCGATGGCACTTTCGATGGCGGCACCGAGCCGGGCCGAATGCTGTTTGAAAACGTAATCCGTCGCACCGGAACGCATGCACTCCACGACCACTTCTTCATCCAGCATGTCGGAATAGATGATCAGCGGCGTTGTTGCGATCATATTCTTCAGGATGCCGATGGTGTCGGAGGGTTTCAGTTCTGCGATGGTATAGTCGAAAATGATGATCTCGGGGGAGAATTCTTCGAGGACTTCAGGGATAAGGTCGAAAGAAGATAACTGGCGAAGTTCGTGTTCCAGGCCGGATTTCCGCATTTCCTTGGTAAAAAGCTCTACGCTTTCCGGTTTGTTCTCTATTAATAGTATGCGGATGGATTTCGCCATGGAATTGAAAAGTCCCCTAAATGATAAAATTTGCAACAAAGTATAGCGATTGTTTCAGTGAAAATCAATTTTGGAATTGGTATAACATGATTCAATCAGAAAAAACACCACTGAGACACAGAGGACACTAAGAATCACAAAGAGGAAAAAACAAAAATAGAAGGTCATCCTGAGCAAGGCCGTCATTTTTACAGATGCCGCGTCGAAGGATTAGGGATATTCAAAATGACACTATTGCAGAAGATTGTTCGTCCTGAGCAAGTGCCGCACAATCATGGATCCTTCGGCGCACCAACCAAGAAATTAGGGGTTTGCTCAGGATGAACAAGGTGCGGCACGCACCTCCTGAAGGGACCCGGTTGGGGGAAGGAAGCTTATAGGATTAGGATGTTTTTGAGAATTGGCACTTGAAAAGCAGATTTGTCGTCTTCTGTTTTTCATCTTCCTCTCAAATTTCATTACATTGATGACATTCATGACAACTTCAGGCGATATCCTTCAGAAATTTCATCCCGTGGTCAGAACGTGGTTCACGCGCTCGTTCGGACAGCCCTCCCCTCCGCAATTGCAGGGATGGCCTTCAATTTCTGAACGGAATAACACGCTCATCGTCGCGCCGACCGGTTCAGGTAAAACGCTCGCGGCGTTCTTGTGGTGTATCAATCATCTGGTGGAAGAAAATATCGCATCATTCCAATTCCCTGCGATGGGCATTGAAGCAACGAAAAAGAAGAGCAAAAAACTTCACAGCAAATCAAGAGTTCCCGCACTGGATTCCGGCGTCCGCCGGAATGACGAGCGCAAAGGGATCCGAGTCCTCTACGTCTCCCCGCTGAAAGCTCTCAACAACGATATTCACAGGAATCTTGAAGTGCCGCTCAACGGCATCCTCACCGAAGCGGAATCGCAGGGAATTCCGATGGAAGAGATCCGCAGCGCGGTGAGGACCGGCGACACCACACAGACCGAACGCGCGAGGATGCTGAGGAATCCGCCGGACATTCTCATCACCACGCCCGAGTCGTTGTTCCTAATGCTCTCATCGGAAAAGTCGCGCGCGTTGTTCCACACCGTGCAGTATGTGATCGTGGATGAGATCCATTCCATCAGCAATACAAAACGGGGCGTCCATCTATCGTTGTCGCTGGAGCGGCTTGAACATCTTGTTGCACATGCGCGGAGTGAAAATGGAACAGAAGTAAATTCGTTCGTCCGCATCGGACTCTCTGCAACACAGCGGCCGCTGGAATCGGTGGCGCAGTTCCTCGGCGGAATGGAATGGAAAGAACACAGACTTACTCCGCGTCCCGTGAACATCATCGATGCGGGATACAAAAAAAATGTCGATCTGAAAGTGATCTGTGCTGCGCGGGATTTTGCGGAAATGCCGATGGACAGCATCTGGTCCCTCATCTTCCCGCAGTTGATCCAGCTGATCCGCGAACACCGGACGACACTCATCTTCGTGAACAACCGCAGACTCGCTGAACGGGTCGCCGCAAAACTGAACGACATCCTTGAAGGCGAAGAGGACACGACCAATAATTATGCGGTCCCGTTCTACAGCAAAAAACAATTTCCCATCCAGCAGAAAGCTCCCGCGGACCGCACGTCCGATATTCAGGTGTTCGCATATCACGGCTCTATGTCCCGCACGGTGCGTGAACAGCTCGAGACCGATCTGAAACTCGGCAAACTGCGAGTGCTCATTACGACATCCGCGCTCGAGCTAGGTATTGATATCGGCACAGTGGATCTTGTTGTGCAGATCCAATCCCCGAAAGGAATTGCGCGGGGACTCCAGCGCGTGGGCCGCTCGGGTCATCTAGTGAATGCGAACAGCAAAGGGAGACTCTTCGTCACTCATCGCGAGGACCTGGTGGAGAGTGCGGTCGTTGCGCAAGGAATGAAAGACCATGCGATCGA
>JBMOHT010000331.1:0-2721 GCA_049317705.1 Bacteroidota bacterium | reverse complement strand
TCTTTATTTAAATCGTTCAGCAGTTCCCGCCGTGTGCGGGAATTGTTTTTTTGGTATCTTGAAATCAATAACTAATGGGTAAACACGATCAATGAAATTACAATCACTGTCCGATCTTTCTCAATTATTGTCGGATGAAGAGAAGAAAAAACTTGAGCAATCCGCACCGAAGCAACCGAAGGGGCATGACGGTAAAGGACGGTCCGTTCGTGTGTATATCGACCGGAACGGACGAAAAGGGAAATCGGTCACGATCGTTTCAGGACTTCAGCATAATCCCGACACAATGGAGGATATCGCCCGAGCATTGAAGAATTATTGCGGAGCAGGAGGAACGGTAAAGGACGGAAATATCGAGATCCAGGGTGAACAGATCGCTCGGGTAAAAGAAAAGCTTGTGCAAATGAAATATGCGGTAAAATAAGTGACGAACCTTCCTATTGAACATATCCTGCCGGAACTTCGTTCAGCACTCCTTACATCCAACAATGTTATCCTCACCGCAGAACCGGGAGCCGGAAAAACGACGGTCGTCCCGGTCTCTCTGCTTCAGGAACCGTGGCTCAATTCCCAAAAGATCATCATGCTTGAACCGAGAAGGATCGCCGCGATCCGTTCCGCTGAATATATGGCGGAACAGCGGGGCGAACGTGCGGGTGAAACGATCGGGTACCGCATCCGCGGTGAAAGTGTTACGGGAAAGAATACCAAGCTTGAAGTTGTAACAGAAGGGATCCTGACGAGAATGCTGCAGCATGATGCATCGCTCGCGGGGATCGGACTGCTCATCTTCGATGAATTCCATGAGCGAAGTATCCACGCGGACCTGGGTCTTGCGCTCGCACTGGATGTTCAACAGCATCTGCGCCCCGATCTGAAGATCATCGTCATGTCTGCCACGATCGACAGTGCCGCTGTCTCCAGATTAATGAATGATGCTCCTGTCATCTCCAGCAAAGGAAGAACATTCCCTGTTCAAGTGAAATATCTGCCGCAGATGAATACCGGTCCTGTCGAAACCGCTGCTGCGAATGCTGTCTCCCGCTCACTGAAAGATGATGAGGGGGATATTCTTGTTTTCCTGCCGGGACAGCGTGAGATCATAAAAACAGAATCACTTTTATTACAGAAAGAACTTCCGTCATCCGTTCACATTCATCTTCTGTTCGGTGAAGCATCATCGGACCAGCAGAGAAGCGCACTCCGCTCTGCACCGGCCGGCACCAGGAAAGTGATCCTCACAACGAATATTGCAGAGACGAGTCTGACGATCGACGGTGTGCGAGTGGTGATCGACTCGGGACTTTCCCGAACTGCAGTGTTCGATCCGCGGCGTGGAATGACCGGTCTCGTGACTGTTCCTGTTTCACAGGCATCCGCCGAACAGCGAAAAGGACGTGCCGGCAGACAATATGAAGGGTTCTGCTATCGTCTCTGGCCGGAACATCAGCATGTAAATCTTCCTTTGTTCTCGCAGCCCGAAATTGTTTCCTCCGATCTTGCTCCATTCGCGATGGAACTAGCGCTGTGGGGGGACGGTGAAGCGAAGAGTATGAAATTCCTTGATGCTCCGCCCGCTGTTCATCTTACTCAAGCGCGCGAATTGCTCCGCTATCTCGGTGCGCTGGATAACGCCGGTGCGCTGACGAATCACGGCAGAATGATAGCATCATTACCGGTCCATCCCAGAGTTGCCCATATGCTTCTGAAGGGGAAAGAGAATTCCATCGGCGATGTTGCCTGTGAACTTGCTGCATTGCTGGATGACCGGGATGCACTCCGCGGAAAAGGTGAATCGGATATTGATCTGCATTCGAGATTCAGCAGAATATTCGGACATCACTCTTCATCGAATATTCCGAAAAGGATACGCGAACAGACGGATCGATTGCGGAAGATGCTCGACATTCCTCAAAAAAGATCTGAACTGAGACTAGAGAAACTCGGACTCCTGTTGGCATTCGCATATCCGGATCGCATCGGTAAACGAAGGTCAGGGGAGCGGTATCAACTTGCCGGCAACATGGTCGCGACACTGCCGAAGGGAAGCGCCCTCTCCAATCATGAATATCTTGCCGTGGGTGAAGTGGACGGTGCAGGCAGTGATATTAAAATATTTCTCGCTGAACCGTTGACGAAGGAAGAACTCCTTGAACATTTTTCGGACCGGATCGAAGTAAAGAAAGAATTCCTTTGGGATGATAAGAATGAATCGGTCTCATCCAGAAGCGTTTCACGGTTCGGTTCTCTGGAGGTCGCTGAGAGGAACCATGCACCGGAACCGGATGATGCGAAAGAAATGATGCTCGCCGCAGTGAAAGGAAAAGGACTTTCCGTCCTGCCGTGGAGTAAAGAATCCGAAGCGTTTCGTCTGAGAAGCGAGTGGTTGCGCAAACAGCAGCTCGTACCGGACTGGCCTGATCTTTCGGATGCACATCTTCTTACAACACTGGATGAATGGCTTGCACCGTTTTTGGACGGGATTACTAGAATGAGTCAATTAAGTAAACTTTCCATGCTCGATGTGATCCATTCTCACTTCACCTATCAGCAGTTGAAGGAACTTGAACGATTGGTGCCGACACATCATACAGTGCCGACAGGATCATCCATTGCGTTGGACTATTCTGGAGATCAGCCGGTGCTTGCCGTGCGGTTACAGGAGATGTTCGGTGAGGCTGAGACACCGACAGTGGCGGGAGGTCAGCGAAAAGTATTACT
>JBMOHT010000330.1:0-2729 GCA_049317705.1 Bacteroidota bacterium | reverse complement strand
TTATATGAATGGAGACAATGCTTCCATTGAAGGTGGAGGTGATGTCATTATCACTGCTGACGCGATCGGAAGCGGTACCGGCGGCAATGGTATCCTGCTGTTATTTGGAGCGGACATTAAAACGATGGGTTCAGGAAATCTGACCATCACTGCAACCGGTGCTTCGGTTGGATCATCGAACTACGGCATCAATATGAATAATGGTTCGACATCGATCCAGACACAGCGGGGGAATCTGTCGGTCAATGCTTTTGGCGCAGGAAATTCCGGCGGTTCCAATCACGGCATCAACATGGGAAGCGGAGCGTTGATCTATTCATCGGGGATCGGTGATGTGCGGATCAAAACGACCGCGGGATATTCGGGTTACGGATTGTACTGTAACAGCGGTACTACCGTTCAGGCGGATTCGGGGACACTGGAAATTACAGCAGTCGGCAACGGAAGTGCCAGTGCGTTCGGAATGTACCGCGCCGGCGGCGGAGGCGGGGGTATCATTGGTAACTATGGCGATTCCCTCATCATCTCTGCAACCGGTACAGGAACGCAGAACGGTTTTGACGGGTACGGCGGCAGTCTTATCGGCGGTTCGAATTTCGCAGGGGAACTGGTCATTAAAGTGACGGCAGCCAATTCCGATCATCTGAATCTTTCACCATACTCAATTCAGGGAACGGGACATTTCACTCTTGCACCGCTCAACGCCGCCACAACGATCGGAATAGCCGGCGGCACCGGTGCATTCAATCTTTCCACCTCTGATCTCGGTGTCATCCAGAACGGATTTCACAAGATCACTATTGGACGCAGCGACGGAACGGGAACAATGACCGTGAACGGATATACATTCAATGATTCCCTGGAAATTCTCTCCGGTACAGGTTCCATCAACATCAACGGGAATCTTTCTGTCGGAAGCAATGGTCTCGATATTGCCACGGATGGAACGGTGCTTCAGAACTCCGGGGTCTCAGTCACGGCAGGTGCAATGTCGGTCTTCGGTGCCGGGAGTTCGTACACACTGCACATGACTGCAGCCAATCTGATTGCCGGTGTTTCAGCGTTGACATTGAACGGCAACTCGCAGATCAATGATACACTCTTCCTTGGAAGTGCTGTCATTTCTACCGGCGCAAATATGTTAACACTTGGGAGCAGCACGTCCAATGTCGGTGTGTTGATGAATGCCGGCGGTTCAATTTCCGGATCATTCAAACGATGGTTTGACGCGGCAACGGTGAGTGATGTTCAATTTCCCTTTGCTGTAAATTCCAATGCAGGGGTCGCCGCACTCAGTTTCACTTCCGCTCCGACAACAGGAGGGACGATTACGGGATCATTCAGCAGCAGCGATCCGGGTTCGAACGGTTTTCCTGTGACCGACGGCAGCGCAACTTTGGCATATCCAAACGCACTTGGGTATTGGAGTTTGACTTCAGGTGACGGACTGAGCGGAGGAACATATGATGTGAAGTTCGATGTCTCCGGAACGACCTTCAACAATCTTTCAAAACTCCATGTCGTTAAACGGACGAACAGCAGTTCTGCATGGACTGCTGAAGGAACGCATACTCTTGCAACGACAGAGTCCGGTCCCGTTACGCGTGCATACCGGTCAGGACTGACATCGTTCTCCGAGTTTGCGATTGGTATGGAATCAGGAACGGCAACAACACTCTCCATTGCCGGCGGAAATTATCAAGCCGGCCCGACGAATTCAGCTCTTGCAATTCCATTCGCTGCTCACGTGACCGATGGTGACGGAGATCCTGTCCTCGGCGAGAGTATAACTTTTGCGATCACCGGAACACCCTACGGCGCAACGGGTCAGTCATTAAGCGCTTCCAATGCATCAACGAACGGGAGCGGGAATGGACTCAGTACATTGACGACAGGAAACAAACCGGGAAATTATCAGGTCACCGCTTCGTCGGGAAGTTTGACCGGAAGTCCGGTGACGTTCAATGCACATGTGTTCGATCAAACAGCAGGGACTGCGATAACGTTGGACGGATCCGATGATTATCTTGAATCATCCAATACCGTGGGAAATTTTGGGACAGGTAACTTCACGATTGAAGCGTGGATCAAAACGACATCAACATCGGGGGGTGTTCTTGTCGGTAAGCGGTACGATGGCGGCCATGGCAGTTTTTTTGTCTTCTCCATTGGCGTTGACGGAAAAATTGGTGCTGAATTGGATGAAGATGGAGCAGGGACACATTATTATGCCGGTTCAACGAACACGGCAGTCAATGACGGAAATTGGCACCACGTTGCTTTGTCGAGAAACGGCATCACAGTCAGGTATTATATTGACGGTACGCTTGACAAACAGGAAACGACCGATGGTGTTGCAGATATCAGCAACTCTACTCCGTTGACTATCGGAGCCAGATACGCAAACGAATTTGGATATGTCGGTTTCCTGACCGGTTCATTGGATGAAGTACGGATATGGAATGTTGAACGCACCGCATCCGAAATTCGGAATAATATCCACAACTCTTTCTCATCCCTCCCCTCCGGTTTGGCTGCGTACTGGCAATTTTCGGATGGGACAGGATCAGCGAATGCGCGTGATGTGGTGAACGGATTCAATGCGCAATTGACCGACATGAATGTGAATTCGGCGTGGGTTCCTTCCGCGATTCCATTCGGTCCGGGCACGACGTCAACTGCATCAGCATTCACCAGCGGAACAGCAACGCCAGGAACTGTATCCTTTA
>JBMOHT010000329.1:0-2746 GCA_049317705.1 Bacteroidota bacterium | reverse complement strand
ATCTTCGGCAGTCCGCGTTCGGTCGTGGCAGAGATCGCAAAATCCAATGCCTTCACGAGATGTTCGTAGACCGTGCCGGAACCTTCATCATAGTATCGCACCTCTTCATCGAGGATTGAGTAATCGGCTGTCTCATTCAGATATTCCACAAGACCGAACGGGATCCACAGAGGAGTGTCGGAGTGATTCGTCTTCTCACCGCTGTCGGTCATCTTAAAGAAATTATGCAGCGTTGAACCGTTCTTGAATTGGAACCGGAGTGCATTCAGCAGGCGTGCACGAACACGCTGCGGCTGTGCTATCACCATTCCGATGATATCCTGGAACTGATCGCGGATACCGGTACCGAAAAGGAGTCCGCCATGATAATAGCCGGAATTTCGTGCCATATCGAACGTGACCGCGGCCTGATACTGATTCCACACATTCAGCATTGCGTTCACTTTTTCGTCCGGTGTTTCCACTTTTACATGACCGAGATATGCATCCCAATACTTCTTCACATCGTTCAATTTTGCATGGATAGTGTCGATCGATTTCAACTCATTCCATTTGATGAAATCGAACGGATTCTCCTGTTCCTTCGGAATGATAGCGAGAATGGTCGCGAAATCGGCGGAGGCATTCGGCGCCAATTCCAGTTTGGATTGGAGCGCTGCAACAGGATCACCGGCAGTGATCTCGGTATTGTTCATCGTACTCGTTTCGATGGAAACTGGATTCGCTTCCGATCGCCAGCGGCCGATGAATTTGTCCAGACTTCCGTCGAAGCCCGTTACCGGAAGCGTGTTCGTGAAATAGAGTTTATATTTCCAATCGATATTCGGCTGGACGACGGATACTTTCTTGTTCAGCACCCAATACCGGCGGGTTGAAACGAGTGTCTGATGCTCCTTGTCGAATTTGATATCGGTGAAGTGCTTATCGTTCGGTTGATTGATGATGTCGTTCAACGCATTGCCCATCATCAGTTCGGTGAAGGAGTAGACCTCCAAGGACCGTTTCGTGCCGGTCAGATCGGTCAGACGGACGGACCAGAATTCGGCATTCACATCCTTTCCGACGAAGTAGGTGATCTCGCCGCGGATCCCATTGATCTCGGTGGTAATCTTCGTATAACCCTGTCCATGACGGCATTCATATCGGTCATACTTCAGATCGATCGTCGGTGCCCAGCTTAAGGACCAGTATTTTCCTGTCGCTGTATCTTTCACCATCACATATCGGCCGGGCCGATCCCACGGAAGGCAATTGTAGCGCATGCGTGTGATGCGGTTGTCGCGGGGACAATCCAAAAAGCTGAAACCGCCGCCGGTATGCGAAATGAGTCCGCCGTAATGTTCATTCCACATATAATTGAACCAGGGACGTGGAGTGCGGGGATCGGTGATGACGAATTCTCTGTGGTCTTCGGTGAAGTAACCGTATTTATTGTTGATCATAGATGAGTGATGTAGATATAATTAATAATAATGAATGCTGAATGTAGAATTATGAATATGTAATCATTTCGTGGAAAATTGTAAAAGGATCGTGATGATCTTTTTCGGTCCGACATGGACAGGAACAGATCTCTTATCCTTCAGCGAAATACTTGAGACAACTTTTTCTTCCAACGTGAGAAGTGATGCATCAGCGATCGGAAGCAGAGTGGAGATCGTTCCGGAAATATCCGTTTCAGTAGGATTATAGAGCCGCAACACGTATTGGTCTTTCTCTGCGTTCTCAGGACGTTTCACGGCGCTGAACATCAGCTGTTTCGGTTCGATGGTGATGAACGAAGCAGAGGAAGGTAGTTCGCCGTCAGTTCTGCCGGTCTGGACCAATCTTAGTGCGTTATTGAAATCAAATGCTTCGTGATAAACGTTTCCTTTGTTCCAATCCCCATTGTGAGGATAGAACGAGAGTTCAAACGACTGCCAGCCGAGACATTGTGAACCTTTTTGATACGTATAATCCTGACGGGAACTTGGTGCAATGATGAATTCGAACGAACGGAACAGCGTAACTGCGAGGGTCTTCTTCTTATCATTCAGCACTTCATATTCCTTCAATCCGTTCACCAGAACCGCGGCTCCGCGTTTCCCGTCCGTGATATCCACGAAATGATGCATCGGAAAATCGTACATCGGCTGTTCGATCCAATCCTTCGTGTCCGGACGGTCGAGTGTTCGTTTCACCACATCGAACTGTCCTTCACCGTACGAGAATTCCGCTTTCAGTGATGTGGGGAACATCATTCTGAGTCGATGACTTTCAACGGTATTGTTTACATTCACTTTCAGGTCGACACGTCGGGAGTCTTTGTTCATTGTTACGAGAAGTTCTATCTCCACGATGCCGAACCGTTTCGGTCTCTTCGCCCGTTCTTTCAGGTCCGCCGGAAGTTTCATGGTATGCTTGATGCTCACCACGGCAGTGAGCGGACCGTTCTCTATCAGCGATATCTTTGCTTTCGACTTCAATGTATCTGCAAAGGGACCGACAGGAGTATGGACCCATGCATGTCCTGCTTCGCCCTCGTCAAAGAAATATCCCACCTCTTTGAATGATGACTTATTCTTTTTATCCGTGATCGAAAGCGTTCCGTTTGCATTGATCTTTACCGAGAGGAGATCATTTTCCAGGAACGGCAGTTTGTTCTTCACTTTCGCAATGACCGTCGGTTTCTTTTTTGAACGGTTCTTTCCCGGAACGACTTTGAACGAAGTGAATCCAAAAGGAGGAACATTCTTCAGATGAAGAT
>JBMOHT010000328.1:0-2770 GCA_049317705.1 Bacteroidota bacterium | reverse complement strand
AAAGATGATTCGTCATTCCGCTTCGTCTTTCCCTACGGAAGTACATAGAGGATGACCAAACGCACCCTTGGCGGGTGCTCTAACATGGTCAGGCTCATCATAAATTCTTCTTCAAATCATTCATACTCCTTTTTATCTTCATCTTCGACTGAACTTATGTAGTTCCTTATGATATTCCGGAACGATGCTTCAACGCTTCGCTTGACGCTCGCTCTAATTCTTCCCAGGAACACTTCACCATTCTTTTCTAAATATACTTCTACGAAAGAGAGTATAGCGTAGGTCCCGTTCTACTCGAAGTACCGGAACGATTTTCTTTTCTTTTTCTACATATTTATTCTCCCTCATACCTTCGCAAAAAATGGCGCAAATGTAAGACGCAACTTCAAAGGTCCTTTTTTCAAGGCAATAGATGCTCCCCCCGGGGGTCTTTATGAAGAATAGATATACAATATAATGTAGCCCACACTCACCGAAGAAAAAGAAGACCATGCCTATGAAGACATGGTCTTTGATGATACTGCGAGGTTATTCGGAAGGTTGAAGAGAAGGGTTGTGCTAACGTTTGATATACAGTCGGTCCTCAGGTTGTTCGCTATACTGATCGGGACATTCGCCAGTCTTCTTCATATGCTCTGATAGGAGCTTCTTATCGGGCTCATATTTCACACGGACCGCTTGCGGTGCATTCGCCTGTGTCCATGCGAGGAGGGCATCAGTATCGCCCCAAGATTTCACATTCATCTTGCGGATATATGCTGTTCCTCGGACGGTCTGGATGTTCTTCAGAACCTTCTGGTCCAGAAAGGACTTGATGTAGGACTTGAGCTGATCAATACGGAGCTGTGCGGTATTGCTCTTCGATTTGAAGAACGATACAGCTTCTACCGATTGCGTATCATACATCTCGATTTGGTCTTCCAGGTGACATACAGCCTCGATCATGTTGGTAACATCCTGAAAGTTCTTGGGTGATACGTCCGCATCCGGTTGAAAAATCGTCTCCTGCTGTTCGATATTCTTCGAAATAGGGAAGGAGATAAGCTGTAGATGGCTTAATTCTTCTTCAGCGAGGTCTATACGGTGTGCTGAGTGGTTCATAGGGCTTCCTTTCATTGATGGATATGAATACTCCTCCGTACGGGATGCACGGAGGAGTACCGTTAGGTTAGAAAACATTTCCTTCTTCCACAGATTCACTCTCTGTGGCATGGTTCGCAACCGGTTGATCATCAAGTGCATCAGGTCGGTAGTTCTTCGGGTATCCTTTCGCTACCGATGAATGGAACCTCTTTGCGAGGGACTCAGCACCATCGTCAATGGAAGTAACGATGTTCCAGTCGCTGTAATGGGCTTTACCGTTGTTCTTGGAGCCGCTTACATATGACAACCGTAAGAACTTCTTTTCAAGCACTTCTTCCAGTGCTTCTTCCGGGATGGTGTTATCGGGATTGAGAGTCCCTTTGTAACCGAGCTTGGAGAAGAATTCCTGTACGGGGAAAGCCGAACCCCATCCGATGATCTCACCGATCTCATTCTTCTTGAAGTTGCCAGCGATCAGCATCTCAGGTTGGAAGTCCCGACCGATATCCAGTGTCAGTCTTACACCGATGTCAACCGGATTGGTAAGCGGGTGAGGAGTGGTCCCTGAGACATCCTCAATGGCATAGATGGATGCTTCATTCACGAATACACCTTTACCGAAGAAAGGTTTGCTGTAGGGTTGGTTCATGGAGAGTGTCATAATGTTACTCCTTTAGATTATACAACCTTCCGAAGGGTCGTTACCTTACGGACCGGCTGCTGTGATGAAATGATGTTAGTTGGTGGAGCTATTTCTTGTGGAAGAATGACGCAATTGTTCACGACGTCAAGTATTGATGGAAGACTCTGTCCCTTTTTTATAGGAACATCGAGGTTGCCTGTATATCCATTCTTATTAAGAGACAATGACTTGGAATCATTACTGAACTGCAGAACGATATCCGACTTATAAGGCACGGATAAATACACCCTTGGCAGCATCTTGCCGGTTGGCTTGTCTCCGATGTATTCCTCCTTCACCCTTGCAGTGAGAACGAGATTGAACTTCCCGGAGAACTTGATATCATCGATTATCGCATTGCAGAGAGCATACACATCACCCCAGTTGAAGATCGGATACACAGCTTCCTTCTTGGTGCGGTCCAGATATTCGATCTCAGCAAACGTCTGAAGGTCAGATATTGAATCGATGACGATAGTTCCGGGAGGCTGCGTTGTGAGGATATGCTTCACGGCAACGACGAGTTCTTTGTAGTTCTTTACGGTTGCGAACTTCACGTTCTTGAACTTCCTTGTTACGATCTGCGCCCGGTATTCTGTATCGATGAGATACACAGGTCCCTTCTCAGACATTGTGCAGGCGAGGTGAGTCTTACCTGATCCTTCCTTCCCAGCGATCAAAATTACCGTCTTGGGATGTTCCTCGATTTCATTGAAAGCAAAAGAGAGGCTCATCCTATTGAGTTCCTCTCGTTCCTTTTCATTACTGTAGTACGGGTTTGGTTTTGACATAGATCCTCCTTTAGTTCTTTGAGAGTTGTTGTGCGTATGATATCATTCCATCTGTGGAAAGACTGTTGTTGCGGATATCTGTGTACGTCTGCTTCTCGTTATGCCAGAAGACCTGGGTGCAGGCATCAAGGATACCGAATGCAGTATGCTGCTCATGTGAGAGATATCGGTCCACGATCTTGCCCCATTGAGATACCGAGAGGGAAGAGAGGTG
>JBMOHT010000327.1:0-2771 GCA_049317705.1 Bacteroidota bacterium | reverse complement strand
GTGCTCGCTCTTCTGATCCTCTTCACCGTTATCAGGTTGAATGGACAGACGGCGGAGCCGGAGCAATACCGTATCCAACCGGATGCGCTTCGCGCGCACATCGCTGTGCTTGGCGCAGACTCGCTTGAAGGACGCGGAACGGGAACCACCGGATGCGAGAAAGCCGCAGCATACGTCACGCGGGCGCTTCGAACGAACGGCATCAGTCCATACCCTGTACTGAAGGGTTACGAACAATTATTTCCGCTTCACGGCAGTACGCCGGATGAAGGAACGGAATTCACGCTTTATGCACCGAAAGATTCTTACACACTCCGCATCCAGGAGGATTACGTTCTTTTTTCCGCCGGCGCACAAACCTTCACTCCTTTGCCGGTGAAGATGATCTTCGTCGGATACGGCATCATAGCGCCCGAATTCGATTATAACGATTATCAGAATATCGACGTCCGGAATGCGATCGTGGTCTTCCTTTCCGGTGAGCCCGCATCCTCAAATGATTCGTATTTCGACGGCGAACACTCAACTGTTCATTCATCATTCGTGGAGAAACAAAAGACCGCTCTGGCGCGGGGAGCGCGCGGGAGCATTCTCATCCCGAATACACTGGACAGATCATTCGATGACTGGTACGAGCAGCAGCGCCACTTCCGTTTTGAAGAAGTGCGGCAACTCTCCGCACCGTCCGAAAATCTGAATATCCTTCTGAATCCGAAACTTGTTCCGTTCCTCTTCACCGATGCGCCGTATTCATTCGACGAGATCACGGCGATGGAGAAGACACATTCCATTAAGAGTTTTCCGCTGGTATTGAGAGGAAGTTTTCACGGGAAATTCCGCGAACGGGAGTTCCTGTCATCGAACATCATCGGATATGTCGAAGGAAGTGATCCCGCGCTGAAGGATTCCTATCTGCTTCTCACCGCACACTACGACCATCTCGGTATCGGCATTCCTGTGGAGGGTGATTCCATCTATAATGGAGTGTTCGACAACGCATCGGGAGTTGCTGCACTGCTGGAGATCGCGCGGGTATTTTCCCTTCCCGAACATCGTCCCAAGCGCTCTGTTCTGTTCATATTCCTGACAGGAGAAGAACGTGGATTCATCGGTTCTCAGTATTACTGTTTGAATCCGGTAGTTCCTCTCTACAGAACGATCGCCAATATCAATATCGATGGGATCTCTTTGTTCGAACGGACGAGGTCCGTCATCGGCGTCGGTGCGGAATTATCATCTCTGGGGAGATCACTGAAAGAAAGTGTTCGATCCATGGATCTTGCGGTCGATGAGATACCGCAGGATGTCTTCCGACAGGATCAGTTCAGGAATTCGGATCAATTCATATTTGCGCAGGCCGGTATCCCGTCCATTCTCATAGCAGAAGGACTGCAGTACGAAACATCGACATTCGAACAGGGACTTCAGCGGTACACTGCGTGGACCGAGGAACGGTATCACACACCGTTCGATGATCTGTCTCAGAAATTGAATATGAACGCCGCGGAACAACACACCTCTGTGATCTTGCATTTCGCACAGGATCTGGCGAACGGTTCAGACAAACCGTCGTGGAATCCGCATTCCCCGTTCCTCTCCGCCCGACTTCGTTCCGCCTCGGAGAAAAAATGAAACGCTCTCTCCTATTCATCGTGTGTGTGATATCATTTATCGGCTGTGCTGCGCTTGGTCCTACAGCAAAGAACAGCTCCTCGGTGATACGCATTAAAGGATCGGATTCGATGCTGCTGCTTGTACAGCGGCTTGCTGAACGATATATGCAGGAACATCCTGCGACCGCGATCACTGCGGATGGCGGGGGCAGCGGAGCGGGAGTTCAGGAGCTGATCAACGGCAACAGCGAGATCTGTTCAAGTTCACGTCCTCTTTCGCCGGAGGAGGTCCGGCAGCTGGCTGAACGATACCGGTCCGTCGGAGTCTCGATATTATGCGCGAAAGATGCGTTGAGCATTGTTGTTCATCCTTCAAATCCTGTGAAGAATCTCACCGAACAGAACGTGAAAGGGATATTTGCGGGCACAATCACGAACTGGAACGAGTTGGGCGGACGAACGATGCCGATCACCGTCTATCGCCGAGAATCAAATTCCGGGACCTATCTCTATTTTGAGGAACATGTCCTGCTCGGCGGAGAGTATTCATCTTTTTCCTTGCCTGTTCCCGGTGCGCAGGCGATGATCAATGCGGTTGCGGCGGATTCATCCGCAGTCGGATACAGCACCAATGCGTATGCGCACGGAGTCAGATCATTATCCGTGAACGGTGTGGAGCCGACATTGACGAACGTACGCCAAGGACGATATCCCATCTCACGATATCTTTATTTTTATACCGTGAAACCGCCGGAAGGTGAAGTGAAGAAATTCGTGGACTGGGTGACGGGACGCGAAGGACAGAAGACGGTGAAAGAAAATGGATATATACCGCTATACGAAACGGAATGAGCGTTAGCAATAGAACACGCCCGCTCCGAAGGAGTCCTTCGGACCTGAACGACGAAGTCGGGCAGGGATCAGACGGAAAAAGAGGATCGGTACGGATAAGAATATGTAGGACACCTTTTTAAGGTGTCTGTAAAGAACTCGCCTGCCCCGACGAATGTCGGCGGAAAGAGCGAAAAAAATTGATTGGTACGGATAAAAAATATAGGACACTCTAAAAGGGTGTCCTACAAAAAATAAAAAGGCATCGCAGAAATGCGATGCCTTTGCTGTTTCTTAAAGCACTCGTATTTTTATTTTACGAGCATC
>JBMOHT010000326.1:0-2773 GCA_049317705.1 Bacteroidota bacterium | reverse complement strand
CGTCCGTCGCACGCGGAACAGCGAAGGTCTTCGATCAATGGGGATATCTCATTCCGGAAGGTGTCTACGTTACCGTCGGCGCGGACAGCGGAAAGATCGTCACGGATGATGCGGACTCCACATCGCGCGGTGTTCAGGTGCAGGTGGTGGACGGTGTTGCGAACTTCCAATATCAGTCCGGTTACAGCGCGGGCGTTGCGAAGGTCTCCGTGCAGGTCGGCGAAGCGGTGACGGAACACGAGATCAATCTGAACACTCCGAAAGAACCGTTCACACTCGTCGGACTGGCGAACGGAACCGCAGGATCGTACACTGCGAAAGGGAACCGCTCTCAGCTGATCGATGACCGGGCGTTCCCTGACGGACTGCAGACAGACGGACGTCTCGCATTCTATGCACGAGGAACGGTCTACAATGATTATCTGCTCACGGCGTCGTTCGATTCGGACAGGAAGAACAGAGCGAAATACTTCCGCGAACTGGATCCTGATTATCTCTATTCCATCTACGGCGATAACAGTATGCTGTTCTACGATATCCAGACGAACCGCAATCTTTATATCAAACTGGAAAAGAACCAGACATACGGACTCTTCGGCGATTACAATACCGATCTGACCGGTCAGGAATTCATCTCCTACAACAGAACATTGAACGGCGTGAAGTTCGGACATCAGGATAAACACTGGAGAGTGACCGGATTCGGTTCGCTCACGGACCGCCGCGCCACACAGGTTGAGCTGCGTGGTCAAGGACTTTCCGGTTTCTATAATTTGGGATACAACGACATCACTCCCGGAACGGAAAAGATCCGCATCGAAACGCGCGACCGGTTCCATTCGGAAATCCTGCTGAAAGTGGAGAACAAGTATCGCTTCAGTGATTATGATATCGACTATACACAGGGAACAGTATTCTTCAAACAGCCGGTCTCAGGTGTGGATGCAATGGGAAATCCGATCTATATCATGGTCTCGTTCGAAGCGAAGACGGGAACAGGAATGTCGTACATCGCCGGCGCGCGTGCGGAACACCGGTTCAATGATCAGTTCATTATCGGATTGACCGGGGTGACGGAAGAACAATCCCCGCAGAACTTCACGATGCTCGGCACGGATGCGAAATACTCATTCGGCAGTATGCTCTCACTTGGCGGCGAGCTCGCACGTTCATCGAACATCACCGGTTCCGGACTCGCATATAAGTTCAATGCCAACAGCAATCCCATCAATAATATGAGGTTGAACGGATACTACCGCCGTGTTGAACAGGGCTTTACGAACGAAACGCAGATCGGCGGACGCCGCGAACTTGGGACGATCAAATACGGCGTCGGCGGGGACTATTCACTCACATCGAGCACGAAGATCAATTCGGAATACTACACGACGCACCAGGTGACCGATGCAGGCGGTACGACGGATCTCCGTTCTATTACCGGCGGTATCGAACAACGCATTCTGAGCAATCTCACCGGTTCAGTGAAGGTGGAAGATGTCACCTACGACGGTGCCAATCCCGACACAACGAAAAAAGTGCTGGCAACGCATTCAACACTCGGAACAGCGAAATTGGATTATGCTGCATCGAATGCTCTGAAACTTTCTGCGGTACACGAGCGGAATCTCGGCGCAGCGGAAGATATCACCAGACCGAATGCGACCTCGATCGTCGGTGAATACAGAATGACGGATTACCTTTCATTGAATGCGCAGGAGCGCTTCTATGAAGGGGGCGGTTCCATGTCCACGCTCGGATTCAGTTCGAACATCACAGAGAATACACAGGCATACGGTAAATATGAGATCGGCAACGCCGCCAGCCATTACCGCAATCAGATCAGCATCGGTTTGAAGAATAAAATTCCTGTAACGGAGGATCTGACCGGATATCTCGGCTATGAAAAGACGAAAGCTCTCGGTCAGCGTCTGGGTGAAGCTTCAACGCAGGACCATTCGGCGTATTCAGCCGCATTGGAATATCTGCCGAAATTCCCGCTGAAGGCTGCCACGAAAGTGGAGTTCGGTGATAATGCTGCTTCCGATAAAATGAATGTGACATTCGCCGGAGATTACCGGTTCCGTCAGGACTTCAGCTTCATCCTGAAATATCTCAGCTCCAACGAAAGCGCGAAGAAGACCTCCGGATACCGCGACATCACGCATCTCATCACGGGACTCGCGTATCGTCCTGTGGATGATAACTGGCTGAACATCATCGGCAAGTATGAAGTGAAGTCCGACAAGAACCATTACATTGCGCCGTTCATCGACTACAACACGAGCATCATCTCGATCCATTCGTTCATCGAACCGGTGCAAAAACTCGAGATCGGATTGAAGTATGCATACAAAGCTTCCGCTGAAAATTCATTACTGTTCGGCGTAACAACCAATACGAACTTCTATCTCCTCCGCGCGGAATACGACATCACGGACGACCTGAATGCCGGTGCGGAATACCGCCTGTTGCATCAATTGGAAGCCGGTGATAAACTGAGCGGTTACAGCGTTGATGCGGGATATGTCATCATCCGTAATCTGCGTCTCACGGCAGGATATAATTTCAAAGGATACAAAGAGCAGGATCTGATCGACTATACATTATGGTCGCGCGGTCCGTTCATCAAATTGAGCTTCAAGTTCTCGGAAGAATTACTCGGCTGGTAAGATAGCCGCAGAGAATAATGGTAGGGCGGGATGCTATCCCGCCCTTTCAGTTTTAAAATAGAACACGCCCGCCAAAGAACCGGCGGGCAGGGATCGAACGAAAA
>JBMOHT010000325.1:0-2773 GCA_049317705.1 Bacteroidota bacterium | reverse complement strand
GCTGCGGCTGAGAATTGGGATACAGAAACAAATGTGCGAATACCATGGGACAGATAGAGAATAAAAAGAAGAGTGAAAATATCCGCCTTCCCGATAAATTCGGGAACAGATACTCCTACACAAGAACCCAGCATCGTAATATTGGGATACAGCAGGACTGAAAATCGTTGAACGGATCCTATCGAATACTGCGCTATGCTCAATCCCACCGCAGCAACCTTGCCGAACAACGGGATCAACTGGCAATATAATGAAACAGTTATGACCGCACTGAAGGGTATTGCCTTCTTTTCCCCGGAAACAATATTGCCAAGCATTCTGATCACAATGGCAGAAGAGAATGTTTTCAACAATATCGAAACTGAAATGATGATAAAAACGCCGAACAGCAATCCGCTGTTCATCACTTCGGCTGTCATCAATCCGGGAACGGCCGCTATGGCAGTTTGAATAATAATGCTGATCATCAACACGGTAATAACCGAGGGCCGTTTTCTTAAAGCACAAAATAAAATATCCGGCTGGGAAAGAAAATATCTTATCCGTTTTTTGATATCAGTCAAAACAGGTTACCGTTTCGTCATTATAATATTCACCATTGATTGGAGCAGATGCGCCTGCACCGATGTCTTCGCAAGAGACCAGACCCTTACCGCACCCATGAATGGGATCGAACGTTCCTGATATTCCGCCGGATAGTGATGCGTAAGGAAATTAAGCATTGCCGTCCGCTTTACTTCATTCTCTTCCTCATCCTTTTTATCAGGATTGAGATTCATGTATGAGATAAAGATACTTTGAAGAGTGCTGTCTTCGGACTTGAAATGGAACAGGATGGCAACTTTCTCCGAATTGATGGAGTCGGCATACCCATAAGTAAAAATGCCATCCAACTTTTTACCAAACGGATTGTCACTCAGTTTCTTTTCGGCGATATTCTTTTTAATAAACTGTTTACTGATCTTGGGCAAACGGTCTCCCCATTCAACGTTTTCGAAATCAAATTTCGACGGTGAGATCACTTGAGATGATGATATCGTAACGATGATGGTCAATGCAAAAAGATAGATTTGTGTTTTCATGGTCGGTCCGATTTAAAGTGAACTTCAGGGTGACAAAAATCACCCTGAAGTGATGCGCAATGTTATTTAGATAATGCATTTGCAGCCAAACAACCCAAATATGCCGCTCCTGCTACGATGGTACATGTAAGCCATCCTCCTCCGAGCATTGCACAAACGGTTGTTGCTCCGGACGCCATCAATTCGCAATCGATTGGAGCCTGTCCACCTCTAACATTCTGCATATGAACCGATGTTAACGGCTGAGATCCGTCCCCCGCCGGAACCAGCGGTGTCACGAAACTGACCAGGAGCAGCATGATGACGATCTTCGATAGTATGTTTCTCATAGAACCTCCTATAATGAATGAATGATTACATGAGTAAAATTCCTGCTCACCGCGGGCTGTTTGCGGACATAAATGAAACTGTCGTTCCAGCGCCCAAACCGGAACAATATTCTCTTCTATGCGCCGTAAACCGATGAGCAAGGTTATTATTTCTGCGCAAGAATAAGCAACGCTTCTCCGTTCCAGACACGCGGGATCCTGTCGAGCGGGATCCGTATCCGTCCGATGGACGGGTCCCGCGCGTACACGAAATTGTTCACAACACTGTCTGCAACGATATAATGATTCTTCCGGATGAACAGAATAGCGGGATATGATATATGCGGCAGAGTATCCGTTGAAAGTTTCCAGCCTGTTAATATCAATCCTTCCCGCTCCGCCGCCGATCTTAGATCGAGCATTGTTGCCCCATGTTCAGTCAGCGGGACCAGCCGTTCAAGCTCGTCCCGAGCGACAATGATCCCTTCATCCTCCAGCAGCATCTTCAATGCACTCGGACCGCAGTCATTGGATGACCGCTGCAGAACAATACCGTCATCCCCCAGGTATTCGGCGGAGATCGCCTCCGCAGCCCGTTTCTTGTAATGATCCGGCTGCCTGATAATGAACGCAGTATAGATCAGTATGCAGCACGACAATACGGCAACGGCAATGATGATCTTTTTTATCGTCATCCGGTCAATATCTTTCAGTGTCCCCGATGACCGGCTCCCGCAGGAATTCACCGAGTTGATCGATCACTCTTTCGTTCGGCTGATTTCCGACAATCACTTTTCTCAATATTCTTTCCACATCAATAAAAAATATCATCGGCACTGAACGGACATGCAGCGTGTCGGCAACATCCTTCGACGCACGCGTGAATACGGGAAATCTGATCTGATGCTCTTTCACGAACGATGCCGTCGATTCCGGATCGTCCGCTGAAATTGCATTCACATCCACCGAATCACCAACTTCGGACGCATATTCATCCCAGAACTTCATTTCATCAAGACAGTGAATGCAGGTCGTTGAGAATATCACCAGGACCATCCTCCGGCGGATCCGCGCGTCGAAAGGCTCTTCTTTTCCCTGTAATGAGAGCACACGTATGGAAGGAAATCTTTGTCCTGCCTTCAATGGAGTAACGGATCTCTCGTTATGACCGATGTAATATTCAAAACAGATAACGGTAAGGATGACCAAGAGCAGCAGGAAGGCCTTACCGTATTTGGAAAGAATATTGTGATAGTTCATTATTTCCCGGAATAATTGATCCTGTCTTAGCAAGTTCCGCAGCGGTCATTCTGTCGGAATGAATTCAAACTCCCTGTTAGGATAATCCATGATGAATCTCCCTTTTTTCAGGAGATCATTCCC
>JBMOHT010000324.1:0-2803 GCA_049317705.1 Bacteroidota bacterium | reverse complement strand
CCCTTCGCATTCGCCGCTCTGTCGCGCGGATCGTCATTTCCCCCGACGACGAATTTGTTCTCTCCGAGTTCCAGCAGATTCCCCACCCATTCCACAAATGTATTGGAATTCGTCTCATACGCCAGAAATGCGGACCCGAAGAAATGCTGCAGCTTATCCTTATCCGATGTTACCACCTTGTCGTTCAGCACTTTCTTGGGAAGATTCGTCCTGCGCAGTTTGAACAGCGAGTCGCTCTCGAGTGTGAGCGGAATGTAGAGTGTCCCGATGAGCGGCACGCGAAATCCCATGGAGCGGTGTTCCATTACCGAGAAGAGACTGATCCAGAGCGCTTCCTTCACATTCCCTTCCGCAAGAAGCATCGCCCGGTCGAAGATGGCATCCACCGCCAGTGTATCGTTATACGCTCTCCGCAGAGAGTAGAACCGCGGGTCCCTCAGATACTCTTTCAGTTTCACCTGATGCTGGAACAGTTCGGGAAGCAGCGAGGATGTATCGAAGAACGTGCTGTCGTGCACGCCGTAATACCAATCTTCATTCAGCCACACCTCGGACGTGTCTTTCTCCTGTGCCATTCCGCCCGAAACGAAGAGAATGAAGATTGATGATTGAAGAATGATGGAGCGCAGTATAGTGCGGGGAATCTTCTTTACCACTGAATTATATTTCCAAAACCATTTCACATCAAAAGATACGCCATTGCCGCCTGCTCATCAAGCGCAATTTCGTCCTTTAGATTAGAATAGAACACGTCCGCCAAAGGCGGACAGGGATGACACGGAAAGAATGGATTTACACGGATACGAAATGTAGGGACGGACTCATGTCCGTCCCATATGAACGGAGAGACGCGGAGACGTAGAGGTTATTTTTTTGAATCGTACTGTAGGAACGTCCTACCTGCCCGCCGTCTTTGTGGCGGGTTAGGACGTTCCTAGATTGCCTTTTGAAAGGATATGACGTTCCCACATTTTTTCGTGTTATTCCCGCCAAAAAGATGGTTTACCCGCCGCGTTGTTTGGCGGGCAGGCCTGGATAAATATTTTCGCGTCCCTTCGCGATCTTCGCTGATGTGTTTTTACCAAAACCTCCTGCTTACGCATTCGAATGCAGCGCCACCCGGTTCCCTTCGGTATCATTGAAGAACGCCATATATCCCGTCTGTTCGTCGATGAGGGTCTTCGGCATCACCACTGACCCTCCGGCGGATCCGATCCTGTTCAGCACTAGGTCCAGATCGGGATTCGCATTCAGATAGATCACCGAACCGGTCTCCGAAGGAATATGCATCTCGCTCTTCACCAATCCCCCACCCACAACGCCTGTGGTGAAATCGGTCGGGAACATCGCCATCGTCATTCCCCCGATCTCCATCCGCTCCATGGAAATTTCAAAGATCGTTTGATAGAATTTCACCGCGCGGTCCATATCTTTAACCGGAATCTCGAACCAGTTCAGCGCATTCGTGCCGGACCCCATTTTTGCACCCATGAATGACTCCTCTCTTGATGTGATATTTATAATCGGACATTCTTGTCCGTCATTTGACAAATGATACACACCTCCCCACTGAACTGCAAATGAATTTTCCGTTATGCACCATTTCTTTGCGGAATTGCAAGACGCTCGTCAAATCCTCAAAATGGAACATTCCAACAGGTATTGTTCTTTGTAGATTCGTTTTAAGAAGGGATCTCGTAGGATCAATTGATGAATAATCCTCGATCGTCTTTATAAACGCAGAGACGCGAAGACGCAGAGGTTAATTTTTTATAGAATCGTACTGTAGGAACGCCTGCCCGACAGTAAATAATTAATGGCGGTCATGCGGGTCCTACCTGCCCGCAAGTCATGGTGAGCGAGCTCATATTTTTTTCGAAAGCGAGTCGAACCATCGCGGGTTAGGACGTTCCTACAGTGCATTTTGAAAGGATAGGACGTTCCTCTATTCTTCATTTTCCCTTTGTTCTTATTGGTGTTATTCCCGCCAAAGAACCGGCGGGCAGGCGTGGATAAATATTTTCGCATCCCTTCGCGATCGTCTTTTGCCACATTTCGACCATATTTCCACAAGAAATACATACCACTTGCACGTATGCCGTTAATACAGTATTTTGCATTGTGATCATCAATTTCTTTGACCAGGCCAGTGAAGACATCTTTAATGGTGTTGACACGAAACAAGCAAGACGTATACCGTCCAGTATTTGGCGTATTGCCGTTCGAAAACTTGATCTTTTAAATGCAGCGTTCGATCTAAAAGATCTGCGGATACCTCCATCGAACCGATTGGAAGCACTCAAAGGGAATTTGAAAGGGAAACATTCCATCCGCATCAACGATCAATACAGGATCGTTTTTGAATGGTCCGATGGCAACGCCAAAGATGTGCAGATCATTGATTATCATTAAAGGAAACTGAGATATGATACCGAAAAACAGAAAACCAACCCACCCCGGCGAGATCCTTCTTGAAGAGTTCTTGCGTCCTATGGAACTGAGCCAGCTTGAACTTGCCCGCCGTATGGGTGTTCCGGTGCAGAGAGTAAATACTTTGATCAATGGGAAACGCGATATGACCGCGGAGACTGCCGTTCTTTTATCACGCGTATTAAAGACCTCTTCCAAATTCTGGATGAATCTTCAGGTAGCTTGCGATCTCTATATCGCGAAAGAACACCTCGACCACGCTGCCTAATTTCCCTTCCGGTAATATTTTTAAGAACACACCATCCTAAGCGATGCCGTAGGATTTGGCGGGCAATTCGTCCAATATGAACGCCGAGGCGCGGAGACGCAGAGG
>JBMOHT010000323.1:0-2815 GCA_049317705.1 Bacteroidota bacterium | reverse complement strand
CCGGCAGGATGAATGATGGGCGGTCGAGCATCAGTTCCCGTCCGGCGGGACGAAGGAAGACCGGTGAATTATTCTGAAATTCGTTCTGTTGTTTTGCCTGCGCAGAGACGACAACGCTGCAGCATGAACAGAATAACAATAGAGTGAATATTCTTTTTCTCATTACCACACCTTTTGGATAAGCCGATACCGAAC
This sequence comes from Bacteroidota bacterium, assembly GCA_049317705.1. Taxonomy (GTDB): domain Bacteria; phylum Bacteroidota; class Ignavibacteria; order UBA10030; family UBA8401; genus UBA8401. Next base: position 2,620 of record JBMOHT010000323.1, on the reverse strand, counting down.
GGCTCGATCAGTTTCCCGAGGTCTTGAAGATGATGGTCGGCAGTGCGACGGAAGAATTCTTCCCGAGCAGCGAGACCAGACCGCCGATGCTCTCTTTCGGTTGTGCGCTGCGGAAGAGATTTCTGCGGAACGATGCATTGATCACTCCCGGCGCAACGGTGAATCCGGACGAAATGTCTCCCAGGATGTTGTGCACGGACTTCGGCTGAAGTTCCGTCGACAGTTTCCATTGCAGGGGATAATGGAACACGATCGATTTCGTGAACTGCTCATTATAATAGATGCGGATCGGATTCCTGCGCTGTTCGGTCTCGATCGGGGAATCCTTCAATGTGGTGGGACTGAAGAGTCCTGCATGCTGCACGATCACCTCGCGGTCCGTGACGGTTGCAAGATTGTCGACCGTAAAATTGATGTCGAAGATCAGCGGTTTTTTATACTCTTTCTCGTTGAGGATAGAGAACGAACTGACCGCTGCATCAAGTCCGTCCGATATCACCCGCTTCTTGATGAATGTATCACGTTCTTTCTCGTTCATATTCTTCAACAGACTGCGGAACATGATGGATGCCGTTCCGTTCATAGTGGTCCGTTCTTTCACTGTGATCACTCCTTCTTCGGAAAGGACGACGTCGAAATCATCCTGAATGGAAGAGGATGCCCCGCCGTTATCCGGTATCGTCACGAATTCGATGCTTCCTTTCTTATCGATAACGATGGCGGGCTGACCCTGAAGATAATCGGGAATGATATCATACGGAAGATCCTTGCGGTACGGCAGAAGAACGAATTGCTGCGTGTCTGCCTTTACAACGACGGCAGGGATGGTACACTGTGAGATGCTGAGATATGATGGGTCGAAATATCCCTCGTCCGCGGAATGGACCATTACGTATTTCGGATCGAAGCCGGCTTTCTTGAGCATGGAATGAGCGAGTCCCGTAATGGCGTACGGATTTCCCTTCTTATCGGTGAGGATATCGGCAAAATTCCTGTCCTCATAATCCCGCGCGATATCGACGGTCCTTTGGATAAACGTTACAATGGAATCGATCATCATCTTCCGGTCGGTCACACCGTTCAGGATCCTGTCCGTTGTGTTCGATACACGGTTGGAGAGGAATCCGTCGCGGTCAACAACATATCCGCGGAAAGAGGAGACGAGATCGGTCCAGTTCTTCGATGCTTCATAATTCCATGAGACCATGTTCATCTCTGTGACCATGAACTCCAGGTACTTGGAGATCTCCTTGGTGAACGGACTGTATTCCTCCCGTTTCGTTGCCGGGATGTTCTTTGATGAATAGGAAATGATGTTCTTGTGATGTTCGGGATCATTCTTTCGTTCGACATTGAGATACGTATCCTTCGCGATTTGCTTCATCGAAATTTTCCACCAATCGGGATACGCATAACTGAATGAGAACTGTTCGCACGGATAGGCGAACTGGAACGGAAGATCGTGGGAAAGCAGCGGCCGCGAAGAGTATGCGCTGCGGGTGATCTCGAATCCTTCCTGAATGATGCACCCTCTGGTGATCTGAGGATAGACGAATTTATATCGCAGATCGCCGTCCGAATCGGTCTCTTTGATCATGTCCTTCAATGAATACCGTGAGATGGTGCCGTCCGTCCGTGTGACCACCATGAAGACATTCCCGATGACGGAATTCTTCGATGCGGTGAACGTGAACGTTGTTAAATTCTGTGCATCCGGATTGAGGATGAGATATTTCCGCTGGATGACATCCGTGAAATCCCATGTGCCGAACATATTGAATCCCTGGCCTTTGGTGCCGTAGTGTTCAATGGACTGCCGGGTATCGAGTATGACGCCGTCATAAGTGCCGTATTTTTCCATATAGGCCGAGACATCGATCGAATCTGTCCGCATGGCGGCGGGCGGTTCCAATTGCAGGACCCGTTTCGATGAAACGCATGATGAGAGGAGCAGAGCGGCGGAGAGCAGAAGAAGTATCTTTTTCATGGCTGTTGAAGGATGATGAATCGATTCTTTTTATTGGAGAGATATTGTTTGATGAACGGGAAGAATTCCGTCTTGTCCCGTTGTTGAATGTCCTTCTTAACGGAAGAATAATCATACAGGAAACTGATCAGTTCGCCGGACTGTGATGCGGAAGCAGTGAAAGTCCATGGACCGTCTTTCCTTCCGAATGAAAGAGGACGCGGGGCATCCAGCGTCCTCTTGGGAGCACGGATGTTGAGGAGCAGTTTCAGCCGTGTCTCGGAATCGAAACGGAGCGGAAGTGAATCATGTTCCCGTTCCAACACTGAAGTGAATTGTGTGATGAACGGGGTCTGGGGAATGTAAGTGCGCGGCTCTGATGTGACGGCGAATTTCGATGCTTCTGCCGAAGCGCGGACCGTCATGGAATGTTCATCCTCCGACACAAAACGGAAATCGCTCAGACGGATCTGGAACAGATTCGCGGATATCACTTCCTGCATATATTGTTTCCAGCGTTCCAGCGTCAGTTCGCGGAATGCATACCGTGCAGCGGCGGCGAGCGAGTTGCGGAGAACGATCACTGCGCTTCCTTTCGATAACGAATCGATATGTGTATCGATGGTGATCTCGAGCGACGCCTGCCGCGGAGGT
>JBMOHT010000322.1:0-2890 GCA_049317705.1 Bacteroidota bacterium | reverse complement strand
ACTTCACAGATTTTAGAAATGGATATCGACCGCCCGTTCGAACTATGATCCGCTTCGCCGCATTGATCCTTTTCATTCCTCTGATGCTCATGTCACAGACGGAGTCCGCGCTCCTCTCCTTCGATGTCGTGGCGTCACTGAATGAACGTACGCGCGAGGTCAGCGGAACAGTCCACTGCTTCACGAAGATCGCCGATCCTTCCGTTCAGGATTTCTCGTTCTTCATCCCAAAAGAGTGGATCGCGATCTCTATTCTCGATGTGAACAATGAATCCATCGATTTCGAACGGACACCGACGGACAGAGCTTCGAAGGACCGCATCATTTTTGACAGAACGGATCTCGAAACAAAGAGTGACTCGATCGCGTTCTTTATCGCATTCACGGCACTGTACGATTCCCTGCCGACATCGCGGATGTTCGTCACGCAAAAAGAATTCATCCTTCCGTATGACCGCAATGAGAGCTGGCTTCCGGAATTCGCTTCGCTATCCGCAGAACATCTTTCGCTCCGATTCTCTGCGTCACCGCAGTTCACGGTCCTCGCCGCAAACACAATGGACACACTGCTTTCATCGGGAATGAGAATGTGGACGGTCGATATAATGCACTCATCGATGACGTCGGTCTTCTCCATATACGGCATCATCAATGCTGGAAAACAATATGCGGTCTCAACGGATTCTACGTGCAGTATCACATTCTATTCCTCGCCCCTACGGTTCAATCAGCAGTATGCCGCTGCCACGGCACAACAGCTCAGCGCAGCACTTCAGTATTTCAACGCGGTAACAGGACAGAATCATCGATCGCTCACCTATATGGTCATTGGGAACACAATCGCGGAACATTCCGAGATCGATACTGCGAAGCTTGTCATCCGAAGCACTTCACCGGCATTCACCGTGTTCGATTCCGCGGCGTTGACCCGTTCGGTGTATAACCCGTGGATCACAGAACTCGCGCGCCGCTTCTGTCCCGCAACAAACGATTCCACTGCTCTTTTCGACGATGGACTCTCCGCCTATCTTGCATCCCGATTTCTCATCGACCGGTATCCGCAGAATGCGCATCAGGAACGGTTCGATGCCGTCTCGCATGCGCTGACCTTCTTCCCGTCCGGAACGCTTCATGCCGGCCACAGCGACAGAGCAAACACGAACAGGATCATTTCGTTCCGCGGACGGTATCTGTTCTTCATGCTGGAATATCTGCTCGGCCGTGAATCTCTCGACCGTGTGATCAGGGAGATAACAACCGGACCGTCATCAATCAATCTTACGTTCTCAAGGTTCATTGAACTTTGTTCCTCGGAATACGGCACTCCGCTTGAGTGGTTCTTCGAACAATGGCTCCGCCGCTCCACCGCACCGGAATATGTTCTGCAGTGGAAAAGCGAGAAGACCACGCGCGGTCTCACGATCGTGCGGGCAATTATCGAACAGCGCGGAACACTTTTTTCGATGCCCGTTCCGATCTCGTTCTCATTCGGGAACAGAATGATCACTAAACGTGTCAGGGTAGAACAGCAGAAGCAGGAATTCACGTTCTCATTCCCCATGACACCATCTGCTGTGGAACTGGACCCGAACCTGAACATCCTTCGATGGCTGCTGGAACTCCGTATCTCCGCACATGCGAAGACAGCCCTGCTGTATGCGTCCGTGAATCATGATATTGCCAACGCCGAAAAGGAAGCCCTCTATACTCAGCAGCTCGATCCGAACAATGCCACCGGAAGCGCTCCTCTTGCGCTGTTCATCCTCGGAAATATTTCCGCATCGAACGGCAGCAGGGAGAAAGCAAAGGATTATTTTCAACAGTCCGCCGCTGCTTCATCGGCGGACGAAACGGAACAATACCGCCTGATGAGTCTCATTCGATACGGGAATCTGCTTGAACTGGACGGAAAACGTGACGAGGCCGTGTCGTACTATCAGCGGGTCATTGCGGAAGGGATAAAAGATCCTGTGATCAATGCCGAAGCTGTAACACAGGCGGAACGGTTCATTCTGGAAAAATTCCGGGAGAACGAGAATTACTGGTTTGGAATACAATAATTCTATGATACCATGACCATTCAACTGCCGAAATATTTTTCTCTGCACACCGCCATCAATTCGCATGGATGGTACGATCTTGCGCCATTTTCCGCGAACGAAGGATTGACCGAACTGAAAGGTATCGTCTCGCTGACGAATAAGAAACATGCATTCGTGCGCATCCGCGAAAAGAATTCCGTCTTGCTGATCACTCCCGAGAATGATGTGCGGCTGACAAAAACGGAAAAGGAGCGGATCAAGAACACCGTCCGCTCCATGCTGAGGATCGATGAATCGCTTGAGGAGTTCTATTCACTCTGCCGTAAGGAGAAGCATCTCCGCTGGGTGCCGAAGATCAATGCCGGACGGCTGCTCCGTTCGCAGACGATGTTCGAGGATGTGGTGAAGATGATGTTCACCACCAACTGCAGCTGGGCCTTGACGAAGATCCAAACAACGAATCTCACGACAAAACTCGGCGTGAAGATCACGGACAACATCTTTTCCTTTCCTCCTCCCGAAGTGATCGCCAAAAAGACCGACCGCTGGCTGAGGAAGGAACTTTCGTGCGGCTACCGCGCACCGTATCTGCTCGAATTGTGCCGGAACATCACGAACAAGAAGATCGAGATCGAATCACTGCGTCACTCAGACCTGCCTACCGAGGATCTCTACTGGAAACTCCGTTCCATCAAAGGGATCGGTCATTACGCCGCCGGCAATCTTCTGAAACTGATCGGACGCTACGATCATCTCGGCATCGATTCGTGGGTCCGCAGCCGTTTCTCACAGCTGCACCGGAAAGGACGCCCCGTCACGGATGACAGCATCATCGAACGGCATTACGA
>JBMOHT010000321.1:0-2898 GCA_049317705.1 Bacteroidota bacterium | reverse complement strand
AATGATGATTAGTGACGAATATGCGGAGTAACAGTGTTCATAAAATGTGCCACTAATTAACGCATTTCTGTTGATTGAATCATGCCGCTGTTCATGTAATATCTACAATCGTGTGCCGATGGATGAGCAGAAATAAAAACAGGATGTACGAACGTACATCCTGCCGAGATAAATGTAATGAATAATTGGCGTATTAGGCCATTAATTTTTCTTAAGTGTGATAGATGATACAATTCACAAATGCTCTTGGCGTCCCTTCGCGAACTTCGCGGATGATGCTTTTGAACAATTATTTATGCTTTTGTTCGATCTTTGCCCATGTATCTTTCAGTGTTACGATACGGTTGAAGACAGGCGACCCGTCCTTACTGTCCTTCGCATCCACACAGAAATACCCCGTCCGTTCGAACTGGAACCGCTCTCCTGCTTTCGCCATCCCAAGTGAAGGCTCAACTTTGCAATGTTTCAGCACCTGCAGCGAATTAGGATTCATATTCGAGAGGAAATCCTTCCCTTCCTCGGCATCGTCCGGATTCTCTTTCACGAACAGACGGTCATAGAGACGGACCTCAACATCCTTCGCGTGAGCGGCTGAGACCCAATGGATCGTCGATTTCACTTTCCGGTTCGCCCCTTCCATTCCGCTCTTCGTATCGGGAGAATAGGTGCAATGGACCTCAACAACATTTCCCTGCGCATCCTTCACGACCGATTCACATTTGATGATGTACGCGTACTTTAGGCGTACTTCGATTCCCGGTGAGAGACGGAAATATTTCGGCGGGGGCACTTCGCGGAAATCATCCTGATCGATGAAGATCTCGCGGCCGAACGGGATCGTCCGTTTACCCGCTGTCTCGTCCTCCGGATTGTTCACTGCTTCGCAATCCTCGACCTGTCCTTCAGGATAATTCGTGATGACAACTTTGATCGGATTCAGCACTGCCATGGTCCGCCGTGCAGTCTTGTTCAGATCCTCGCGGATGGAATATTCGAGCAAAGCAACATCGATCGTACTGTCGCGCTTCGCTACGCCGATCATGTCGCAGAAATTGATGATGGAACCGGAGGTGTATCCACGGCGGCGGAATCCTGCGATAGTGGGCATACGCGGATCGTCCCAGCCGTTCACATGTTTCTCGTTCACAAGTTTCAGCAGTTTCCGTTTACTCAGCACCGTGTACGAAAGATTCAGCCGTGCAAATTCGATCTGCTGCGGATGATAGACGCCCAGTTCTTCCAAATACCAGTCATAGAGCGGACGGTGATTCTCGAATTCAAGCGTGCAGATGGAATGCGTGATCTGCTCCATCGAATCCTCAATGCCGTGCGCCCAATCGTATGTCGGGTAGACACACCACTTGCTTCCCTGACGGTGATGCTCTTCGTGGACGATACGGTACATCACAGGATCGCGGAGATTGATGTTCGGTGAAGCCATGTTGATCTTTGCACGGAGTGTCTTGCCGCCGTTCGGGAACTCGCCGTTCTTCATCCGTTCGAACAAGTCCAGATTTTCTTCCACTGTTCTGTTTCGATAGGGACTCTCTTTTCCCGGTTCCGTGAGAGTGCCGCGCGATGTGCGCATCTCGTCCGCGTTCAGATCGCAGACATAGGCCTTCCCTTTTTTGATCAGGATAACCGCATACTCATACATCTTCTCAAAATAATCGGACGCGTAGAACAAGCGGTCCTCGAAATTTCCGCCAAGCCACTTCACATCCTCTATAATAGAGTCGACATATTCCTGTTCCTCTTTTGCGGGATTCGTATCATCGAACCGCATATTGAACTTTCCTTTGAAATCACCGGCAATTCCGCTGTTCAGGCAAATGGACTTCGCATGCCCGATGTGCAGATAGCCGTTCGGCTCCGGCGGGAAACGGGTGTGCACACGCCCCTGAAATTTATTGGTCTTCAGATCTTCGTTGATGATCTCGCGGATAAAGTCGGATTTCTCTGGAACATTCATAACATTTTGGCCTTAGTGGAACATTGCATTTGGAATCGATTTAAGATGAAAAATACAAAAAAAGAGCGATTATCGAAAGAACGATATTCCTCTCACTTGAATTTCGGAGTTCTTTGCGCCTTTGCATCTTTGCGAGAGGTCTTTTTCCATTGTTTCTAGTATATTAGAGGAACAAAATAAGGAACGAATGACTTCAGTCTGTATCTTCTGCGGTTCTAAAAGCGGTCTCCGTAAGGAATATACCGAAAGTGCTCAGCATCTCGGCCGATTGTTCGTGCAGCACAATATCGCCATGGTCTACGGCGGCGCTACGAACGGACTCATGGGAACGATCGCCGACACTATGATGTCTGCCGGCGGAAAAGTGATCGGTGTGATCCCCACGCTGATCGCGGAACGGGAACTCGCGCATAAAGGTATCTCCGAACTCCACATCGTCTCATCCATGAGCGAACGGAAGACAAAGATGCTTGAACTCTCCGATGCGTTCATCACCCTGCCGGGGGGTGTCGGCACGATGGACGAAATGTTCGAGGTACTTGCCTTCACTCACCTGCGCGTGAATGAAAAATTGGTCGGTGTTTTGAATATCCTTGGATTCTACGATTCATTGCTGAAGTATGTGGACCATGCCGTTGCCGAAGGATTCGTCCCCGAACATGTGAAAGAACAGATCATCGTCGCAGCGGAACCAAAACAATTATTATCATCTATGAAACTCATATGAGCAGCAGACAGAATTTCTCCTCCGGTGCAAAGTGGGAATCGATCGTTGGATATTCCCGCGCAGTCCGCGTTGGTAACACGGTCGAAGTGACGGGAACAGTAGCGACCGATTCGTCCGGCAATCTAGTCTGGAAGGATAATCCATACGAACAGACACGGTACATCCTTCAAAAGATCGAAGGAGTGCTGAAACAGGCAGG
>JBMOHT010000320.1:0-2923 GCA_049317705.1 Bacteroidota bacterium | reverse complement strand
AAGATCTGGGCGGAATCCGGCGGTATCGGAACAGGCGCAACATTTTATTTGACATTACCATTCATGAAGCAATAATCTAAGGGGGCAATATGATTGTCGGTGAACCATTGGTCATTCTGTTAGTGGAGGATAATCCGGACCATGCTGATCTGGTCAAACGGAATCTGGAGGATTTTCAGGTCGCAAACAAGATCTATCATGTGGAGGATGGTGAAGCTGCACTTCACTATTTGAAAGGACTCGGGATCTATGCCGGTTCCGTGGAGAATCCGCGTCCCGATCTGATCCTTCTCGATCTTCGTCTTCCAAAGATCGACGGTCTGGAAGTATTAAAAGAAGTAAAGACCGACCCTGGTCTGAGAAATATTCCTGTTGTCGTGCTGACAACATCCGATGCAGAACTCGATCTCGCAAAGGCGTATGAATATCACGCGAACAGTTATGTAACGAAACCGGTCGATTTTGATAGTATATCGGATCTGCTGAAAGACCTCGGCTATTATTGGCTCGCGTGGAACAAACGTCCATGGTGAGCTTACGAAAGGATCTTTCCATCAATTGGTGCAATAGAGTTATGCGAAGATGTCTTCAGAGGATTGCGTAATGACGAATGGACAACCCGAAGTTATTGATATCCTTCTGGTCGAGGATGATTCATCGCATGCAGAGTTGATCAGTCGCAGCTTTGAACGTTTCGGCGAACAATACCGCATCCGCACCGCCGGTACCATCCGCGAAGCATTAACGATGATCGGGGAACATCGACCGGATATCGCCCTGGTGGATTATAATCTGCCGGACGGAAAGGGGCAGGAAGTAATTGAAGCCGGGAGTGAATTGTTTCCCTCGGTGATACTCACTTCTCACGGCGATGAGCATCTGGCAGTGCGCGCCATCAAGTCCGGCGCGATGGACTATATCGCGAAATCTTCGGAATCGTTCGAGATCCTTCCGAATTCCGTGGAGCGTGTCCTCCGCGAATGGAAACTTATTGAGGACCGGAAACGGACCGAGGAACTGTTGCGGATGAGCGAGGAGCGGCACCGGATGATTCTTCGCACCGCCATGGATGGATTCTGGGTCGTCGATATGCGCAGCCGTATCCTGGAGGTGAATAAATCCTACTGTCAGATGAGCGGATACACATCCGGCGAACTTCTTCTGATGCGCGTGAACGATCTCGAAGAGGGATCGACACTGCCGGTGGTCGCAGAGCGGATGGAGCATATCAAAAAGGTCGGGCAGGACCGCTTCGAGAGCAAACATCGACGTAAGGATGGAAAAATTTTTGATGTCGAGATCAGCGTGCAGTATCACCCTGATGACGGCGGACAGTTCGTGGTGTTCCTTCGCGATATCACGGAACGGAAACGCTCCGAAGCGAAGGTCCGCCAGTTATCGCTGGCAATACAGCAGGCCTCGACCGGCGTTGTCATCACCGATGTGGAGGGGGTGATCGAATATGTGAATGAGGCTGTCTGTCTCGCTTCGGGATATTCCACAGAGGAACTCATCGGAAAAAAGAAATCGATCTTCCGGTCTGATGAGACTCCGGGAAATGTCTACGAAGAGATGTGGCGTTCGATCACGGCAGGGAATGAATGGAACAGCGAAATGCTGAGCCGAAGGAAGGACGGAAGCCGGTATTGGGAATCGGTCGTGATCGCTCCGGTGAAGAACAGCAAAGGGAACATCATCAATTTTATTATGGTGAAGGACGACATCACCGAACGTAAGGAGATGCAGACACAGTTGTTCCGTTCCCAGAGGATGGAATCCATCGGAACGCTTGCCGGCGGTATTGCGCACGACCTGAACAATATCCTCGGTCCCATCCTGCTGTCGGTACAGATCCTGAAACGGAAATTGCAGGATGAATCGCTTAATAATCTGTTGACGACCATCGAGTCGTCCACGCTGCGCGGAAAGGATATCATCGCGCAGGTGCTCGGATTCGCGCGCGGTGCGGAAAGCCGTCCGGTGCTTATGCAGGTCCGTCATATTGTGAATGAAGCCGGGAATATTATCAAGCAGACATTTCCCCGGAACATCGAGATACAGACCTATGCTCCGAAGAATCTGTGGACCGTCTATGCCGATCCCACGCAGATCCATCAGGTGGTAATGAACCTGAGCGTGAATGCACGCGATGCGATGCCGAAGGGCGGCAGACTTACCATCAATGTGAAGAATGCCGAAATGGGTGAGGGCATCAAGGTCCGTCATCCTGAAGCGAACAATGGACGGTACGTTGTGATCGAAGTGAGGGATAACGGCGGCGGTATCCCTCTTGATATCCAGCAAAAGATCTTCGATCCGTTCTTCACAACGAAAGAAGTGGGAAAAGGGACCGGTCTCGGGCTATCCTCAGTCTATAGTATCGTGAAGCATCACCAGGGATACATCCATTTCGATTCTGTGCCGGGTGAAGGAACAAGTTTTGAGATCCTCATTCCTGTTTCAGCCGAAACGGTCGCTCAGGATTCGAAAGCAGTGGTCAATGTGATCCTGGATGGAAAAAATGAGACCATTCTGGTGGTCGATGATGAACTCCCTATCCAAATGGCGTGCGAACAGACGCTCGGGTTCTATAACTATAATGTGCTCACCGCCGGGAACGGCGCGGAAGGTCTGGCGCGGTTCGTCGAAAGCGGGATGACCGCAAAAGTGGTCCTGATCGATATGATGATGCCGGTGATGGACGGAAAGACCGCCGCCGCCACACTCAGAAAGATCGCTCCGGGTATCAGCATTATTGGTATGAGCGGACTGATGACTGAATCGACCGTAGAGCACGATGGAAAATTGTTCGATCATTTCCTGCAGAAACCGTTCACGGGTGAGTCGTTGATGGAATCGATCCAAAATGTTCTTAAGAAGAATCAAATCTCGGTACCGTGAACAAAAATATATAAGCAACAAT
>JBMOHT010000319.1:0-2940 GCA_049317705.1 Bacteroidota bacterium | reverse complement strand
TCGGAATCAACATCGTTATCGTCCACGGCGGCGGCAAAGAGATCACCGATACTGCGTATAAACTCGGTATCGAAACACAGTTCGTGAACGGTCACCGATTTACGGACAAGAAGATGGTCGATGTGGTGCAGATGGTCCTCGCCGGTAAGATCAACAAAGAGATCGTGAACCTGATCAATCAGAATGACGGTGAGGCGGTCGGTATCAGCGGTGTTGATAATACTCTGCTGACGGCCGAAAAGTATTTGGAGGACGGGCAGGATATCGGTCTCGTCGGTAAGATCGTCGATGTGAATGTCGGTTTCCTGAAGATGTTCCTGAACAACAAACTGATGCCGGTGATCGCGCCGTTCGGTGTCGCGACGGATGGGACCATCTATAATGTGAACGCCGATCTCGCAGCTGCGGCAGTTGCCTCCGCGCTGAAAGCGGAAAAGCTCGTCTATCTGAGCGATGTTGAAGGCGTCATTGCCAACAAGCAGCTCGTCTCAACGCTCACGGAACAAAATGCACGCGAATTATTCGGTGACGGCATCATCAACGGCGGCATGATCCCGAAAGTGAAATCCGCCTTCTCCACTCTTCACTCCGGTGTGAAAAAAGTGCATATGATCGATGGAAGGAAGAAGCACTCCCTCCTGCTTGAGATATTTACGGATGAGGGAATAGGTACCGAACTAGTATTATAGAATTTGTCGAATTACAATATTGCATGATTGCAAGATCATTAAAACGCCGTTGCAGATGAGGAATTTTGCAATATTGTAATATTGTCAATCTTGCATAAAAATGTATTGAATTAATTTTTGAGTATAAAAAATGAATAAGGATTTTCTCTCTATCGCTGAACTGACAAAAGATGAAGTATTCAGCCTCCTCACGTTGGCGGATACACTGAAGGTTCAAAAGGATGTGAAGCCTCTTGCCGGAAAGACCGTGGCAATGATCTTCCAGAAACCCTCCCTCAGGACCCGCGTATCGTTCGAAGTCGGAGTGATCCAGCTCGGCGGTCAGGCTATTTTCCTGACGGACGAAGGGGTCGGACTCGGTGTGCGTGAATCCGCTGCCGATGTTGCGAATGTCCTCTCCCGCTTCAATGATGCGATCGTCGCCCGAGTGTTCAATCATCAGCTGCTGCTCGATCTTTCCAAATTCGCTACCGTTCCGGTCATCAACGCGCTCTCCGACCTTTCACATCCCTGTCAGATCCTTGCGGACCTCTATACGATCCGCCAGCACGGGAAACTGCGTGACCATGTGAAAGTTGCGTACGTCGGTGACGGGAACAACATCGTCAATTCATGGCTGGAGCTCGCTTCGATCATACCTATTCATCTGACGCTTGCAATTCCATTCGGATATGAACCGGATAAAGTAATTTACGATAAAGCTGTCAAAGCGAATGTAAGCAAGATAGAGATCATCCGTGATCCCAGGAATGCCGTGAATAAAGCCGATGTCGTCTATACGGATACGTGGACGAGCATGGGACAGGAGGGTGAGAAAACGAAACGCATATTCGATTTCTGGGAATATCAGGTGAACGGTTCGCTGCTGCGTCAGGCGAAGAAAGATGTTATTGTAATGCACTGCCTCCCCGCTCATCGGGGCGAGGAGATCACCAACGAAGCGTTGGACGGCGAACAGTCCGTCGTGAACGACCAGGCGGAGAACCGTCTGCACATACAAAAAGCTATCATGGCAAAATTGATCGGAAAAATGTAATGAATAAGAATCAGCGTCAATTCATCATCAAAGAGATCATCCAGGATCATGATGTAGCCAATCAGGAAGAACTCGTCTCGCTGTTAAAGAAGCGAGGGATCATCGTCACTCAGGCAACGTTGTCCCGCGATTTTGCGCTTCTCGGCATCGTCCGCATTCATGTGAACGGTAAGCAAAAATATGCCCTCTCTACGCAAAAGGAAGAAGGGGCGATCACACCATTGGTCACGCATGAAGTGGTGGGAGTGGAGTCGAATGAATCCCTCATCGTCGTGCGCACGTTGCCCGGACGAGCCGGCGGTGTCGCATCATATATCGACTCAATCCGCAACCGGCTGATCCTCGGCACCATCGCCGGCGACGACACCGTGCTTGTAACACCGGTCTCAACAAAGAAGATCCTCCCGTTGGTCAAGCAAATGAAAGAACTCCTTTTCGAAAAATAACAACTCTATACTAGAACAATCACATATCACTCAACGAAAGAAGACACAGATGAAAAAACAGAAGATCGCAGTAGCGTATTCCGGCGGACTCGACACCTCCGTAATCGTGAAATGGCTCCAGGAAAAATATGATGCCGATGTCATCACCGTTACCGGTAACCTCGGACAGAAGAAGGAATTGATCGGCGTTCCTGAAAAAGCATACAAATCCGGCGCAAAGAAAGTATTCATGCAGAATCTTGAAAAAGAATTCGTCTATGATTACATCTTCCCCGCTCTGAAAGCCGGCGCATTGTATGAACACACATATCCGATGGCGACATCGCTCGGACGTCCGCTCCTTGCAAAAGCATTGGTGGAAGTTGCAAAACGTGAACGCTGCACCGCTGTTGCACACGGCTGCACGGGAAAAGGAAATGATCAGGTCCGCTTCGAAGTTGCTGTGATGGCACTTGCTCCGGAACTGAATGTGATCGCACCGCTCCGCGAGTGGGAATTCAAATCGCGCGAAGAAGAGATCGCATACTGCGAAAAGCACGGCATCCCCGTTGCTGCCACCAAGGCAAGTCCCTATTCGATCGACGAGAACATCTGGGGCACCAGCATCGAGTGCGGTATCCTCGAGAATCCGATGGAAGTCGCTCCGCAGGATGCTTACACACGCACGACCTCACCCGAGAATGCTCCGGACAAAGCGACCTATGTGACGATAGAATTCAAAGCAGGCGTTCCCGTGGCATTGAACGGTAAAAAGATGGACGGCGTTTCG
>JBMOHT010000318.1:0-2947 GCA_049317705.1 Bacteroidota bacterium | reverse complement strand
TGCTGCCGGTGAGAAGATTATCCATGCAGATCACGTTGTGTCCTTCGTTCAGCAGACGTTCGCAGAGATGCGATCCGAGGAAGCCTGCGCCGCCGGTAACGACGGATGTCGGGTTGTTCATGTGTTGTCCTTTTTTCTGATTTGATGATTGATTAAACATTTTCACTTTGCAGTAATGCCGGGATCGTTTTGAACATCAGTTTCACGTCGAACCAGAGCGAACCGTGCAGTGCGTAGGTGTTGTCCAGGGAGATTCGTTCTTCATCCGACATTTCCCCTTTTTTTCCCCGCTTTGTTACCTGCCATAATCCCGTGATCCCAGCCGGAGCGACGAACCGCATGGCAGCGACATCATTCGTCAATTTTTCCGCTTCGTAGATCGGCAGAGGACGGTTCCCGACCAGCGACATGTCGCCGATGAATACATTGATGAATTGCGGCAGTTCGTCCAGACTCGTGTTGCGGAGGAATTTCCCGACCGGAGTGATGCGCGGATCGTTGGCGATCTTGAAGAATGTTCCTGCGTTCTTTGCTTCTTTCCTCAGTTTCATCAGACGTTCGCAGATGATCGTACCTTCAACGGTGATCATCAGCGGGGAGCATGAAGTGCGGAGGCGGATGCATTCAGCGCATTCTTTCAGCTCCGCATCGGATGCGGACGTCGTTGCGTACAGGTTCAGATGTGCGAGGTCCTTCAATTTCTGGTCCGCACCGGAATACATCGTGCGGAATTTCAGCAGACGGAACCGCTTGAATCCCATCCCGGCGCGCGGGGCGGCATACATCACCGGTCCGTGGGACTCTGCCTTAATGGCGATCACGATCAGCAGCATCACCGGTGCAAGCACCAGGAGTGCTGCTCCGGAGATGATGATGTCGAATATTCGTTTTGAGTTGATCATTGGTTCGTATCGTAAAATTTTGTGATACAAACATACTCAACGGCGGAGCGTTTTCCGGATTCTTTCGATGAAAAGGGTGAATTACCCGATGAAGGGGGAGAACAGGGAGGGGAATGGTGCGTGTCTGACCGTCAGGACGGAGAGGAAAAGCGTAATGGAAAAAACGCCTATCCTCTCTCCCCGAATTTTGTTATCATTGCAGGAGGAGATCGATCCTGATGGAACATCTATTCAGCACATGCTCGGACGGAAATTGAAGCGGTATGACCCAAAAAAATATTAAAATATTGATCGTCGACGACAAGAAGGAATTCCTCTCAATGATCGTCGAGTTGTTCCGTTCCGTGCAGAAGAATCTGCGGATCAAGACTGCGCGTTCGGGCAAGGAATGTCTTCAGGTGCTGAAGGAGTTCCATCCTGATCTGGTCTTTCTGGATATCGGAATGGACGGGATGAACGGATTGGTGACGCTGAGGTTCATCAAGTCGCTGGATAAGGATGCGCGGCTCTTTTTTCTGTCGGGTCATCCCGTTGAATTCATCAGGGATGCCGCGGAAATGGTGCATGCGGACGGTTATTTTACGAAGGTGCAGTTCATCGATCTGCTGCGGACGAAACAATCATTGGATGAGATTTTGCAGGAGGGAATTTCACGCAGATAAAATTCCCCGCCATCCATTCCCCTGACACAGTAACCGAATACATCCGATCAGACGATATCCCTGTCCCGAACACCGATCAGATACAAGATCCCGTCCAAACCGAGCGTTGAGATGGCCTGCTTCGCGGTCTGACGCACGATCGGTTTTGCGTTGAACGCGATGCCGAGTCCTGCAAGACTGATCATCGGCAGATCGTTCGCACCGTCGCCGACGGCGATCACCTGCTCGAGCGAGATCTGTTCCTTCGCTGCGAGTTCTTTCAGCACTTCTGCTTTCCGTTTTCCGTCCACGATCGTCCCTTTCACCGCCCCCGTCACTACACCGTTGACGATCTCCAGTTCATTCGCGAACACATAGTCGATCCCGAGTTTTTGCTTCAGGATATTCCCGAAATACGAAAATCCGCCGGAGACGATTGCAGTCTTATACCCCAATTTCTTCAGAGTAGAGATGAGCCGTTCCGCGCCGTCGGTAAGGGGAAGGGAATCTCCGATCGCTTTCACTTTCGATTCCTCCAGTCCGTTCAGCAGCGAAAGACGTTTGGTGAAACTCGATGTAAAGTCGAGTTCGCCGCGCATAGCGGACTCGGTAATTGCCACGACTTCATTTCCTACCCCGCGTGCTTTCGCAAGTTCGTCGATCACTTCGATCTTGATCAGCGTGGAGTCCATATCGAATACGACCAGCCGCCGGTTCCGGCGGTACATCGAGTCCGCCTGGAACGCGATGTCAATATCGAGATCATGTGTGATGTTCATGAATGCGGAGCGGAGTCCGAATGGATCTTCCAGATCGCCGCTGACGAGGAATTCCACGCAGGCACGCTGACCATCGGCGGCTTCCACCAGCGAAGCGCGGCCGGAGAGACGCTCGATGATGTCGATATTCAGCCGATGATGTTCGATCACGCCGGAGACCTTCGCGATATGCTGCGCGGTGATGGTGCGTCCGAGCAGCGTAACGATGTAGCGGCTCTTCGCCTGTTCATTCACCCAGACGCCGTATTCTTCCTCGGTGATCGGCTGGAAACGGATCGTGAGTCCGAGGATCTGCGCCTTCAAAAAAACTTCCTTGATCATCTCGTACGATGCGGACTTGGACGGGACGTCGAGCAGCAGGCCGAGATTCAATTGATTGTGGATCACGGACTGACCGATGTCGAGCACGCGGATGTCGTACCGTGCGAGAAGCCGCGTGATCTTGCTGGTGAGTCCCGGTTTATCGATACCGGTGATGCTTGCGAGAATGAGTTCGTTCATAGGAGCAGTTCGTTAGATGTCAGTAGGCAGATGTCAGACTGCAGATTGATATTAATATTTTGACAAAAGGAAAATACGGAGAAGAGAGGAGAAAGCGAAACTTCATATTGAGTGCGAACGATGA
>JBMOHT010000317.1:0-2949 GCA_049317705.1 Bacteroidota bacterium | reverse complement strand
ATTCTCTGCCCGAGCAGCGTCTGGTGAATGCCATCGCAAAGCGGAAGGCGAAGAAGCTTGCCGAAAAGATCGATGAATTGTTCTTCTAATTGTTCAACCAACGTAAAATTTCCCATTTGACCACTATGAAAAAAATCGTTCTGTTATTAGCACTGTGCTTGTCCGTTTCGTTCGCACAGGAATTCAAGATCAAATTTGCAACACTTGCGCCCGAAGGGAGCACGTGGATCAATATCATGCGCGAGTATGATGCTGCCGTGAAGAAAGAGAGCAACGGCCGGCTTGGATTCGTGATCTATCCCGGCGGCGTAGCGGGGGACGAAAAGGATGTGATGCGGAAGATCCGCCTCGGACAATTCAACAGTGCGGGCATCACCGGATTCGGCATCGGCGAGATCGCAAAGTCCGCACGTGTGCTCGATGCACCGTTCCTCTTTAAAAATCCCGCAGAAGTGGACCATATCTTGACCACATTCGATGGAGAGTTGAATAAAGAATTTGAGAACGGCGGATTTGTGCTGCTTGGATGGGCTGAAGTTGGTTCTGTCTATATTATCTCAAAGACGCCTGTTTCCAAGATCAGTGATCTTCACAATGTGAAGATGTGGGAATGGGAAGGGGATCCGGTGGCGGATGCTACGTTCAAGACCATCGGTATCAATCCGATCCAGCTCTCCATCACCGATGTGGTCACGTCGCTGCAGACGGGACTCATCACCGGCGCATATGCATCACCGCTGGCGATCGTTTCCCTTCAATGGAATACTGCAACAAGCAATTTGATGGACCTTCCCCTCACCAACGCGTCCGGAGCAGTTGTTATCTCGAAACGGGATTTCGATAAGATCCCGGCGGACCTGCAGCAGATCCTGCTGAAGCACGGTAAAGCATTCATGCGGAAACTGACCGAACAGAGCCGTAAAGATAATATCAAATCGCTCGAGATCCTGAAGAAGAACAAGATGACCTTCAACAAGCCGGATCCGAATGAGATCAAATCGTACGACGAACTCGGACGCAAAGCTCGCCGCTCGCTTGCCGGAAAGTTGTATTCCGAAGACCTTCTGAACCGTGTAGAAAAAGCGTTGTCCGATTTCCGCGCAAAAAATAAATAATATATAATCATTTACGCAGGCCACGAGTTAAATCGTGACCTGTGTGTTAATAACCATTATGAAACCAATCCTCCTCATTGATAAATGGCTCGAACGCATCTCCGGCTGGATCCTTGTAGGACTCCTCAGCGTGATGATCGTGATGGCTTTCGGGCAGGTGATACTGCGGAATTTTTTTGATTCAAGCATTGAGTGGGGGGATATCTTCCTCCGTCATCTCGTCCTCTGGGTGGGATACTTCGGTGCCGTTATCGCGACCGGAGAAGGACGCCATCTCCGCATCGAGTTCATCAGCAAGACCGTCCCCGAAAAACCGCGTAAGATCTTCTTCGTCATTACAAGTATCTTTGCAGGCATTATCTGTTATTTCCTGATGCAGGCGGCAAAAGCGTTCGTGCAGCTCGAGATGGAATCCAATTCCATCCTCATTCTGGATCTTCCGAGCTGGTATTTTATCATCATCATCCCTATTGGATATGCACTGCTCTCGTTCCGGTTCTTCGTCCGCGCATTGAACTGGAGCGTTGAGATGGCGAAGGGGAATTGGACGACAGCGGAGGGGACACACTGATGCCGATCATTTACATTGCCCTCGGACTTATTGCTCTCGTTCTTATCGGTGCACCGCTCTTCACAATCATCGGTGCGATCTCGCTCTTCGGATTTTCCAATGAAGGGATCGATACAGCCGCAGTCATCATCGAACTCTATCGTCTTGCCAGTCAGCCCGTTCTGCTTGCGATCCCACTCTTTACGGTGGCAGGATATTTCCTTGCGGAAAGCAAAGCGCCAATTCGAATTGTTGCGCTAGCCCAGACACTCATCGGCTGGATGCCCGGCGGTCTTGCGATCGTCGTTCTGCTCAGCTGCGCCGTCTTTACAGCGTTCACCGGCGGCTCCGGCGTCACCATCGTGGCGCTCGGCGGACTCGTCTTCCCGATCCTCATCTCGGAGAAGTATTCAGAGAAATTCGCGCTCGGACTTGTCACCACATCCGGCAGTTTGGGGCTCTTATTCCCGCCGTCACTTCCGATCATCCTGTACGGAACATTCGCGGAAGTATCCGTTGATTCATTGTTCAAAGCAGGTGTTGTTCCCGGTACGATCCTTCTGTTGTGCGTGGCGCTTTACAGTATTCAGCAAGGAAGCAAATCCCACGTTCCGCGGCATCCATTCGAAGCCAAAAAAGCATGGGCGGCCATCAAAGCGATCGCATGGGAAATTCCGCTGCCGTTCTTCATCATCTTCGGTATCTACGGCGGACTCTTCACCGCAACGGAAGCAGCTGCTGTGACCGCGTTCTATGTGTTCATTGTTGAAGTGTTCATCTATAAAGATCTGAAACTTATGACCGATGTTCCGCGCGTGATGAAGGAGAGTATGGTCCTGGTCGGTGCGATCCTAATGATCCTCGGCTGCGCGATGGGACTCACAAGCTATCTGATCGATCAACAGGTACCTCAGAAATTGTTCGAGTATATCAGTCAGGTAGTGAGCAGCAAAATCTTCTTCCTGATGATCCTGAATGTGTTCCTATTCATCATCGGGATGATGATGGAGATCTTCTCGGCGATCGTAGTAGTCCCGCTCATCGTCCCGGTAGCGAAACAGTACGGCATTGATCCGATCCATCTCGGCATCATCTTCCTGGCGAATTTGGAGATCGCGTATCTGCTTCCTCCGGTGGGATTGAATCTGTTCATGGCGAGCTTTCGGTTCAAGAAGTCGATCGGGGAGGTTGCCGCGGCAACGCTGCCGTTCATCTTTGTTCTTTTCATTGCTCTCATTCTCATCACCTATGTTCCCGAATTGAGTCTCTGGCTGGTGAATTGAT
>JBMOHT010000316.1:0-2972 GCA_049317705.1 Bacteroidota bacterium | reverse complement strand
GTAAAATTCGCATCACCGCTGTTCTTCTCTTTACCATCGCCGCCGTCAGCGCGCGGTCTGTAGATCCAGCGGATCAGTTTCGTCATTAACGCCGGTGTCTTTGCAAGTTTCAGCGATACTTTTTTGAATGTCGCATTGCTATCCTTGCCGTCCGCCGCCAATTTCTTGTTGATACCCCACGTCAATGCAGGACCTGCGTTCTGATAGAACGGAGCGTAGGGTTGCGCCATTGCGAACATCGCCTGTCCGGAATCCGATACTGCATAATAATTGTTCGAGATGTCCCACTTTGCTGCGGAGTTCGGATTTGTGAGCACCCATGCCATTCTCGGTTTTCCATTCACGGGATCCATTTCACCCGGATCTCCGAATTCACCTTGTCTCAAATACGCTGTATCTGCACCCAATGCAAAATGGTCAACAAGAACATTGTTTTTGATCTGCAATATTCCGCCGCCGGAGGAATCGACTCTTCCTAACGAAAGGAATCCATGATAGGACAGTGAATTGACCACCGTATTATGGTTGAAGATGAAATTGCGGATGGGACCTTTTGTTGCCTGATAGTGGCGAACGACCCTGTCCTGAAGATCCACAAATGTGCAATTCTGGATATCGCATGTGTCAACATCCTGATCGCGAAGATCAAGCGCTTTTCCTGCTCCGAAATTCGAGTTCCCGACGAAACCCAAATCGGCGAAGATTGTATTGGTCACACGAACCGTCTTCGGTTTGCCGTCCGTACGGATGGCGTTGCCGTTCACTGATTTTAAAATGCAGCTGTCTACATAGATACTTGCACCCGTTCCTGATGTGTTCACCAGGATCAATGCACCCTGCATACGGTCCATGTTCGAATCGACCGGCTCGTAGTATCCTGTAAGCATGATATTCTTCAGCGTGAGGGAGCCACCTGCAAGTGTTGCAAAGTTTGGCGGAGGATTCCCTGTAGCAGTCGGGAACAGATAGACTGTCGGATTATAATGACCCGTTCCGCCGTATTCTGCGCGGAATGAAAGTTTGGAGTTGGCAACCGGTGCAAGGTTTCCATTCAGCAGATAGATTCCATCTTTTTTCAGAACGTAGACACGCGTCCCGGCTTTGAATTCTGCGCTTGACGTATCCTGATATACCAGCGTGTTCAGATATTTATTACCTGATGCGGTGTAGTCTTGCAGTACCAGATCCTGTGCCGTCGAGAACATCGGACAGAGCAGTATCAAGAGAATGAAAAAACGGTATGTTTGTTTCATTGTGTAACCTCCTGTAAATGAATGGATTGAAAAGTGTGAATGATAATTACGGAACAGATATATCAGAGTGTTACTTTTACTCCCAGGTCTACAGTCGTTCCATAGAGCTCCGCGGTATTCGGTATCTGCCAGGGCTTCTTCTGGTTCTTCTGTGACGTTGTTTCTTCGTTGTTTGTTAAATTGTTGATATTCATGAACAATGAAATATTATCGGTCAGCTTTTGTTTCAGTGCAAGATCGATCTTCGAGAATGTATCGGTCATGATGTCGGATTGTCCGTCGCTTGAATAGCTCTTGACATATTCATCCTGATAGAAATAGGATAAGCGTGCAGAAAAACCTTCAAGATCGTACCCGATAGCCGCATTCCCGTACAGTTTCGGCTGACCTTCGGATTGACGTGTATATTCTGTCGCTACGTGATACGGATTCTGTGTGACGATCCATCGGCCGCGGACAAAATTTGAATCGGTCCTATACAATGTCTGATTACCAATGATCTGCGTTTCAGAGCGGGTCAACGATACGTTATACGAAAGTGTTACGCTGTTCACATAGTTGAGCGCCATGAACGAAAAATTCATCTGATGTTCGAACTCCACGCCCCACGCATATGACGGTTTTGTTGAATTGTATGGGACCGTGAGATATGCACTCGGGTTCCGCAGAATAAGCGAACGGAACGGTTCGGTGCTTGTCCAATCCATATCCATTGCGGTGAAGAGCGAATCGAGGAATTGTTTGTCCACCTGAACATTGCTCATTTGATGGAACATGTTGTCCAGCTTTTTATAGAATACGGAGACGGAGACCAGTCCGATGGTATTATTGAACACCTGCGCATTCAATTCATAGTTCCAGGCTTTCGTGTCCTTCAGATTCGGATTGCCGACCGTAAGACTTGAGTTGGAGTTCTGAATGAAGAACGTCGGCAGCCGGAGATTGAAATCGGGACGGGCCAATGCTTTATATCCGGCTAACCGGAATGTGAGAAACTCTGCAGGCCGAAGTGTCAGCAAAATGTTCGGCAGGATATTCGTTTCGGTATAATGGATGGTGGAATCTCTCGGAACATCGGTGAAACCATAGCGGATGCCGATATTCGAGATCGATCCGGTAGAGATCCTGGCGGTATAATCATTGGATTCGGATTCAACGCGGGCTCCCAATAATAGCGAGACCTCCTGACCGTAATTCAATGTGTTCATGATGTATCCTGCCGTGACCCCTTCTGCAATACTGTAGTTGGATAATGCCGCACGCGCATTGGGAAGATATTCCACCTCACCGTTGACGCTGGCATTCTTGGTAAGATCATACCACTCTTTCATAGCATCAGTGTTGATCAACGGTTTCATTGAATAGACGCCCAGAAGATCGCGGGAAGGAACAGGATGATCGATAAAATCAGATAATGACGGTGCACCGAATTTGGCTGCATTCAGATAATAATCACCGAAACGCGAACTCTTCATTCTATTCGTATCGATCCCGACAGTGGCAAGGGAATGCAGATAACTGTTATCGTCCAATTCCGAATTGGACATCCATCGCGATTTTTGTTTGATCTTGCCGCCGGCCTTTATCTCGCCGGAAATGATATCGGAGACCATATACTTCTTCATCACATTCAGGAAGGCCGTCTTTTCCTTGTCGAAATTCTCGCGCATGTAGAACATGGCGGTGGAACACGCTGCGGCAGAAAAATCGTTCCGTGCG
>JBMOHT010000315.1:0-3000 GCA_049317705.1 Bacteroidota bacterium | reverse complement strand
GTACGTCTGAGAATCAGAAGCAAGACTTCCGTTCAATGCAGAGGTCTCTGCCGCAAGGGACGTTTTTCGAACTGAAAGCTCGGCATATTCCTTTTCGAGCCTTCCCTTCTCCGTCATCAGATCTTTTGCCATCTTTTGTACAGTCTCACGCTGTAGATCGGTGACAATAAAATATCGCACACGGCTCAGCGTTTCGCGGACCGCGCCGCGTATATGTTCTGCTTCCTTTTCCAGTGCAGCGACAGCCGCACTCTCCTGTTTTTCGGTACCTTGCTGAATGTTGAAATCTTTTTGACCTTTTAAACGTGAATTCTCAAGATCGGCGATCTGTTTTTCGACGGCCTCAGATTGTTCTATCTGTTCCTTCACCTTCGCCCGGTTCATATCCGCATAGTCCGGCCAAATGTATGCGGCGCGGTGCGTCTTCAGCTTCTCTTCTATCGCTGCTTGATCCTGCCTCAGAGTATCCGCATTATTTTCAACGCTTCGCAGTTCCGAGATCGTAACACTAAGTTTACCGGCGATCTCGCCAAGCAAATCCTCATTCAACCGGATCTGTTCTATTTCGTCATCGATCTTCTGCACAACATCGTGAACACCGGTCGCCGTAAATATTGCAGGATGATGTTCTGAGCCGCAGAGAGGACATGGCTTTCCATCTTCCATCTCCGTTGCAAAATGTTCCAGAACAAGATCCTTCTGGAGTTGCTTCTTTTGTTCCTCAAGTTTCTTGATGGTGCTTTTATTATTTTTCTTTATGGACTTAACCATTTCCGCCGGATCTGCATCCTGAGCAGACCAACGTTCCGCATCTCCGTATGCGAGAAGAAGTGGCTCCTTCAGCAATTCTTCCCTTTCACCGCGGATAGTGTTAAGGATGTTATTCATCTCATCAGTTTTTTTCTGCTGTTTTACGATGTTCTCTTCGATCGATTCCATAACACGGAACCATTCATTGATCTTATGAAGGACCGATGTATCCGGTCGTTCCTTACGGAGTATTCCGGACTTCTCATCATAAGAAGCGATATTTTTCTGCAACTCATCTATTGAGACTCGAAGCTTCTCAAGCCGTTCATTCTTCTTTGATATCTCATTGTCTATCTTCAGCAGTTCAGTCTGCTGATCGAATACACGGGCAATGGAGAGCAGTTCATTGCTTTTGTTCTGAAGTTCCTGACGGTTGTCATAGTCGGGTTTGAGAGATGCGAGAAGTGAGTCTGCTCTTTCCAGTTCAGAGGATTTATCTTTGAGCGATGTTTCATCTTTTCTGATCTTTTTGTTCAATAATTCCAACGTTGCAAAGAGTGAATCACGGCGACTGAGCAGATCGGGGAATAATTTCTGACACTGTTCATACTCCGTCAACATACGCTCCCGTTCATCATAGGAGCTCGCCAGACCTTCCAGTCTCTTCATCTCAACACTGAGTGAAGATATTTTCCCATCCAATCGTTTCAGTTCTTCGTGTCCGGTAATTTCTATCTCATTAGCCGCTAGTTCATTCTGGATGTTCTTTTTCGCCAAAGTATTTTTTTTCAGCTCTTCACGCAGGGTAGTGATACCTTCTGCATTGACATCGCCGATCTCACTCAGCTGTCCTGTCACTGTGTTGAGGAGTGCATCATTTTTCTCCTCAAGAACAGCAACTTTTCTGGAAAGATCGAAACGATTAAGGTTGAAGATCTCCAGCAGCATTTTCGTCCGGTCGGTCCCTCCAAGCTGGAGAAATTCCTGGAATTTGCCCTGCGGAAGAATGATGGTCCTGCGGAAATTGTCGTAGTTGAGTCCGAGAACAGATTCACCTGATGCAGATTCAAGCGGTATCCATTCGTCCCTGACCATTTTGTATGCATTGCGGGAGTATTTGGCGATCTTGGTGAAATCTTTCTTATCCCTTTTTCCGGTCACCACGAATTTGAAAAGGTCGTTATTACCATCACCCGCTTTGAACTCGAATTCGATGAAGAGTTTATCCGATTTCAAATTCATCATGTTGTAATTTCGACTATCGCCTTTGTTCAAACGTTCGGTTTCGCCGTAGAGCGCAAACGTGATCGCTTCCAGAACGGTCGATTTTCCACTGCCAACCGAACCGAATATCCCGAAGATATGCTTTCCGGTCAATGCGGTGAAATCGATCTCCTGTTGAGTCCGATATGAATAAATGCCGTTCAATGTCAGTCGTACCGGAATCATTGTCCCTCCTCCGTTCCAAGCACTTCTCTCAGAAGTGACATCATCTCTTCGTTCGGCTGCTGCCCTTTTTCGTGGATGAAAAAATCGACGAAGATCTCTTCGACCGATTTCCCGAGATCGACAGTGCTGATCTGTTCGTCATCCTTCCCATCCAATGTTCTGACAATGGGAATGATATCAATGATGCCGTCATGAGCTTGAACGAGCCTTTTCCGTTCATCCGCAGTAAGGAACGTATCACTCTGCATCGTCAATTCAACAAGGGAATTCTGATTCGCGTTCAGCCATTCAACAGCAGTTTCAATATCCGTAAATGTCTGCCTGGTAACAGTTTTTCCTTTCGTCAAAGGGACCTCACGGACATTCACCGGTTTTCCGGGCTCTGCTTCAACGATCATCACACATTTCTTTTGTTCCGCTTCGTGCAGACTGTAGCTCAGCGGACTTCCGGAATAATTCACGGGAGCAGAACCATGCTTCATTTTTATTGTGCGGTGCAGATGACCAAGTGCAACATACTGCACATGGTCCGGAAGATTCTCAAGATAGACCGCCTGAGCGCCGCCGATATCCAGGATCGGTTTTTCGTCATCCGGTTCCGCGGTCACATCCGCACCGGACGATGCAACGAACAAATGGGCCATAAGGATGTTCACTCCTTTGTCGTCCATATATTTGTCGCCCGTTTCTTTCCAGTTCTTTTGAAGCAGCTGCCGGAGCGAACCCTCCGCATCCTCATTCCCGAGATAGGTCTTCATTCTTTTTTCATTTGCAAACGCTGTCAATAATATGCGCAGCGGA
>JBMOHT010000314.1:0-3019 GCA_049317705.1 Bacteroidota bacterium | reverse complement strand
AATAATCCCGCTCCCGCACATACGGAAGCGGTCCTTCAAGCGAGAAGTGTTCCGAAGAGCCGATATCGGGAAGGTCAATGTGAATTGTTCTGTCGCTGCGGTGTTCACCGCGGATGCCGACACGCAGTGAGATCGCCGATGGAATTACGGGCAGACCGAGATAATCCTGATGTTCGCCGAAAAGGCAGACCCGTCCGGGGGCGGAGACTGCGGTGATTTCATTTTTCATTGTGATTATCATTGATTCATATGTTCGGATGCCGGAGTTAAAGGATCTGCGGATAAATATATCGATACAATCACCGAAGTGACAGCAAAAAAATATGAGTTGACTTAGGATGAGAATTTGATTAGATAGTGTCAAATTTACCCCCCGCATCGGTTCTATCATATCATGTTGAGGAAGAAGCTCACTTCTTGTTCCGCCGGAATCGGGAATAATTCCGGCCGCTGAATGTTCACCTCCACCTCCCTGTTTCGGACAGTCATGCAATAAATATCCATTCGGTCTCCAATCCATCGCTGAATCAAATGTGACTTGTATTTTCAATTGCTTCTCACCGGCATAAGAACATATTCTTTATCTCGTCCTTATGCATTTCAGGAGTTCTTAATGAGACCAATTCAGCATTCACTCCGTTTTCCCGCAATACTGTCCATCATCCATTGCAGGGCTTTTACCCTGTCTTTTATGATGTTGCTTTTTTTCTGTTTCACACATTCGTTCGCACAGAACGGAAGCTGGAGCACTAAAGCTCCGATGAATGCAGCACGATGGGCAGAAGGAATCGGTGAATATAACGGATCGATCATCGTTGCCGGAGGGTATAATCCGTTATTAGGCAGTCATTTATCGAGTGTTGAAATCTATGATATTTCAACAAACACCTGGACCGTCAAAACTAGCAGACCATCCGTTCAAACGGCTCCTTCGTCCGGCGTAGTCAACGGCATTCTCTATACGGCGGGCGGAAGCGACATGAGCCTGAACACACCGAATCTCACCTCTTATTCTTTTGCGACAGGTATTTGGACGGCAAAGAAATCACATGCATTTCCCCACGGGAACACTCCGGCCGGGGGAATTATCGACGGGCATTTTTTCATCGCGGGCGGAAGATCTCTTGACGGGAGCACTTTTACATCATCACTTGAGGAGTATAACCCGGTCACAGATACATGGATCACTCGAATGCCGATGAACACTCCGCGTTCCGGAACAGGTTCAGCTGTGATCAACGGTCTACTCTATGTTGTGGGAGGAAGGAATTCCTCCGGGACACTCGCGACCCTCGAAGTATACGATCCTGTCATGAACGCATGGCAGACAAAAACGCCGATGCCTACTCCCCGCTTCGATTTGAGTGCTGCATCCATTAACGGTATTCTCTATGCTGTGGGGGGAAACAACGGCGCTCATCTTGGTGTAGTGGAAGCGTACGATCCATTCACGGACAAATGGCGCACCGAGACACAGATGCCGACGGCGCGGACGGATGCAAGAGCCGTCGCTGCAAAAGGGAAATTGTATGTGATCGGCGGATACAATAGTGTCAGCACTCCACTCTCCACTGTAGAAGAATTTACGCCTCCGGTACCTTCGGCAGCGGGACACTGGATGCTGCAAAACAGCACGACAACCAAGAATTTGGTCGGCGTGCACTTCGTTGACAAATCACAGGGATTCGCCTGCGGAGATAACGGAACGATCCTAAAAACAATCGACGGTGGAGTCCATTGGAGCGGACAGACCACCGGGGTGAGCGCTAATCTTACTCAGATACAATTCATCTCACCATTGATCGGTTATGCCGCAAGTTATTCGGGCGACGGCGGAACGTTCATAAAATCGACGGACGGTGGAACGACATGGTACGATTTCAGTTTGAAGACATCTGACACACGCAGCGGAGGATTCTGGTTCTTCAGCGGCGACACTGGATTTCTTGCCGTCGGCAATAGTGCATATTCAAGTTCCAAGATATTGAGAACGGTGAACGGCGGGATCAGCTGGGATACCGTACTCAGCGGAAATAACAGCTGGATCAGTTATCTTAATTTTCCCGACAGGACCCGCGGTTATGCCACAGCGAGCAACGGAAACGTTCTGCGAACGACGGACGGCGGAAGCCACTGGATGACTGTCGGCACCGGAAGCGGCCTTTGGATGTCCGGAATTCACTTTTTTGACAAGGATAATGGATTCGCGGGAGGTGGAGATTTCAATACAGGAGGCGGAACAATCTATAAGACAACAAATGGCGGAACGAACTGGCAGACAATGACCGTTAATTACGGAGCAAGCATCATTCGCTTTGTTTCAGCTACGACAGGATTTGCCATCGGTTCAAATTCGAGCTGGAATGTGAAGAAGGTGATCCTCACGGCAGACGGCGGCGCAAGCTGGTCACTGGATCCGGCAGCAAAAGAGCGGATGAATGACCTGACGTTTCCTAATGTCTCGACCGGGTATGCGGTCGGTGACAGCGGTGTGATCATGAAATATGCCGCCCCTACTGCAGTAACGCATTCACCGGATGTCTTGCCTGGTAATTTTGTGCTCCGACAGAATTATCCTAACCCCTTCAATCCGACAACGACCATTAATTATCAGATACCCGCAGAAACTCAGGTTAACCTCTCTGTCTACGACCTATTGGGAAGAGTGGTCATCACCATTGTCGATGGAGTTCAGCAGGAAGGGATGCACAGTGAAATATTCAATGGGTCTTCACTCTCCAGCGGAATTTATTTTTACCGTCTGCGGTCAGGAGAATACGTTCAGACACATCGGATGGTCCTGTTGAAATGATGATGCCAGAAGAGTGACTCGTATTCTGTCACTTTTTATAACGACTTAGTACGTTGCCGTATAATGACTTCATACAGTCCGGACAGATACCGTGCGAGAATTTCGCTTCGCTGCGGTTGGAGATATATTGTTCCATCTGTTCCCATTCACCATTATCATCACGGATCTTCTTGCAGTTGGAACAGATCGGGAGGAATCCTGTCAGCA
>JBMOHT010000313.1:0-3033 GCA_049317705.1 Bacteroidota bacterium | reverse complement strand
CTATGACTTCACAAGAATACATTGCTGCTCTTGGACTCCTCCCTCACCCCGAGGGAGGATACTTCAAGGAGATCTACCGGTCCGACGGAATTGTATCGCAGCCGAATCTGCCGATGCGGTACAGCGGCGGACGTTCGTATTCAACATCCATCTATTATCTGCTCGAAGGAAATGATTTCTCGTCTCTGCACCGGCTGGATTCGGATGAGCAGTGGTTCCACATCGACGGTTGCGCGCTGACCATCCACTCCATCTCGCCGGATGGGGGGTATACACAGCAGCATATCGGAAAGGATATCGCGAATGGAGAACTGCCCTACGCTGTTGTGAAACACAGCTGCTGGTTCGGCGGAACGGTGGACAAGAAGGATTCGTTTTCTCTGGTAGGATGTGTGGTGGCGCCGGGATTCGATTTTGATGATTTTGAACTGGCGCGGCGGGAAGAACTTATACGATCATATCCTGCTCATACTGCGATCATAGAAAGATTAACTCGAAAGTAAGTTTCACTCTCATCTCAAGCCCCCCAGTACATTCTTACAACAATCCCAGCAGCGGCGCGATGGCAAACTGCAGTGCGAATGCCGAGATCACTTCCACAGCCAGCGGGATCCCGACCGAATCAGGATATAGGTCCGCACCGGTATTTTTATTGATGTAGAATGCCGCTACAGCGATCGACAATACAAACTGGATCATTTCAGGAAACGGGACCATTCCCGCCAGGAACGAGGCTCCCGCACATACAGAGGCGGTCATCCAACGCGCTTCCAACCTGCGTATTTTCAATGCTCCGTAATAGGCAAGCAGTTTAAAGACAAAAATGATCAGCGGACTCAATACCGAAATCATTTTTTCTTCCCGCTGAATTCGGTCTCAACCGTCATCGCTATGCCGCCTCGGACCGCATAGGCCGCTGTGACACGGCACCATTTCGGTTTCATTACTGCAACGAGATCATCCAGTATCACATTCACCACATGCTCATAGAATGTTTCCGTATCGCGGTACGTCTGCAGATACAGTTTCATCGATTTCGATTCCACGATCGATTTTCCCGGAACATATTCGATGGTGAGTGTCGCAAAATCCGGCTGCCGATTCACCGGCCCGAGCGTCGTGAATTCATCCGTCGTCAGCGTGATGGTGTAGTCACGGTCCGTATGATGATTCGGGAAAACTTCGAGCTTCTTTTGCGGAGCGGCATCGTTCCCGAGCAGGGATAATGAGTGAAGATCTTTTTTGGATGTGAGTTTTTTTGCCATGGTGGTTTTGAATTATTATGAGATGCTGGATACTCGTTGCAAGATATAACCGTTCTGGAAAAATAATCTCTCGTTATTTTAATGATTGTAATCGGCTCGTGAGCAGATAGTCACGGAATTGTCTCTTTGATGCTATCACTTCGTTGTGCGTCAACTCAGTATGGATGAAGATCAAGCGATTCTTCTTCAGATCTTCGATGATGACATCCTTCTCTTCTTTGGCGCAGAACGGAATTCCCCAACCGGAAAGATCGGCCATCAGATCCTCTGTCTCATTCTTCGTCCCACCGTCGTCCGTATAGATATTCACCAGGCGGCCTTTGCTGTTCTCTATCCAGTGTGTGAATTTCTCTGTCTCGCCGTATAATGCGTCGAACAGGATCACATCCGAAATATTCGGCGTCAATCCGCCGCGCATCACTGCGAACGCGATCACGCGGAATGCTCCGCTGTGTCCGGCAAGGACGATATTGCCGACCGTTCCCGTAGAGATCCTCTTCGATGTTTTCAGGAACCGCATCACATCCGCGACAAGATTCTTCAATCCATCGGTCTCTTCCACCCGTCCGCCGAATGAGTCGGGTGAATCTTTCGGACCTTCCGGAAAGACAAAGACCGCATTCTTCTTTGCCTCACAGAACTGTTCGATCAATGCGAACTGAGCGCATGCACTGTCGATGTTATTGTGCCATCCGTGAAAGTAGATGACCAGATCGACGCTCTTCTTCGGTTCGTATCCTTTCGGAATAAATATCGCAACACTGCTGTCACTGTAGTGTTCCTGAGCGGAGTAGGTCTGATTATTATAGAGACGTCCTTTCTCCCTATCGGGATGCGGGAACGGTGCAGACTGGAATTTTGGGACGAACATCGTCCCGTATGCGGAGTATCGTTCAAGAATCGATTGTCCGTTCAGGGTAACGGCGAAAACGAGAAGAAAGTATATTGACAGTTTCATGGCAAAATCCGATCATTGTTGAACCAATCTACAAAAATGAAAGTGGAAAATCCTATGGAAGAACACGATGAACCGATGGATGAATTCCAGTGGGAGGAATTCATGAAAAAGAGCGATGAAATTGCGGATAAACTATCCAAACTGATGGAACAGCATTTGGATGACCCGAACCTCGATGATATCATTGCACGGGAGATGGGGTGGGAAAAAGTGTCTGAAGATGACGGCATAGAACGTCCGTGGCTGGATGAGATGGATGAAGCGATCGAAGAGATGATGGACGATGAGAGATCGGAGGAATGGAAAAGAACAGCCGGTCTTTCGGATGGAACGGATAGAGAGCGCGACCGATTGGAACAAGATCCTCTCTATGTGATGGGACGGTCGTTTACGTTCGAGTCAATGCGGTGGTGCGAATCGCTAACGGATGAAGTGAAAGATGATGCCGAGATACGGACCGTCATGGAACATCTGATGATCCCGGCGGTCAAGATCGCAGGTGCAATGGGAGTGGACGGAGATGCGGAAGCGGAGAAAGAGATACTCGGTCTCCGTCTGGCGAATTATAAACGGGGATTACAGGCGGCAAACACAGTGTTGAATGGCTTGAGTGCTGTTAATGCCAAAGGATTGGTCGTTTCAGAGAGTATCTTTCCCGTTATTAAACAAGCAACAGAATTGCGGAACGCGATCGCGGTGAGAATACTTGAGGTGAGGGAACGATTCAATAGTTTGTGAACAATATCCAGGATCCTGTATCAAGGATCAGGATCTTTTTTTCTCTTTCACCACCCTGTCGATCACTTCCAT
>JBMOHT010000312.1:0-3044 GCA_049317705.1 Bacteroidota bacterium | reverse complement strand
AATCCTTTTTCTTTCTGCTGACCATCTTCTTGACAACTTTGTGTTCGCGCGGTTTGTGTTCGCGTTCTTCCGGAATGAGTGTTCTCCAATCCGGTCCGCCGTGCGCTTTCGGTGCGCCGAACGGTTTTGATCCGCCGAAGCTGCCCGCTTCCGTGAACGACTCCTGCTTCTTGAAGGAATGATCACGTTTTTGCGGACTTGATGTTCCGTGCTTCTTCGGTCCGAAGATGTCGCGCTTGCCGAATCCGCTTCCGCTGCCGGTACCGCGGCGTTCTCCGCCGAATGGTGTCCGTTTCGCGAATCCCCCCTCGCGGCGTTCTCCGCCGAATGATTCACGTTTCCCGAATCCTCTGTCCTTGCTGAATCCGCCCGGTTTTTTGAAACCGCCGCCGGCGCCTGCGCCGAACGGTTTGCGTTTGGAGAAGTCGCGGTTTCCGCGTTCTTCGCCGAATGGTTTGCGTTCTTCATTGAACGGCTTGCGCGCTTCACCGCCGAAGGATTCTGATTTCGGGTATTCGCGTTTGCGTTCTCCGCCGCCGAACGAATCGGATTTCGGGAACTCGCGTTTGCGCTGTTCGCCTCTGTCGCGGAGACCTTCACCGCCGCGTCTGTCGTCGCGTTTGAATCCGCCCTCGCGCCGTTCAGGACGTCCGCCGAAGCTCGGGCGGCCGGTGCTGGGACGACGATCATTCCGTTTGAAGCGGTCACGGCTCTCGCCCCGGTTCTCACGGTTGAAGTTTGGTTCGCCGTCGTTGGATTCTTCCGCGGATGCGTGCTCACTCTTTACCGGCTTCTCTTCGACCTTGTTGTAATCGTAGCCGGGATATTTCTTGATCTCGAACTTCTTGCCGATGAACTGTTCGATCTTCTTTACGTGGCGTGCTTCATTCCTGGTGACGAACGTTAGTGCGTCGCCTGTGGACTGAGCTCGTCCCGTACGGCCGATGCGATGGATATAATCCTCAGCGAAGCCGGGAATATCGTAATTGATAACATGCGAGATTCC
Source organism: Bacteroidota bacterium (assembly GCA_049317705.1). GTDB lineage: Bacteria > Bacteroidota > Ignavibacteria > UBA10030 > UBA8401 > UBA8401. The sequence continues at coordinate 2,038 of JBMOHT010000312.1, read as the reverse complement.
CTCCACATCGATACCGCGTGCCGCAACGTCCGTCGCGACCATCACTTTATACTGTCCCTGCTTGAATCCTGCGAGCGCGCGCTGGCGCTGTGCCTGGGTCCGGTCCGAATGGATGGAGATCGCTTTGATGCCGTTCTTATACAGATTGTTCGATACTTTTTCCGCGCCGATCTTCGTCTTAGAGAAGACCAGAACACAATCCAGATCCTTTTCCTTCAGGATGTGGGTGAGCAGGCTTAATTTTTTATCCTCATTCACAGAATAGAAATGCTGAGTTACGGTGGTTGCCGGAGTGCGGCGTTCACCGACCTCGATCAGTTCGGGTGATTTCTGGATATCTTTCACAAGGGTCCGCACCTGTTTCGACATGGTCGCGGAGAAGAGCAGTGTCTGCCGTGTTGCGGGAGTCTGCTTGATGATCAAACGCATATCGTCGATGAATCCCATATCGAACATTCTGTCCGCTTCGTCCAGCACGAGAACTTCCACATGGGATAAATTCACGCTGCGGCGTTCAAGATGATCGATGAGTCTTCCGGGGGTTGCGATGAGGATATCAACGCCGCGGGAGAGTTGTTTCAATTGGTTTTGAATGTTCGTTCCGCCGTAGACGGAAAGACAGCGGAGCGAGAGGAAGCGTCCGTATTGTTTCACGGCATCTTCGATCTGCTGTGCCAGTTCGCGCGTCGGCGTGAGCACGAGCGCTTTAACATGATGATTCTTTTCAGTGTGCTCTGCAAGGCGGTTCAGGATGGGGAGCGTGAACGCTGCCGTTTTTCCTGTGCCCGTTTGAGCGCAGCCGATGATATCTTTTCCGGCGACGGCTGCGGGTATCGCGCGTGCCTGGATCTCTGTGGGTGTAGAATACCCTGTCGCAAGGATACCTTGCACAAGCCGGTCATTCAGACCAAGACTTTTAAAAGCCATTATTATTCCTTTGGTGATTGCACGTTATGCAGGAACAGGTCGCGCAGTGAAAAATGGTCAGACCATTCCTATGCGGATGCCGTGATGACTGCGGTGCAATACAATGTGATAGTGAAAATGACTCGCTGCTGTGCGAAGGAATTGCGAGAGGAGAACCTGTTCGAAAATGCCGTCTGAGAAGCGTGTCGTTATTCCCGCTTCCGACGTTGTCCGCTGAGTGATGTTTCGCGTGCGGAGATTTGTTGGTGGATCAGATGCGGTGTCGCATATTTGCAACGGTGTAAGATACAGAAAGATATTCAGACTTCCTATTCCGAAATGTTAAATCTCTTTAATATGTCTGAATTGAGCGGTATGACCTTATTCACCACGGAGTGCACAGAGGACACGGAGAAGTGATTGAAGCTCACGGTTCACTGAATGAAAATTTGAAAGATAAATCGCATCTCCACGACTCAATGACTTCGCGACTCAATTACTTCGCGACTCCACCACTTCACTACTCCACGACTCCATGACTTCACTACTTATCCTTCCACACCGCTTTCCGTTTTTCCACGAACGCCTTCATTCCTTCTTTCTGATCTTCGGTATCGTACAGGTCCGCGAACAACCGGCGTTCATGTTTGATTCCTTCTTCAAGCGAAAGATCGTCCGCTTTGTTCACCAGCTCTTTGGATGCGATCACTGCCATCAATGGTTTTGATGCGATCTTTTTCGCGAGGGATCTTGCTTCTTCAAGGAGGAATTCGTTCGGCAGGACTTTGTTGACCAGTCCGAGTTTCAGTGCATCATCCGCCGAGAACATGTCGCCGGTGAGGAGCAGTTCCATTGCGCGGTATTTCCCGAGAGCGCGGGTCAAGCGCTGAGAGCCCCCCATTCCCGGCACAACTCCGAGATTGATCTCGGGCTGTCCGAACTTGGCGGACTCGCCGGCAAGGATGATGTCGCATGCCATCACGAGTTCACAGCCGCCGCCGAGGGCGAATCCGCTCACTGCGGCAATGATCGGTTTTTTGATCGAACGGATCTTGTAGAATGGTTCGAACTGATTGTCGTTGAACATCCGCTCGGCATTCTTTTCCATCATTTCCTTGATGTCCGCGCCGGC
>JBMOHT010000311.1:0-3046 GCA_049317705.1 Bacteroidota bacterium | reverse complement strand
GAGATGGGACTCGTCCCCAACACCATGGAGACCGTGAAAGCGATGTACGACAAAGAGGTGAGGAATGCGGGAATGGTGCAGCTGCAGCGTGTGCCGAAAGGACACGACCAGCTGGAAGAGGACCATATGAAGAATCGTCAGATGATCGTTCACTGGCTGCTGAAGAATGCGGACTGTATCGAAAAAGGAACAAGGAACGGAAAGACCTTCTTCCGCGTGACGAGCTACGAGAAGATGCGCGACGGTGTCGGTAAATTGTTGACGGAGATCCAGCGGATCAAATCCGAAGGGGACTTGGCCGGAGCGAAATCACTCATCGATACGTACGGATTCAAGATCGACACCACACTGCGCGATGAAGTGCTCGCCCGAATGGAGAAACTCGACCGTGCCGTGTATGTCGGATTCGTCATGCCGCAGCTCGAACCGGTGAAGGATGCCAAAGGAACGATCACCGATGTGAAGATCACCTATCCGCTCGATCTTGCGAAACAGATGCTCGGTTATTCCAAATTCACGAACGAGGAAAAAGCGAAAGCCCGTAAATCGCTGAAATTGTATTAAAATAAATTGTAGGGACGGATAATTATCCGTCCCTACATTAACATACTGTTGTGAAATTATTTCCGATATGAAATGTCCCTCATGCCATCAGCCCGCATCATCGTTTGTGCGGAATTCGTTCTCGTTGCAGAATGTATCGCTTCTGCAGTCGTTGGAGGGGTATCTGCGCTGTCAGCACTGCGGCACATTGCTGCGGAATATCCGCTTCACCATCATGATCCGTAATTCGGCGGTACTGTTCCTGATCGCCCTGATCCTCATTGTTGTATATTCCGATCGTATCTTCCGTGCATTCGGCATCTATGCACTTGCAGTATACTGGCTCATTCTCGTATTCGCCGCGAGTTATTTCTTCGTCTATTTTACCTGGAAATACTCCGTGCTGGTGAACGCGGAAAAGGATTCCTCAAGATTCTGACCGTTGAAGAATGGATCTTGACAGTCTTCAACGGTTGTTTTCCTGCTTTTGAACCTCCACTTCTTATCATCTATCCTTTCCCCATCGTATCATAGCAACGATCCCGATGATCATCGGGTGCTCATTTATACCTACTATCTAGGTTGGTCCGTGATTGATCAGCCGGTGCACTATTTTATCGTTTGGCCTAATATGCCAAATATCGGCAGATGCAGATTGGTATATTACTATGGCGTTGAAATCATCCATCTCTCACAGCAAAGGGTAGCTCATGAAGAACAGAATGTTGTTTCCGGCGATAATGATCGTCATGTTGTGCGCTTGTAAAAAAGATGACTCTCCGGTCTCAACTGTTCCCGGCACAGTCGATTATTCTCAGGATTATTTCCCTTATTCAAATTCGTATGTGTGGACCTATAATACGAATGCGTTGAGCGACAGCGGAAAAAATTATTCTTCATTTCAAATGAAATTGGATACTCATCAATTTCGTAAAGGTCAATTCATGTCGATCAAATTGCGGATCGACTCCGTTTCGCAATGGGGTGCAATGTACGGGATCAAGGACAGCGCAGGAACCGTCTACATTCTTGGAGACAATCCTCCGGAGATAGCATTCCCGTTGTTCAAACATTCTTTTGCTCCCGGGGAAGGTGTTGCAGAGACCATCACCGTGAACGGTATTTCCTATCCATCAGTCCGTTACCCTGTGAATTTAGGTCCCGGTGATACCCTTTTTCTCTGGCTCTCGAAAGGGATCGGACTTGTTAAAGAGATGAGCAATCAGGGACAGTCAATTTTTTCCGACAACAACTCATCGCGCAAAGTCCATATAGAGACGGTGCTGACAAAAGTAGCAAAATGATGTCGCGAATGATCGATCATGGCACACTTGCATTCCACGACCGATTTTATATATTACAATAGATGAAATCAACGCAATCCAATACAATGCACTGTTGTCTACAGAGATTCCGCGCATGCTGAATGACTGATCATTGTATTGTTCTCAATTGAAAAGGTCTTTCGGTTACGAAAGACCTTTTTGTTTTATGCTCTTAGCGTAACTTCGCGCTCTTCGCGGATCATTTTACCGCTAAAACGCAAAGACGCGAAGCATATCAACCATTGTTCTGTGACTCCGTGTCTCTGTGGTTAAGCAATAACAAAAAAATGAAAGGATAAAATATGAACTGGTTTTTTGAACCGTGGAACTGGTATATTGCCGGACCGCTCATCGGTCTTTTCGTTCCGGCAGTGCTGATCGTCAGCAACAAGATGCTTGGGATCTCTTCCGCATTCGATCATATCTGTATGATCGCTTCGCCAGCCGCCAAGAAAGCGATGTTCAATTTCAAAGACAAAGAGAACAGCTGGAAACTTCTCTTCGTTCTCGGCATCACCACGGGCGCATTCATCGTTTCGAAATTCCTTTCATCAGCACCTCTGCATTTTCTGCCGGAGCAGTATTATTCGGTTCCGGGTTACGCGAAATTGTTCGTCGGCGGTGTTCTGGTGGGATTCGGTACGCGCTACGCGAACGGCTGCACTTCCGGCCATTCCATCTTCGGTCTCTCGATCCTTTCGTCGGCAAGTCTCAAAGCGACATTGTCATTCTTTGCCGGCGGACTCCTCTATACATTCATCGCATCATTATTCTAAGGAGAGAACGATGAAAAATCTGACCTATATTATTTTCGGCATCCTCTTTGGCATTGTCCTCACCAAAGCGGAAGTGATCAGCTGGTTCCGCATTCAGGATATGTTCCATTTTAACGAACTGCACATGTATCTCATCATCGGTTCCGCCGTTGTTGTCGGCGCGATCTCCATTCAGATCATCAAGGCACTGAAAGTGAAGGCGCTCAACGGCGAGGAACTGCAGATGGAAGGGAAAAAATTCAACAAAGGATTCATCATCGGCGGCATGATGTTCGGCTTTGGTTGGGCCATCACCGGTGCATGTCCCGGACCGATCTTCGCGCAGATCGGTGCGGGGGAGTATCCCGCATTCTTCACGCTCGCAGGAGCTCTCACCGGTTCATACCTATATCATTCCACGAA
>JBMOHT010000310.1:0-3050 GCA_049317705.1 Bacteroidota bacterium | reverse complement strand
CTCACATTCCATCTTCTGGATGCACGACACAGTGTTCGTCGGTGATTCTGCAACGCTCTCTATTGTAACACGCGTCCGCCGTGACCTGGAACCGGGCGATCACACCTACACGAACATCGCCGGCATGGGATGGAAGGGCGGCTCGGTCACGTCCGATCAGGATTCACTGAGCAATGCGACGGTCCGTTCGTTCATTTCGTATCTGAAAGTGACAAAGACAGCTATCCGCAAGATCGTTGAGATCGGCGACGTTGCGACATATGTCGTTCGCGTAACGAACACGAGCCCGACCAGCTATGCACGCGATATCCAGCTGCTTGATAAGATCCCGTTCGGCTTCAAGTATGTGAACGGCTCGTCGTTCATCGACAGTCTGCGCATTACTGACCCGACCGGTAAAAAAGAACTGCTCTGGCTGCTGAAAGATTCGCTGCCTGCCGGTGCTTCCATCCAGTTCATCTACCGCCTGATCGTCGGCGCAGGCGCGGTGGACGGTAACGGTATCAATACGGCACAGGCATTCGGTGTATCGCAGTTCGGTTCGCCGCTCGTTTCCGCTGAAGTAAAGGAGCGCGTTGAGGTCCGCCGCGGTGTCTTCACCACGCACGGTCTCATCATCGGAAAAGTATTCTATGATGATAACCGAAACCGGTATCAGGATTCGAACGAAGTTGGCGTGAAGAATGTGGAACTGATGATGGAAGACGGCACGCGCATTCTTACCGGCGATGACGGTAAATACTCCGTTCCGGATGTTCTGCCGGGCGAGCACGTTGTCCGCGTCCGCACACACACGCTGCCGAAAGATGCCGCTTTGGAAATGGGTTACAACGACTTTGCCCGCGACTCAACATCGCGCTTCGTCAATCTGACCGAATCCGGTATCGCCCGAGTGGACTTCTATCTTGCACGCAATGTCTCGCTGCCTGATTCGCTGATGCTGAACCAGTCCTTCGCGAAGGTCGGGGACTTCTCTATTCAGCGCATCGTATCACCGCGTAATATCGTCTTCATCGAAGACAAGCGGTTCGCATCAATGAAATTGACAGGTCTGAACTTCGAGATCGGTAAAGCTGTGCTGAAACCGGAATCGTTCGTTGTGATCAAACAGCTGGCCGACATCCTGCGTGAATATCCCGATCAGCCGCTGATCATCTCCGGTCATACGGATTCGATGAAGATCGCAACGGCGGAATTCCCGAACAACAAGGTTCTCTCCATGGCGCGTGCAATGGCTGTGAAGAATTATCTTGTTGAGAAACAGGGGATCAATGTCGATCGTATCCGCATTGAAGGACACGGCGAAACACGTCCGCTGGCAACGAACAAGACCATCGACGGACGTTCACTGAACCGCCGTGTGGAATTCTTCTTCACGCCGTCCACCGAAGATAAACCGGTGACCGAAATGCCGGTGGCAGTCGAGATCCCGATCGAATATACGGGCTCAGAGAATATCACGAAGGTCGACTTCCGCGACAAGCTTGATCCTTCTTTCAGTTACGTTGAAGGAAGCGCAGTGTTCGCTGATTCAGCCATCACGCCGGTGATCAACGGAAATGAGCTGCATTGGACCTTGCCGAATGTCGGTTCGAACTTCAAATACAAATTGCGTTACACTGTGATGGTCCATCGTCCGGAACAGTTCGAAGCACAGCCGGTGAGATCGTCTTCTTCATCCATCTGCTATTTTGTGGGTGACAGCGTGCTGCACTGCATCGACACACTCAATACCATGAACGAGGTCGCGGTAGCCGTGCGCGGACGTGCCGTGAACTTCGTCATGTCCGGTGTGCTGTTCGATGTCGGCAAGTCAACATTGCGCAGCGCTGCATTGAGCTCACTCGAAACAACGGCGAAATTCCTGAACGAGGATCCGTCCGCTTCCGCATTGATCGAAGGTCATACGGATTCATCGCCGATCCATACGAAGGAATTCCCGTCCAATACCGAGCTTTCTCAGGCACGTGCGAACACCATCAAACAGAAGTTGGTCAGCACATATGGTATCGCGCCGGAACGTCTGGTGACCATCGGATACGGGGAGTTCCGTCCGCTTGCCTCGAATATGACGAAAGAAGGAAAACAAGTGAACCGCCGTATTGAGATGCGCATTCTCCGCAGCGAATTCTCGCAGAAAGTGCTTCCCGAAGGCGGAATTGATTCCTCGCGTCTGGTCGTCGAAACCTTGCTTCCGAAGAATGCGCCTGCTTCCATGGATTCGATGATGCGGGATAAGTCAAAAGAACGTTATATTCTGAAACTCGAGGTCCAGCGGAAGGTGAAACGCAATACCGTCTCCGCGATGATCCTGGATACGGTTCCGGAAGGATTGATCCTGATGCCTTCCTCGATCATGAAGGTGCGGGGAGTGGACAGCGTGAGTGTGAGTTCGGATGCCAAAGTGCTGACGATCTATTGTGCAGCGAAGGACAGCACCATTCAGCTCTATTATATTGCAGAAGTTTCGGACGGCGGTAAAGAAGAAGCGACCGTTTCACACGATTACACTGTCCGGAAGAAACAGAGTGACGGTTCCGTCACCGAAGATAAAGCGTCACCGAAGTTCATCGAGATCAGAAAGAAACGAATGCTCGTTCGTCAACAACGATAATGAATAAACATTACTCATATTGGATCGCTGCGCTTCTGTTCCTTTGCGGAACGGCGTTCGCTCAGCTGGAGATCATCAGTCCGGCGCAGGACAGCACCGTCAGCGGTCTTACGCGGCAGGTGGTGACCGCCCGTTCCGTTTCCGGCTTCGATGCGGAAATATATGTGAACGGCGTCTTTGCATTGAAACGTGTCGTCCGTCTGGACGGACTGGTGGATTTTATCAACGTTCCTGTTCCGCAGGGTGATGTTGAATTCGAGGTCCGCATCGTTAATCCGGACGGCACCGTTGCATTCGCCGAAAAGCGGATGATGCATATCCTCGGCGCACCGGATAAGATCCAGATGGAATTCGAGACCGAAGCGATCGAAGCGAACGGCTCGTCCGTCGCACGCGGAACAGCGAAGGTCTTCGATCAATGGGGATATCTCATTCC
>JBMOHT010000309.1:0-3121 GCA_049317705.1 Bacteroidota bacterium | reverse complement strand
AAATAAATTTTGCTCCGATGATCGAATAAAGAGACAGCATTTGCTGTCTCTTTTTCTTTTTAAACCCTCCCGGTGATATGACAATTCCGTTGGACACGAATGAATAATTGACTAAATTTCTTCAAAATTATTCCATTTCATATGATCTCATTAATCGTACATGGCGGTGCATGGAATATTCCTGATGATATGGTGGAAGCCCATCGGGTTGGAGTCAGCCGTGCACTGGAGACAGGTTGGAAGGTCCTGTCGCGAGGTGGGAATGCATTGGATGCAATTGAACAAACGATCCGAACGATGGAAGATGACCCGGTCTTTGATGCAGGCAAAGGATCATTTGTGAACGCTTTCGGTGAGATAGAACTTGATGCCAGCATTATGGACGGCACTTCCTTGAATTGCGGCGCTATCGCTTCAGTGCAAAATATCCGAAATCCCATCTCGCTGGCTCGAATGATCATGGAGAACAGTGACAATGTGCTGCTGACAGGTATGGGGGCAGTGCGGTTCGCCAAAGAACACGGAATCCCTGTCTGTAAGAACGACGATCTGCTCGTTCCGCGGGAACTGAAACGATGGAAAGAATTGCAGCAGAAAAAATCCTTCTCGGCGAAGGATGAATTCAGGGCAGATCTGCCTTCAGATACTGTCGGTGCAATTGCCATGGACGAAAAAGGGAATATCGTGGCAGGAACATCCACGGGTGGAACACCCAATAAGCATCCGGGCAGAGTAGGAGATTCGCCGCTCATCGGATGCGGCACCTATGCCGATTCACAGGTAGGAGGCGCTTCGTGTACCGGATGGGGTGAAGGGATCATCAAAGTCGTTCTTGCAAAGACGGTCATCGATCATATGGAAATGAACGGTGTATCCGGGAATGATGCAGTACAGTTCGGCATTGAGCGTTTAAAGAAAAAAGTCGACGGGTACGGAGGCATTATCGTACTCGATAAGAATGGAAGACCATCCGTTGCTTTCAATACTTCCCGAATGGCTCGGGCGTATCGCACGTCCGAAATGAACGCTCCATTTGTTGAGGTATAAATTTCCGCTATGAAACTCTCTTCCTTGATCGGCCATGTAACAGAACTCTCGCACGCAATAGACACGTCGGAACGTCCGGCGGACCGTTTGATCGATATGTTCTTCCGTGAACGGAAATATCTTGGTTCAAAGGATAGGCGTTTCATCTCGGAGACGATCTACGGAATGCTCCGTCACCGGACCCGCATCGAATGGGGCATATCTCAATCCGGCGTAAAAGATTCTCCTCTCATTCAATGTCTTGCCTATCTGTTGCTCGACCATAAAATGAGCATCCAGCAGATCACCGCCGAAGTGAATGTGACGGAAGAAGATCTTTCCTCTATTGAACGGAATGTGAATGCTGAACCTGCGTTCCCCTCCGCAATTGCTTCATTATCGGTGAAATATTCTTTCCCCGAGTGGATGCTGACAGAGTGGGAACGGACCGCGGGACACGATCAGGTCGCTCAGTTATGCACCGTCCTCAACACACAGGCACCGATGACGATGCGTGTGAATACCATCAAGATCTCCCGCGAAGAATGTCAGCGTCGTCTCTTTGAAGAAGGAGTTGAGACTGAACAGACGGAATTATCTCCGTTCGGTTTGAATTTGAAACGTCGTATCAATCTCTTCCAATTGCAGTCATTCAAGGACGGATTATTCGAAGTGCAGGATGAAGGGAGTCAACTGCTGGCGCTGCTCGTCGATCCGAAACCGAAATCCAAAGTGATCGATGCCTGTGCCGGGGCAGGAGGAAAAGCGCTTGCATTGGCTGCGATCATGGAGAACCGCGGTGAAATATTCGCACTGGATGTCCATTCATTCCGTCTTGATGAACTTCAAAAACGCGTACGCCGGAGCGGTGTGGATACGATCCGTACTTCTGCGATCCGTGAAAATGAACCGGTCGAAAAATTTGTCTCCTCCGCCGATTACGTTCTGGTCGATGCTCCATGCACAGGCACAGGGACGATCCGCAGGAACCCCGGTATGAAATGGAGTGTTTCCGAAAAAATGGTCGCGGAACTGTGCGAGAAACAATTCTCCATCCTCGATCTGAATGCCGCATATGTGAAGCCGGGGGGAAGGCTTGTCTATGCGACCTGCTCGCTCATTCAAAAAGAAAATCAGGATGTTGTCGACCGTTTTCTGGCATCCCATCCCGAATTCGAACTGATCGATCCATCAACGATACTTTCCCGCTACGATCTTGCCCGTGTTGCCCGCGGAAAGTATTTTCAGCTGCTGCCGCATGAATATAATACGGATGGATTCTTTGCCGCAGTCATGAAAAGGAAGATCGCATAATATGAAAGCCGCTGCGGTATTCATTATGGTGTTGTGGGTGGCGGGATGCTCGTCGCTTTCCGAAGATGAACTTTGGAAAAAAATTGAATCAGCGAAAGCGAACAAGAACTGGGACTCCACTCTGCAGGTTTCGCAGCGTATCCTGAAGGAATATCCCGACGGACGATTCGGCAGCTGGGCGAGGTTTGCCGCAGCCGAAAGTTACCGGTTCAAGAATCAGCCGCGCGAAGCGCTGGATAATTATAAGATCTATGTGGAAAAATATCCCGAACTTCCGCCGGCAGTGCTCTCGCTATTTTTTGTCGGCTACATGTACGGCAATAATCTGCAGATGAACGACAGCGCACGGTATTATTTTGAAGAATTCCTGAAAAAATATCCCGACCATGACCTTTCACCTTCGGTCCGTCTGGAATTGGAAACGCTCGGACGGTCACCGCAGCAGGTGCTCGAAGAAAAATTGATGCAGCAGAAAGCTCTTACAAAAAAATAAAATGAATCCTCAGTTGAAATATCTCCGTCCGGAAGCGGTCTCGAAGCTTGCATCGATGGAACTTCGCGCCCGGCTGGTGGTGGAAGGATTCATTACGGGACTTCACAAGAGTCCGTATCATGGATTCAGTGTTGAGTTCGCGGAACACCGTCAATATATGCCGGGGGATGAGATCCGCCGGATCGATTGGCGCGTGTACGGCAAGACGGACAGATTCTATGTGAAGCAGTTCGAAGAGGAAACGAATCTTAAATCGTACATCGTTCTGGATACCAGCGCCTCGATGAA
>JBMOHT010000308.1:0-3125 GCA_049317705.1 Bacteroidota bacterium | reverse complement strand
ACCGGTCCTCGGCATCATCGATCCGATGCTGTTGGCGAAAGCAGGAGTCGGAGCGGTGAACGGAGGACTCATCCCGATACAATCGAAGATCAGCACTCCCGTAGGACAGTTTCAATTTGTGTTTGGAAGGGAAATGGGAGTATATTTTTATGGATATACTTCGGCACAGGACCGTCTCTTCCTTCCTGATAATGCAGCCAATGAAATATTTTTAGCATCCATCCGTTCGGTCAAACTGGAATTTCCCATCATCGAATATCGGCCGCTGCGTTCATTCTCCACGGACCAGACCTCCAGTTTGGTCTTTCAGCTATTCGTCTCGAATGATCATATCACACGCATGGAAGTGGTCCTTCCGAAAAATGGTCTGAGACCAACAACAAAAGATATCGTCGGAGCAGGTATCCGCATGCTCTTTGATTGGCGTCATTATTTGTAGGAACTGTTAATCTGCAGCAGTTCCGTTCACACGGAACTGCTACTCATCTTTATCCCCCATCAGTATTCCAAGCGGACGAAGCGTCTCCACCTGTTCCAAGACGATCTTGATGATCACCATGATCGGCACGGACAGGAACATTCCGGGGATCCCCCACACGAAACTCCAGAAGATCAGCGCGAACAAAATCACCACCGGACTCAGGTCGACACTCTTGCTCATGATCTTCGGTTCAAGGATGTTGCCGATGAGCGTGTGGATCACAATGAGTACGATCAAGACCCATGTTGTTGTCGAATCGGAATTTGTCTGTACATATGTGAACAATACCGGTAATCCCACTGAAACGATGGAGCCGATATTCGGTATGAAATAGAAAAGGAAACCGAGTATCCCCCAGATCACAGCGGACTCGATCCCGAACAGCATCAGTGCGATCGATGTGGTAATACCCACCGACAGTCCGATGATCGTCTTTAATTTGAGATATTTCATCACTTCCCTGTGAATGTTCCGGAAGACATCATGGACCTGATCAGAGATCTTTTCCGGGAACGCAATGCGTATCTTTTTAATGAGTTTATTCCTTCCGGACATCAGGAAAAGGAGGAATAATAATGACAACGCTAACTCCGAAAAGAATGTCTGCGCTTCCGAAGCAAAGGTCTTCAGCCAGCCCGCGATCTTTGGGCTTTCGATCCATTTGTCCCCTTCCAGCGGGTGACCGGCACTTCCAAAACTCTTTCTGACCGCGCTCTCCAATTCGGCAAAATCCTGCCGATGCACAGTCCATTGATCGACAAAAGCGGTGATGCTGGTATAGAGTATCATAAATACGGCAGATAAGATAGCAACTGTGATGATGATACTTAGCAGAACGGCAACGAACGAAGGGAGTTTTTTGTGTTCGAGGTATTCTGCAATCGGGCTGAAGAGCATGGAAAGGAATAACGCCACCACGAACGGGATCAAAAGATCTTTCCCCGTGAACAGGAACGATACAACACGGTCCAACACCAGAATTGAAAGCAATATAGAGAGTAGAATCAGGATATTGCTTCGGACAGGATCTTCATTGACCTGTTGCTTCATATTGTTCTCATCTTCAAAGGATTATTCATCAATTAACGGTTTTATTGACACTTCTGCTTCTTACTCAATCTATGTGATCTTTGATGCATTGTGCATGATCAATTTATTGATGGAATTCGGAAATATCCGGTTTTCAGCGAACAAAATACCTTTTCTTGCGCTCAGACACAAAAATATTATTGCCTTTGCACAATAAAGCGGTATATTTGTAGTGTCTTCTATATGATATGCATTCAATGATATCTGTCAAAAAACTTACCTCCCCTCAAGCAACAACAATCATTCTCTGTACTGTTTACTTTTACATCCATTCACACAACTTAAAGGGGCAACAATGAAAAAAAATCTACTTTCTATCGTATTGGCAGCTGTATTGCTGATAGGATCTGCTGTGGCGCAAGAAGAGAGCGAATTGTCAAAGACAATGAGCAAACTTGCCGGCGGAGCTATTCAAGGATTCCTCGGACCGGCCGGTTCTGCGTTCGGTAATGACCTGAACGGCGGATGGTTCCATAAAGCACCGAAGGACAAGTTCTTCGGTATCGACCTCGAGATCGGTGTTGTCGGCGTTGGAACATTTGTATCGGACGAGAACAAGACATTCAATATCAGCTCATCGTTCAGATTCGATGATGCTCAGGCAACGACCATTGCAAATAAATTGGACCTCAGCTCGACTCCGGTGATCTTCCAGGCAACGATCCGTAACGAGTTCAAGACACAATTAAAGAACAACGATGTGCAGGTAGGATTTTCCGGACCGACATTCCTGAACGGCGACGGTTCACCCGTTGTTGTCTCATTCAATCCCGGGACCGTCGCATTGACCGATCCCTCCAACAATCAGAAAAAGAATTATACCGTCGGTGCATTTGGTGATACGATCGACGGTGTAAAAGGGATCGACCTTCCCGTCGTTCCGCTTCCGATGCCGCAGGTAAGCCTCGGAACAGTCCTCGGGACCATGGTGACCGTGCGCGGTCTTCCGATGGAAGTTCCCATCCCGAATTTCGGTAAAGGGAAATTCTTCGGATTCGGAATTCAGCACAATCTCGGTATGTGGCTCCCCATTCCGATCGTTGATCTTGCCGTTAGCTACTATTCGACCGGATTAAGCCTCAAAGCAAAACAGAACGGTAAGGAACAGGAACTGTTGAAGACAACTGCATCCGGTTTCGGACTCAATGTCAGCAAACAATTCGGATTCGGTTTCCTCAATGTCACTCCGTATGCTGGATACGGCATCGAAAAATCGAAGACCACCATCTCATACGATGCTCCGTTGAACACCCCGGCAGGACCGACAACAGTCCCGTTCAATGTTGAATTCGACGGTGTCAACAAATCACGTGTGACGCTCGGCTTGAGCATCCGCCTGCTCATCATCAACATCAATGCTGATTACAACCTCGGAAAACAGAAATCGGCATCAGCCGGACTGTTCTTCGCGTTCTGATCAATTAGAGATCACCATCAACAAAAAGTCCCGCCTCGCGGGACTTTTTGTTTTAAACAGCTCTTCTTATATTGAATCAATGAAATATCCGGTCCATATTCTCTCCATTCTTGTTCTCCTTCTCTCCGCCTGCGGAAC
>JBMOHT010000307.1:0-3141 GCA_049317705.1 Bacteroidota bacterium | reverse complement strand
CTTGCTTATATAATAATCATCACTCCCCATCAGTTTGGAATCCAGTCCCAGATAATGATTCGGCGGAAAATTTGAGAATAGAATGATCTCTCCCTTGTAGAAAGGAATCTCTTCCTCGAGAGTTTTATATTCACCAAACTGAACAACATCGGCGTTGATGGAATGTTCTTTCACGAATTCAGTTGCTGCGGAATAATACTTCTGCTGGGCTTCGAATTCGGCATTTTTATATTTTCCCATCCCGGCGAGTCCTATCAGAGATCTACCGGACGGCTTACGTAATACAGTTTTTACCTTTTTCATTTTCACCATCATTGATCCCCGACACCCTTTCTGATACGATCTTCCAGACCTGAATAACGGATAACCTGCTGTTCCACCGTTCTCTTCAGAATATCCTCTTTGCCGAAGATATCGGCAGATTTTTTCGCTCTCGTAACGGCAGTGTATAATAGTTCTCTCGTCAGGAGAGGATTCTCTCTCTCCGGCAAGATGATCATCACAGTGTCAAATTCTGAACCCTGACTATTATGAATGGTAATGGCAAATGCATCCTGATGCGGAGGGAGCATCCCGGTAAGGAATTTTCGTATTCCCGATAAGCTCCCCTCTGTTCCATCCGCTTCATTTGTTTCTCCAGGAAAGAAGGCATACTCATTCACGTTTCCGCTTCCATCATCAGCCTGCATGATCACCCCCATATCGCCGTTGAACAGCTTCGTCTGATAATCATTCTCAGTGATCTTGATAGGTCGAACGGTGATCTTCGATCCAAGTGCCCTCCTGATCGACCGATTGATCCCTACCCTTCCATACATCCCTTCATTCACAGCAGTCAGCACCATAAAGCTACCGAGACGTTCGATAGCAGTGCGGGGATCAGGTGCTGCAAACAGACCGGAATATCTCTCCAGGATCATTCGAGTGATCGCCTCTTCTCCCGGATGAGCTGACAATGTACAACGGTGTTCGCCGGATTGTTCGTTCCGGAGTATATCCACTGTTTCATCGACAGAACCCCGTTTAATGAAATTTCCGGCCAACCCTATCGGTTTCTTTCCCTCAAACCTAAAACTGTGCTGAAGCTCAACTAACGGGGAAAGTGAAGAGGTCTGCTGATTTGAAAAGACATTATTTTCTTTTATGTTCATGATCTTGTTCACAGCATCAGCATATTCCATGGTAAAAGAATTAGGAACAAACGCATTGCAGATATCAGCCATGACCGATCCGGCATCGACGGAAGATAATTGATGCCGGTCCCCGAGTAAAATGAGTTTTGTCTTTGCGGAGAGAGCATCGAGTAATCGTGTAAAGAGTGTTACATCCATCATCGACGATTCATCAACGACAACAATGTCGGCATCCAGCGTTCGCTCATCATTGTATCTCGGTTTCGGTCCGTACCCCGAAATTCCCAGCAGTCTATGAAGTGTTGTCGGTGCCAATGCAGAGATGTGAGCATGGATCACAGGATCTGCTTTTTTCAGGTCGGGTGAGTTCCGTATCGATTCGGCCATTCTCTGTGCCGCTTTGCCTGTCGGAGCACTCAATCGAATGATAGGCAATCGTTCGTTTGATGAAATTGCATGCTGACATTGCAGTGCAAGCATTTTTGACAGGACAGTGGTCTTTCCCGTTCCGGGGCCTCCGCTGATGATGCTAAGCCGTGAAAAGAACGGCAGAAACGCTCCCGCTGCCTGCAGATCACCTCCGGTCGAGGAGAAATCCTTTGTAGCCACGAATAATTTCTTTGCAAGATCTATAACAGAAGAAGTAACGGTCAAATGTTCGTCTGAGACCATACTGGCTAAACGGGCAGCGATACTCTCTTCGTAGTGATCGTATTTATAGATGTATAATTTATTCCCCTCAAGGATCAACGGTGTTCTATCACCTCTTCGGCCGACGGCTTTGGATCTTGATAAAGAATCTATCCAAACCTTTTTTTCGGGCAGAAGAATGAATTTCTCGCCATTGTCTGGCCACCGCTGTCCGGCAAGAAGATCGATAGGGATATAACTGTGACCGGAGACGATCATAGCCGATGCTAGTGCGCCACTCAACACCGTGATCTGATCGGCATTGAACCGTTCAGCAAGGAATCGTGCAAATTGCCGATCGAACGGCCGAAAGATCGGATGTTCCAATCCATTGGGTAATTCAGACAAACGTTGCGTATCGAGTGCACTCATAGTTTCTTCTCCAATCCGGTGATAACCTGTAATGATGGTCGAGTCAAATAGATACCATTTCCGCTGTCATCAACTCCCCGAAGATAAATATATAACACACCGCCGAAATCATTTTCATAATCAAAATTACTACCCGAGGATGTCCTGAGATAACGAACAAGAGCAACAACATACAAATGATACTGTAGATGGTAATTGTGCTCCCGCATGGACCGTTCCATTCCATCCCGACCATAGAATTCAGGCGAATTTCCAAGATGGTTCGACTTCCAATCCACGATCCACCACTTCCCCTGATAACGGAAGACAAGATCGATCACGCCGTTCAGATATCCGTTGAGTTTTCGTTTGTCCGAAACACGACCAAGATCTGTTCCGATCTCCTGCATCAGTTCCGAAGCGCTGACGGGCGTTTTTGTTTGGTCAGGATGGGCGGCAGAAAGATGAAATTCCAATTCGTTCAGACGTTCCGAATCCCTCAACACCCCCAATCGGAATCCTTTTCCGACCTCAGGTATCGATGCGTTCATGACCTTCTTGATCATCGAAAGCACCGATACTGAATTGTTCTTATCAACAGCATTGATAAAACCGGCATCTGCAAGGATACCATTGACTGTTTTCAGTATATCTTCCGGTACCGGTCCATCCGTTTCCGCAGCATTGATATAATCGATCCGTTCAAAAATCGTATGCAGCACTGTTCCTGCTTCAGCACCCTTCGGAAAGGCAAAGATACCCTCTTGCGGTATCTGAATTGTCTCATCCCGTAATGGTTCAAGAGTACTTCGATGCTCATCATTTTTGGTCAATCCTGAATAACTGGTGATCGACCATGCAGGTAACAGTTTCCGTTGTTCGTTCCATTGGTTCACCGGACGATCTGCTGCGATCGCAGGAGTGAAATGATATATGATCGGTTCATCATTCTCTTCAAGATCGTCCG
>JBMOHT010000306.1:0-3174 GCA_049317705.1 Bacteroidota bacterium | reverse complement strand
AGCATATCAAAATTCAGGAACAACGGAGCCCGGTGTTCCATCGTTCGAGTGGCCGGCAAATTCTGCGATCACGTTGGACGGTGTTACGTATACCGGTCAGCACAATTCATTCGGCGGAGGTGTCCAGATCGGTGCTACACCGATCGATACGGTGGCCGCAGCGCGTTTGTATGCATACTGCGGTGGCGGGACCAATGCGCTTCCTCAGCAAAATTCTTTTCCTGTAGCCGGTGCAGATAAACGGATCGAGAACTATCCCGTGCTCGCAAACGGGGAATTGAATCCTGCGTATAATCCGGACGAAGCGGAAGAGGTCATCGTTACTAAATGGGCCACACCGACCGGTATCACCATCACTCGCACGAGCCGTTCATGGAGTTTTCCTGACTATGATGACTTCATCATTTACGAATATGAATTTGAGAACACCGGTGATCTTGACGGGAATCCGTCAACACCGAATTCCACTCTGCAGTTGAATGATGTGATCATCAATTTTTCCCACGGACTGACCGGAGGAAAATTCGGATATGACCGTTCAGCAGGCTGGTCCCAGATCGGTATTGCCGGCAAGGATTATCAAGCGCATTTCGACATGAAACGCTGGCTGCAGTACGGACTTCACCGCACCGGAAATCCGGAAAGGACCTATTTCAATCAATGGGCACAAACAGGAAAATTCGGAGGGGGATTGTTGAGTCCGCAAAGTCCCGGTATGATGGTGCTCTATTATGATACGACCCATCTTGCACACAAGAACGAGACCATCATTAAATTCGCCAGCCCGTTGACGGAAGATCCGGTCTCCTGGGATTCTTTTCAGCACTTGAAACAGCCGTATTATAACGGAGTGGAAACAGCGCAGCTGGACGGACCGAGAACAAAAACAAAAGTTTTGGATATCAACGGTGTACGCGCGAATCCTTCCGCCACCGATCTCGCGACCTATGGACCGGATTGGGTGGGGCGCGGAGAATTCAACTGGCGACAGAGTTTACCGCAGGCCGTTGGGCGGAATTGGGCATTCGGTCCCTACATCATGAAATCAGGAGCGAAGGTACGCATTACCATCGCAGAAGTATGCGGATTCGGCGCAGCGCGTGAATCGGAGACACAACTGGGAATGACAAGAGGACGGACCTATCTGCGCGATGTCGGCGGCAGTACGGGAAATGTTTCCACAGACGGAAGGATCGGAGAATCAGGTTCGGCATCGTTCGCATTCTATGGTATTCCGAATTTTTGGGCTCCTCATACACAAAAGGACCTTAACCCGCTGACACTTAATCCGTCGATCATTCACGGAAGCGACTATCTGTCGGTCTATCCTAAACCGGATTATCTGAACTCGAATGTGATCACCGTGCGTGAGGTCGCAGACCGTGCTATTCAAACCTATACCGGCGCGGCGCTTGTTAATTACAGTGATTCGTTGAATCAATTTTGGCCGGAGAAATTCCAGGATCATGGAAATTACAAGATCCCGATACCGATCCCCGCTCCTGCGATCGTGGTCCGGAATACCGCTTTGGGTGAGAATGTCATCTCATGGGGACCGCAGGTGGAAGCATTCACCTCGCCACGGCTGCAGGGAACTCTTGATCATTATGTTCTATACAGATCGGATCACCCGCTGGGACGTTGGCAGCAGCTGGCAATGGTCGCAAAAAGTGATCTGCAATATTTCGCGAACGGTCAATACCGGTACATCGATAAGAACACACGTGTCGGTGATAAGTGGTATTACTCTGTGCTGAGTGTGGATGATAAAGGGAATACGAGCGGACGTACCAATATGACACTTCAGGAATCAGCGATCGGTGCAACAGCATCACTCGAGCACGTGTTCGTTGCTCCGAATCCGTTCATTGTATCATCGGGATATACCGGAGCAAGCGTCGGCGGTGATATCAACAAACAGCTCCGCTTCTACAATCTTCCGAAGACCTGTACCATCAGGATCTTTTCATTCAGCGGTCAGCTTGTTCAGACCATTGAACACAACGAGAACAATATCCAGCATCCGTTCTTCCAGATCACCAGGAACAATCAACTGATCGCTTCCGGAGTGTATTTCTATTCCGTGAACACACCCGATGGGGCACGAACCAACGGCAAATTCGTTATCATCAACTAAACGAAACAGATGACTATGAGATTCTTCATCCGAACAATAATGAGTGTGCTGATGCTCTCCGTTTTCATCGGACAGCTGCAGGCACAAAAAGTTGGAACAACGTCGTTCCAATTCCTGAAAGTAATGCCGACGGCACGGGCGACAGCGTTGGGAGATGCATTCGTTACCCTTGCACGTGGAGCGGACGCCGCCTTTTGGAATCCGGGAGGTTTGGCACGAATCGAGAACCAGGAGATGACGACAACACTCACCTCATGGATCTTCGATACGAAACTGATCGCCATGGCGTACGATATTCCGATGGGGAATATGGGGAACGTCTGCTTCCAATTTCAATATGTCGATTACGGCACCATCCAGGAAACAAGGGCCGATATGCCGGACCTCGTCATAGCACCTGATGGTTCGCGGTTCTTCAATTCCGGTCTGACAGGACGTTCATTCATTCCGTATTCGTATGTGCTGGGAGTTTCGTATGCACAGACGTTCACGGACAAATTCTCTGCCGGCGGCACCGTAAAATATGCAATGGAATCCCTATGGTCCGATCCTGTCGTCACCATCATCAATAAGACGACCGGTGAGGTCCGTTCGGTCAAGACCTATGCCGATGTCCTCCTCTTCGATTTCGGTATGCTCTATAATACGGGTTATCGGTCAGTGCAGGTGGGCGTTGCCGTGCAGAATTTCGGTCCTCAGGTCACCTTTGTGGACAAAGCACATCCCGCACCGCTGGCGTTCCGCATTGGAATCTCCGGAAATCTGTTCGGGAAGGAGGGACTCTTCTTCACGGATGATGTGAACCGTTTGACGCTGGCGTATGATCTGTTCCAGCCGAATGATTATTTGCAGCAGATGCATGTTGGAGCGGAGTATTCATTCTCGGAGTTCATCGCGCTGCGGGGCGGATACAAAGTGGATTACGATAGTGAAGGATTGACCTACGGTTTCGGTATCAACAGCGCTCTCTCAGGCTGGCCGATCAGCATCGATTACAGTTATGGAAAGATGAATGAATTTTTGAATAATGTTCATCG
>JBMOHT010000305.1:0-3196 GCA_049317705.1 Bacteroidota bacterium | reverse complement strand
TGCACCGGAAAGGACGCCCCGTCACGGATGACAGCATCATCGAACGGCATTACGACCAATACGGCAAATGGCGCGGTCTCGTCTGCGTAATGGAAGTGACGTCGGACTGGCACCGATGATATTTCGTATGGATAAATTTTCTTAGACCCATAATATATTCTCGCCAAGACGCAAAGGCGCTAAGTATTTTTGTATCTCATTTATTCTTTGCGTCTTAGCGACTTTGCGAGAGATCAATTCAGCAACGTTTCTATTGTATTGGATGACGCTTTACTCCCTTCTTCTTTGCAATTTCCCTCCCGTTTTTTGATATTATATCATTCTCTTATTCAGGACCCACATGAACGTTGCGATCGTCTCCTCTGAATGTGCACCGTACGCAAAGACCGGCGGACTCGCCGATGTTGTCGGCGCACTTCCCAAATATCTCTCCGCACTCGGTGTGAATGTAAAAGTGTTCATTCCGAAATATGATTCCATCGATGAGAAAAAGTTCGGACTGAAATATCTCGATTCCATCGGTGAGATGAAGGTCCGTGTGGGTGGCTTCCCGCGCTCCGTGTATGTGCACGAAGCGCTGCTGCCGAATTCCAATGTGAAGGTCTACTTCATTGACTGCCGTGAGTATTATTACCGCGGGAAGATCTACACGGAGAACTGGGACGAGGACGAACGGTTCATCCTGCTCAACAAAGCGGTGATCGAATTGTGCCAGAAACTCCAATGGGCTCCCGATGTGTTCCACTGCAACGACTGGCAGACGGGATTGATGCCGGTGTTCGTGAAGGACAGTTACAGCTGGGACAGGATGTTCGATCATTCGGCGTTCCTCTATTCAATCCACAACATCGGATATCAGGGACGGTTCTCATTCGATACGCTTGCGAAAGCTGAACTTGCACAGAGTTACGGCTACGGCGGGGCGCTCGATTTTCAGAATTCATTCTGCATGATGAAGGGCGGAATTCTTTTCTCCGAGGTGATCAACACGGTGAGCGAAACATATGCGCAGGAAGTGCTTACACCGCAATACGGCTCCGGTATGGAGGAATTTCTCCGTATCCGGCAGAGTGATTTCGTCGGAATATTGAACGGAATCGACACCGAAGATTGGAATCCGTCCATCGACAAACATATTCCTCATCATTTCACCGCGGATGATCTCACCAACAAGAAAAAGAACAAACAATTCCTGCTCGAAAGGACATCACTGCAGTTCGACGAGAAGATCCCGGTCATCGGCATCATCTCGCGGCTTGTCGCGCAGAAAGGATTCGACCTGATCGCCGATGCCATCAACGAACTGATGCGGATGGATGCTCAATGGGTCATCCTCGGCAGCGGTGAAGAGCGGTTCGAACAATTGTTCACATCCATGAGCCGGCTATTGCCGAAGAAGTGCTGGACCTATCTCGGTTTTAACAACGATCTGGCGCATCTGATCGAGGCGGGAGCGGATATGTTCCTGATGCCGTCACACTACGAGCCGTGTGGACTCAATCAGATGTATTCGCTGCAGTATGGCACCGTCCCGATTGTCCGGAAGACCGGCGGTCTCGCGGATACCGTCCATGATTGGCACGAAGCGCAGCATCTCGGCACCGGTAACGGGAATGGATTCTCATTCTATGATGCAACCGGGAATGCACTAGCATCAACGGTGAAACGCGCCATCGATTCATTCAACATCCCCGCTGAATGGCGAACCATTCAGCGGAACGGAATGACCATGGACCTATCATGGGAGCATTCCGCAAAACAATACGTGAAACTGTACGAACGGGCGGTCGCTCAGCGCAGGAAGTAATATTACATAATTCATCTCTCGCAAAGACGCAGAGTCGCAAAGAAGAATATTGAAAACTTTTGCGTCTTGGCGCCTTTGCGAGAGATTCTATTGGTTGGGGTTATGAAAAAAAACAAATACAGTTCAACGGATATCGAATTACCCGTGCTCGGTTTCGGCGCCGGACTCATCGGCAGTCCGTCGATGGATGAGAATTACACCGGCTATTTCGTGAACCAGATCGTCGATCTCGGTGTTACATTCATCGACACGGCGCGCGGATACGGACTCTCCGAAGAACGGATCGGGCGGCATCTGTCATGGAGACGGAATGATTACATTCTCTCGACAAAAGTAGGATACAGTATTCCGGGATTTCAGGATTGGACGTATGACTGCATCGTCGCCGGCGTGCATCACGCACTGACCCAGATGCGGACGGACCATATTGACATCGTCCATCTTCATTCCTGTCCGAAAGAGACGCTTGAACGTGGCGAAGTGACCGATGCACTATTGAGAATGGTGAACGACGGTAAGGTGCGTGTTGCAGCATACTCCGGTGAAAATGAAGCACTGAAGTTCGCTTTGGATTCTAAAATATTCGGCGGGCTGATGAGTTCCATCAATATCTTCGATCAGCGTTCCATCGATTCCGTTGTTGCTCCGGCATCATCACAAGCACTCGGATATATTGCAAAACGTCCTATCGGGAATGCACCGTGGCTGCACGCTTCCCAGCCGTTCGGCAATTATTGTGAAGAATATTGGAAACGGATGAAAGCGATGCAGCTGGAATTCGGCGATGAATGGCTCGATACCGCTCTCCGATTTACCGCATTCCTGCCGGGGATCTCCTGCTCCATTGTCGGCACCACGAATCTTGACCACATCAAAAAGAATATCGAAATTATAGAGAAGGGTCCGCTTTCGGCGGATACGGTAACTCGCATCCGCAAAACATTTGCGGAACATGATAATAATTGGGACGGACAGGTATAACATGGGAACATTGGCAAATCTTCTGGAGAACAACCGTCATTGGGCATCAGAAAAGATCTCTGAGCGGAGTGATTTTTTCAAGCGTCTTGAGAACATCCAATCCCCGAAATATCTCTGGATAGGATGCTCTGACAGCCGCGTACCGGCAAACGAGATCGTCGCACTGGATCCAGGCGAACTGTTCGTTCACCGCAACGTGGCGAATGTAGTCGTCCATACGGACCTGAACTGCCTTTCCGTCATTCAATATGCAGTGGAAGTGCTCCACGTTGAACATATCATGGTGGTCGGACATTACGGCTGCGGAGGCGTTCGTGCAGCGCTGCAGAACAACCGGTACGGACTGATCGACAACTGGCTTCGTCACATTCAGGATGTGAACCAAAAATACCGCTCCATCATCGAAGC
>JBMOHT010000304.1:0-3198 GCA_049317705.1 Bacteroidota bacterium | reverse complement strand
CGTTCCGTTTTGATCATGCCGAATTCTTTGATCACCACATTCAGCGTATCATCCTTGCTGCCGTCATTGATAAAGACCACTTCCGCCGTCGGATAATTCAGTTTCAGCAGGGAGTTCACGCTCTCGATACAGGTGGCGGATTCGTTATACGCGGGAGCAAGGATGGAGACCGCGGGCGTCAGTTCGGACTGCATGATCACGCGGTAATCACAGAATTCGTGCCGGCGGAGATACGTGATGATCGCGCCGAACGAGATGGTGTACATGGAGAAATAGAAGACATTCACGAACACGAAGAATCCGATGATGAAGACCGAATACGAATTCAGGACGAGGTTGGTGAGTTCAAAAAGAAAATCGTTCATCGCCCCGCCTCCTGTGCCGGTTCGGCAGGATGCCCGGCTTCGTGCAGGAACTGCATGGCGATCATCCGCACCTGATCATCGGCATTGTTCAGGGCATAGTGCAAACTGCGGATGCCGAGTTCACCGGAGCGGGACAATGCTTCCGCGGCCGCAAGTTTCACACTGACCGTATCCGTTACCAGAAGCCAGTAGAGATCGTACGCCATGGAGGGTGACGAAAGATTTCCGGCGGCCTTTGCCGCATCAACTCTCAGTTGTTCCTCGCCGGATCTCAGATATTTCACGACCACCGGAACACTGTGCGGATCACCGATCCTTCCCAGTGCGATCAGACTTTTATGCTTCACTTCCGTTACACTGTAATCGATGTATTCAAGCAGCGTCGG
Source organism: Bacteroidota bacterium (assembly GCA_049317705.1). GTDB lineage: Bacteria > Bacteroidota > Ignavibacteria > UBA10030 > UBA8401 > UBA8401. The sequence goes on along the minus strand of JBMOHT010000304.1, from coordinate 2,447 downwards.
CACCGCTTTGATATCACCGAGTATCCCGAGATTCTCCGCACAGAACGCCTGGATCCTCGGATATTTGGACCGCATTCCGGTGATGAGATGAGGCACAGAGTATTCTCCGAAGCTGAGAATGGAGCGCGAAACACGCACCTGCATCCACGGCGACATATCTTTCAAACGCATCAGAACGGGACCAAGGATCTCCACACCCGCGATATCGATCATCGCCTGCACGGCTTCGATCCGCACATCACCATTCTCATCATCCAGACACACTTCAAGATGCGGCAGGGCCTTTTCACTCAGCATCAATCCGGCATTCTTGCAGGCAACAGCGCGCACCCACCACCGGTGGTCCTTCAGGTCCTCAACGCATTCATCAACATAACCGAAGTAATCGAATGCCCTGTTCAGACGGATGCGCGTATCGCCGATGACATCGGTAGTCAGAGAAAGCATCACGCGCTTCAATGAACGCCGCCTGCCTCCGCGTCGCGATGATGGATCTAGATCGAGCCCGATCTTCAGATCGATCAGGAACGGTTCCAGCCGCTGGATTAATGCTTTAGGATCATCGGTGATATCGTCATCACGGATGTCGGCAAAGAGATAGCGGTTGAGGATCTCCCTGGTGTCGGTATCGATCGTATACAGTTTCATACCCGTTACGCCGGACCGCACTTTCGCAACGATCAGACCGATAGATCCGATGGCGATCAGAAAGAGCGCGAAGAACGTCGTGACAAGTACGAACAGGAAAAAAATGGCCGTATCCCTTTATGGAGTGATGGGTGAAATATGGATCAGTTCAGAAGTCTCTGCCGTTCGGCTGATGCTTCATTGAAGACATTCTTCATCATCGGCAGATAGAACTTCCAGAAGAACCGCGTCTGGTCTGAAACAAAATAGAATGAGAATAATTTGCTGAGCAGGAATTCTACATTCCAATATTGGGTGAGGATCACATCCACTTCATTGTCTGCAAAATCTCCGGCAAAATAGACCTGATGCTCGGTCGAATCGGAAAGGATGATCGCGGGGAACGAGAGCGGAAGTCCGGCGGCGATCATCTTCTCTCTCCCTTTGCCGCTGCACTGGATCTCATACCGGGCGATGACCTTTGCGGATGAATCGACATCCATGAACTCAAAGAAATAATAGTACGGCACGGCATCTTCCGTCCCCTTCAGCATAGGATGGTCGGTCGTGCGGAGAAAGACCGGCGTATTCGAAAGGTCGCCCGCTTCCAGCACGACAATACCCGGACGTTCATCCCCGAGTCCCCGTGCAATGGTGATGATGATCCCCCGTCCGGAAAGGTCCCACTTTTTGAAGTACTGTTTCTGATACAGGTCCTTCATCCATCGCGAAGCAGTATTCACATCATCGTAATACCGGCCGAGTGCGCCGGTGAATTTCACACCGAAGACCTTCTCAAGGCGATGCTGCACGGGCTTCACATCCACTTGAGGAGATTCCATTGTATTGAATTCCGCAATGATCTTTTTTCCTCGCCGCTGGTACCGTTCGATCCGGTCCATCTCCTCGGAGGAGAGACCGCCGTACCGAAGGACGATCGGCACGTAGACCTCGGGGATCAGGCGTTCGTACTGCTGATACTCCATCGGATAATCATAGACGCCGTATGTATCCGCAAGGTAGAGAATGTCAACATCATCCAGTTTCAGCTGCGATGTTTCACTGAACGTACTGTCCTCCGGATAGAATCCGTAATAATCGGTCGATGGGTGATAATAATTCTTCGTATCGGGATTGACGTACTTCCAGTGTTCCATCAGCCAGAAGAATGTCTTGTGTTCACGATAATTCAGACCGGTGGTCTTGTCGATCACTACCACGGAGAGCGGTGTGACTGGAAGGACGTACCAGTAGAGGTACGGAAAGACGAACAGAGCGATAAGAATCGAAGCGATCGCGATGAAGATCTTGTGCGTATAGAGGAATCGCTTCTTCGAGCGTAGCATATGCGGTCCGGTCAACTCTTTTTTCGCATGAGCACGGTCTTCACACGAACGATCAATTCCTGAGGACTGAATGGTTTTTTTATGTAATCTTCCACGCCGAGCGAGAATCCTTCAACGATCTCTTTCTCAAGTGTACGGGAAGTGAGCATGACCACGGGGATCGATTTGGTCTTCGGATCCTTCTTCAGTTCCATCACAAGCTCTTTCCCGCCCATTACAGGCATCATCACATCGGTAATGACCAGGTCAACACTTTGCTTTTTGAGGAATTCTAATGCCTCTGCACCGTTATGCGCTGTTGAGACCGTGTATCCGGCATTCTTCAACTTAAAGGAAACAAGCTGCTCTATATTAGTGTCGTCTTCAACGACGAGGATCTTCTCTGCCATAGTTGTAGAATATACAAAAGGTGCGTGCCAAATTAAACTGAAAAAGAAAGGGGAAAGCACTATGCTTTCCCCTTTTTTGAGCGGG
>JBMOHT010000303.1:0-3207 GCA_049317705.1 Bacteroidota bacterium | reverse complement strand
CGGCGGCGGAAGAATGGTTCGAGATGGGTGCATTCGACGATGTGAAGAAGAAGAATACGCGCACATATCAGGACCACATGCTCGCGATCGCGGGCATCACCACGCAGAAGAAAGATATCATCATCACCTTGTCCGACAGCGAAAAGAAATTCGCTACGGATTTCGCCGTCTATCAAGGACTGGCCGGAGCGAACGCAAAGATCGGATTGAACACCGGAGCAAGCGACCGCTGGCAGTATAAGATGTGGACACTCGACGGATTCACCGCGGTGATCAAAACAATTTTATCGAAGACCGATTCCCTGGTGCTTCTGTACGGCGGTCCGCTCGAAGCAAAACGGAACGAAGAACTCGCATCCATTGACCCGAAGCGCGTGATCAATATGGGAACGAACAATACGCTGCGGGAATTCTTCGCGCTCATTACGTTGTGCGATGTGTTCGTCACCGGCGATACGCTTGCACTCCACGCCGCCACGGCGATGAAGAAAAAAGTGCTCGCGTATTTCGGTCCGACATCCGTTGCAGAGATCGAGTCCTACAACGGACAGATCACGAAACTCCATTCGGACCTCGATTGTCTCTGCTGCTATAAGATGACGTGCGACTTCGAACCGAACTGCATGAACTCCATCACACCGGAGGTCATGTTCACACAGATACAGAATATTCTTTCATCCAAACGATAATCACCATGCATTACGATCCTATTAAAGATTCCATCGGCAACGTTGTCCGTAAAGCGCCTGTGCTGCGCCGGCTCTTCTATTTTACGCTCGGCATGATGTTCCTGCGCACGTGGTTCGTGAAGCGGGAATTGAAGAACTTCCTTTCCAAGCGCAAAGGACCGTTCAACCTGTTCGATGCCGGCAGCGGATTCGGGCAGTACTCCTATTACATCGCGAAAAGATTCCCGAATGCGACCATTCACGCGATCGATGTAAAAGAAGATTATATCGCTGACTGTAAACAGTTCTTCGCTGCGGAAGGACTTACGAATGTTAATTTTGGCGTAGAAGATCTTACTGTTCCTACACACACGAACCGTTTCGATTTCATTCTCTCCGTTGATGTGATGGAACACATTGTGGAGGATGTGACCGTGTTCAAAAACTTCTATGCCGCACTGAAACCGGGTGGAATGTTGTTGATCAATACTCCCTCCAATCTCGGCGGCTCGGATGTACACGGCGAGGATGAGGAGAGCTTCATCGGCGAACATGCGCGGGACGGATATTCGGTGGAGGATATCACAACAAAACTGAAGAGTGTCGGATTCAATGTACTGTTCACAAAATATTCCTACGGACCGGTCGGCTCCATCGCCTGGCGGCTCGGCATCAAATATCCGATGCTGATGCTGAACGTATCAAAAGCATTCTTCATCGTTCTTCCCTTCTATTATATTGCAACACTCTGGCTCACGCTTATTCTGATGTGGATCGATTTCAATTCCACGAATGCTGCGGGAACGGGGCTGATCGTGGCGGCGGAGAAAAAATAATTTTCGCTTGTGTCAGTTGTAGGACACCTTCAAGGTGTCCTACACAAGGTTATATTTGGGCCAGGACTAAAGTCCTGGCCTATTTTTTTTCTCTGTGTGCTCTGTGTCCTCCGTGGTGAATGCTTTTCATACTGCGGGATAACATTTCACCGAAAATCTCCGTACCTTAGTGCGTAATTCCGCTTTTTACTCACTTAGACCTCTATTATTCTCTATGGAATCACTTATATCATTACTGGCAGCGAACAAGCTGCTGCTGCTGTTCACCGTGATCGGTATCGGCTTTCTGCTCGGTCAGATCCGCATTCTGGGATTCAGCTTCGGCGTCTCGGCGGTGCTGTTCATCGGCATCGCTTTCGGCGCGTTGGACAAACGTCTCACCATGCCGGAGGAGATCTACATTGTCGGTCTCGTCCTCTTCGTCTATACGATCGGCCTGCAGTCCGGTCCGAGTTTCTTCTCATCATTCAATAAAAAATCACTTCGGGCAAATCTCTTCGTCGTTCTTATCCTTATCACCGGCGCTGTTCTTGCCGGTATCTTTACCATACTGTTCGGATTCGATATTCCGCACGGTGTGGGGATCTTCTGCGGTGCGTTGACGAATACTCCCGCATTGGCCGCATCTGTTGAGGCGGTAAAATCGTACACGGCTCAGTATCCTGCCGAAATGCGGGAAACGATGATGAATGCGCCGGTCATCACGTACGGACTCACCTATCCGTTCGGCGTTTTGGGAGTGATCCTCTGGTTCTACTTCTTCGCCAAATGGAATAAGATCGATTTTGTCAAAGAGGAAGCTGACCGCGCTCGAGAATCCGGCGCAGGGACCATTCAAACGCAGACCTTCCGCATCGTCAATCCTTCAGTGATCGGTAAGAGAGCGAACGATGTTTTGAGTCTGATCGAACGCCGCAGATTCGTCCTCAGCCGCTTCAAACGAGGCGGCTCCATCAACATCATCCTTCCCGACACCGTGTTCGAACAAGACGATCTTGTTGCCGCAGTCGGCTCAGCGGACGATCTGAAGCGTGCGCAACTCGTTCTCGGTGAACCGTGCGACGAACAGATCACGATGGACAATGCCGGTTTTGAGTACCGCCGCGTCTTTGTTTCGAACGAACATGCCGTCGGAAAAGCGATCCACGACCTGCATCTTGAAAAAGAATACGGCGCCACCATCACCCGTCTTCGCCGCGGTGATGTCGATTTCGTCCCGTCACCCGACACGAAATTGGAACTCGGCGACCGTGTGCGCGTAGTGACGCGTCACGAGAACATCCAGCGCATCACGGAGTTCTTCGGCGACTCAATGAAAGCTGTTTCCGAAACGGACTTCCTCTCCATCTCCCTCGGCATTGTGATCGGTGTGTTCGTCGGTATGCTGCCGATACCGCTGCCGAACGGTTCGTCATTCAAACTCGGTTTCGCCGGCGGTCCGCTCATCGTCTCCCTCATCCTCGGCAGACTGCAGAGAACCGGCTCCGTTACGTGGACGATGCCGTTCAGCGCGAATCTTGTACTGCGGCAGATCGGATTGGTCTTCTTTCTCGCCGGTATCGGTGTGAAAGCGGGACAAGGATTCGGATCAACCTTCCAGACCGAAGGACCGATCGTGCTGCTGACCGGTGCAATGATCACCACAGCCATTTCGTTCTTGACATTGACGATCGGATATAAATATCTTCGTCTTCCTATGGCCG